>JALHNK010000001.1 GCA_022843565.1 Phycisphaerales bacterium
AGCAGAGCCGGCCCCAGCGATCACCCGGCCCCGAGACTAGACTCCCTTATGCTTGATCCTCGCACCGGCACCCCGCCCGCGGCGACCACCCCCCCCGCCGCTGACCACGCCGGTGACGACGCGATCCGACGCACGCTCGCACGCCACCCGCGCCCGCTCGGTGGCGATCCGGTCAAGCAACTCGATGCCCCGAAGATGAGCCTCTCAGGCTTGATTCTCAACAACGCCGGCGGCGCAACCGACACCCTGGCCCCCAAGCGCAAGCCGAGCTGGCTCAAGGCCAAAGTCCCCGGCGGGCCCGGCTACGAGCGCCTCAAGGGCATCATGGACGAGCACGGCCTGCACACCGTCTGCCAAGAGGCCGGCTGCCCCAACATGGGCGAGTGCTGGGCCCGCGGCGTCGCCACGATCATGATCTTGGGCGATACCTGCACGCGCGCGTGCGGCTTCTGCAACGTCAAGACCGGGCGGCCGGCGAGCGTGGACAAGGATGAGCCGCGGCGGGTCGCCGAGTCGCTGCGACTCATGGGGCTCAAGCACGTCGTGATCACGAGTGTGAACCGCGACGAGCTGCCCGACGGCGGTGCCGCGATCTGGGCCGAAACGATCATGCGCTCCAAGGACGCGTGCCCGGAGATGAGCATCGAGGTGCTGATCCCGGACTTCGAGGGCAACTGGGGCGCGCTGCAGATGGTGATCGACGCGGGGCCGCACATCATCAATCACAACCTGGAAACGGTGCGCCGGATGTATCCGGCGGTGCGCCCCAGCGCGAAATTTGACCGCAGCCTGGAGCTGCTCCGCCGCGTGAAGGAGCAGGGCGGCGTCGCCAAGACCGGCATCATGGTCGGCATTGGCGAGCGCGATGAGGAAGTGCTGGAGTTGATGGACGATGTGATCGGCAAGACCAAGGGGACAGGGCCGAGGGCCGCGGGCTCAGCTCTGACCACTCGGCCCGCGGCCCTCGGCCCTTCTTCCTGCGACATCCTCACCATCGGCCAATACCTCCAGCCGACGCGGAACCACCTGCCGCTGGACCGGTTTGTGACGCCGGAGCAGTTTGCGATGTACCAGGACGAAGGCCTGAAGCGCGGCTTCAAGGTCGTGCAGAGTGGGCCGCTGGTGAGAAGCTCGTATCACGCGGATCATCAGGCGGACGAGTTGTCGTCGATCAAGGATGAGCGCGAGAAGCGGAATGTGGAGGCGATGCGGGGGTTGCTGGGGGGGTGAGGGCGGGGCGAGGGGTTGTGCGGGCACGGGGTGGATCGCGTGTAAATGTTGGTTTGAGTGCGGCTCGGCGCGGAACCGGCCGGAACTCGCAGGCGAAGGTTCGATCATGCGACCCACACACGCGCGTGCGCCACGTCGATTACTTGGGCTGGCTTTGCTGAGCGTTGGCGTCGCTGCGCTTCCGGCGGTAGCGACGCCTCATGACCTTCAGTTCACGTATGTTCAGAGCGTCGGCGGAACGCCTTCAGGCTCTGCCAGCGCCCCGACGCTGGATGAGCAGGGCAACGTTGCATGGATGGGGGCTCGCGAAGTCATCGTTTCGACAGCTGGCGTCGCCTCTTACGCGCAACGCAGCGGCCCCGGTGGCCCGGGCTCTCCCGGTTTCATCTCGCATGCTCACCTTGGGGCACCGCGCTTGACAGCAGGATCAGTTTACATCGCAAACACGACGAGCAGCGGGCAAACGCTGTACCGAACGACCAACGGCGTGACCGAGGCGCTGCTCGTCGCGGGACAGACGCTGCCGGGGTTGCCAAGTGTCAGACTCTTGCCCAACATCACGCCGTTCTACAACCTTGTTGCGCAGGGGCGCTCGGTGGCGGGGACTGCGCTCACGGGCGCCGGCGCTTCCGGGACCGAACTGTTCAGGATTGACGGGGTGCAATCAACGATCATCGCGAATCAGGCGACCGTCGCGCCGGGGACGGATGGGCAGCCGTTTCGCGCGTCGGGTGCGCGTAACACCACCATGGGCCGATCGGTCGTGATGAACCGGAGCGGGGACGTGTTCTTCTCCGCGTCGCTCCACGCGAACGGCGCGGGACAGACCGAGTACACGTCGGGGATTTGGCGGAGCTCGGTGGAGGCGGGCACCGGGCAGCACCGCGTTGATCCGCTGGTGCTGTTCTCGGGCGTGAACAGCGGCGTGAATCGACCGGTCTCCGGCGCCATCTCCGTCAATGCGCAGGGGGATGTCGGGTTCTCTGACGGCTCGGCGCTGTATGTCCACCGACAGTCCGACGGCGTCACTGAGCGACGCACCGTCGGTGAGCTTGCGGGGATCACGAGCCTCGGGTCGTCCACGTCGCCGCTGATCAACAACGCGCAACAGCTTGTCACGATCACACAGACGTCCACATGGCTCGGGCTGGGGGTGGGATACGCGAGCGGTTCGGCCATGGTGATGCTCGACGGAACCAGCACTCGCGAGATCGTTCGAACCGGAATGACACTGCCGGACGCGGGGCAGTTCAGGATCGCCTCGTTCGTTGGTCCGTCGGATGGCGCAATTCCGAATCAGTTCAACGTCGCGAGTTCCGATCAGGGGCCGCTCGGGTACGCGATCAATAACCTCGGCCAAGTTGTGATGATGGTCAACGTGCGAGACACGCAGTCGGGGCTTCCGATCAATCAACGGGCGCTGCTGGCGTGGGATCCGCAAGGCGGGCTGGTGACGCTTGCGATCGAGAGCGAGCCACTGCCGCGGCCGGGCGCGTGGAGCGGTGATGTCCTCTTTCTAAACTGGGTGGGCGGCTCCAACGGCATGGACGGCCGGTCGATTGGATTGAACGACGACGGCGTTGTGACGTTCTCGGCCGGGGTTGGAACGGGCGCGGGCGTGTTCACCGTCACGATCCCAGCGCCGGGCGCGGCGGTGGCGTTTGCCGGGGCAGTCTTGGTAATCGGGCGACGGCGGCGTGAGTTGCCCTTATCCTGACGAGTCATGCCCGCCCCCGCTCCCCCTCAATCCAATCACCCCCCCATCCACCTCGACGCCCTCATCCTCGGCGGCGGTATCGCTGGGCTTTGGACGCTTGCGCTGCTCCGCGCTCGAGGCGTGCGGGCGGGGTTGCTGGAGGTTGATGCGCTGGGGCAGGGGCAGACGCTTTGGTCGCAGGGGATTATTCATGGTGGGGTGAAGTACGCGCTGGGGGGCAGGGCGTCCGCGGCGAGCCGTGCGATCAGTGAGATGCCGGGGGCGTGGCGCGAGGCGCTGGCGGGGCGGGGCGAGGTTTCGTTGCGTGGCTTGGGCACGAGCGCGGCTGCTGGTGGGATTGATGGCGGCAGCGCGGCTGCGAGCGCGAGTGCTGGTGGCGGTGGTTCTCGCGTGTTGAGTGAGTCGCAGGTGCTTTGGACGACGCCGGGGGTGATGTCGCGGTTCGCGGCGGCCGCGGCGAGCAAGGCGATCCGCACGCCGGTGAAGGGTCTGAGCGCCGACGAGCGGCCGGGGATCTTCGGCGCGGCGCCGTCGGGCGTGGATGTCTATCGCGTGGATGAGCCGGTGCTGGAGGTTGCCAGTGTGTTGCGATCGCTGGCGCGTGGGCATGAGCGATCGATCGCTCGTGTCAAACGCGTTGTGAGTATTGAGGCGAGTGACGGGGCCGCGCGCGGTGCGGGGGATGGTGCCGCGGCGGGAGCCGGCGGCGTGCGCGTGCGGGCGGAGATTGACGGCCCGGGCTCGGGCGAGATCGTGATCGATGCGAAGATGGTCATCCTCACGGCGGGCTCGGGCAACGCCGCGCTGGGCGCGATGATCGATGGCGGGCGATGGATGCGGATGCAGACGCGGCCGCTGCACATGCTGGTGGCGACGGTGCCGGGCGCGATTGCGCGAGAGTTGGATGAGGTCGCCCGCCGTGCGGGCGGTGATCGCGGCGCGGGTGATGAGGGTGTGCGGGGCAGGGCTGGTGCTGGTGCTGGCGCTGGGGCGATGATCTTTGGGCATTGTCTTGGGGCTTCGACGGTGCCGCGGGTGACGGTGACGAGTTCGCCGGGGGTGGATGGGGCGGTGCATTGGCTGATCGGCGGGGGGATTGCTGAGAGCGGTGTGGAGCGGAGCGAGGCGCAGCAGATCAGTGAGGGGCGATCGGAACTGCGGGCGTGTCTGGCGTGGGTGGCGGATCGCTTGGAGGGGATCGAGCTGCGCGCGGGGCGGATCGATCGGGCCGAGGGGCTGATGCCCGACGGCGCGAGGCCGGACGAGCCGGTGATCCAGCATCACGGCGCGGTCTCGTCGGCGTGGCCGACGAAGCTGGCGTTTGCGCCGCTGCTGGCGGCGCGATTGGCATCGCGCGCGGCGGAACTGGGCATCACGATGCGGCCCGGCGCGGGGCCTGCGGATGACGGCGTGTTCGCCGATCTCTCGCGTGCGAGCGTGGGCCGTTTGCCCTGGGAGCGTGGGCTGTGATCGCGCGAGCGCTGGGCAACACGGGGATCAGCGTCTCGCCGATCGGGCTGGGGACGGTGAAGCTCGGGCGCACTTCGGGATTGAAGTATGCGAACGCGCCGACATCGCTGCCGAGTGATGACGATGCGCTGGTGCTGCTGCGCGCGGCGGCGGACTTCGGCGTGTCGCTGATCGACACCTCGCCGGCGTATGGCCAGAGCGAGCGGCGGCTGGGCGAGTTGCTCACGCGAGTGCGCCCGCGCGAGGCGTGGACGATCTGCACGAAGGCGGGCGAGAGCTTTGACGAGGCGAGCGGCGCTTCGAGCTACGACTTCAGCGCCGGGGCGATCCGCGCGTCGATCGAGCGATCGCTGATGCTGCTGCGCGTTGAGCGCGTCGACATCGCGCTGCTCCACTTTGCCAGCGGCGCGATGGATGCTGAAGTGCTCGCGAGGGGCGAGGCGATGGGCGAGCTTGCGAAGCTCAAGCGCGAGGGCAAGTGCGGCGCGATCGGCGCGTCGATCGGCTCGATCGAGGGCGGAATGCTGGCGGTGACGTCACGCGCGTGCGACGTGGTGATGGTCACACTGAACGCGATGGATCGATCGATGCTGCCGGTGATTGATGTCGCGGCCCTGGCGGGCGTGGGCGTGTTGATCAAGAAGGCGCTGGGCTCGGGGCACTTGGATGCTCGAGAGTCGCTGCGGGGCGTGATGCAAACGCCGGGCGTTGGATGCGCCGTGGTCGGGACCACGAGTGTGGAGCATCTGCGCGAGGCGGTGGAGGTTGCGACTTCGTGCCACTGATCCGGCTTTGCGGATCAGTGCGGATCGCCCATCAGCCAATCAAGGAGCACTGGACGCAGAGCCGCTCAGTGGCACGTTCTCGGTGATCTTCAAGATCGCGGCGGCGGCGCTGAGGCGCACGGCAGGATCCGTGTCGGCCATGAGCGTTGCCAGCGGGGCGAGGTGTTCGGTGAGGCGGGTCTCGCCGTAGACGAGGGCGGATTGGGCGCGTTGGGTGGCGATGGGGCTGGTGGAGTATTCCTTGGCGATGAAGCCGCCTCGAGAGTTGCCGAGTTTTGCCAGTGCGCCCGCGGCGGCGAGGCGTGTCTCGGCGGGGTAGCGGCCCTGTTGCTGGTCGTTGGACATGGTGAGGTTGATGAGCTCGCCTCGCGAGGATTGATCGCGTACCTGGCCGATGATCTGCGCCGCGAGGGTCGCGGCTTCGAGGTCTTGTGGCGAGGCGGGGTAGAGGGCGGCGCGGATCTCTGAGACGGCGCGTTCGTCGCCGAGTTTCACCATCGCCTCGGCGATCTGGAGCTGCATGATGCGCGTCTGCGTCGGATCTGAGCGGGGCGAGCTGGTGCCCGAGGCCTCGCGGAGCATCTTGAGCGCCGAGGGGTTGCCAAGCTCACCGAGCACGAACGCGGCGTGCGCTCGGACGCGCGTGTCCGGATCGCGGAGCATGGTTGAAAGGGGCGTGGGGTCGATGGACTCGCCCATGCGGACGAGGGCGTAGATCGCGGCGGCGCGAACGAAGGGTGAGGAATCCGAACGCAGCGGCGTGAGAGCCGCGGCGTTGTCTTTGGCCTTCAGCCGACCGGCGGCCAGCGCGGCGACGGTGCGGACGCCGGGGCTGGCGTCGCGCAGGGCGACGGGCAGCACGGGCTTCAGTCGCGAGGGGGCGCTGAGCAGGCCCTCGATGGCGTTGGCGCGGAACTCGGGTTGGCCGCTGCTGGTGGCTTTGAGCAGAAGATCGATCGCTTGCTCGCGGAGCTGGCTCACGGCGACCTGGTCGCGCGGGTTGATGGAGCCGGCGACGGCGACGGAGTTGGACGAGGCACCGGAGCTCTGACCGCTGTCATTGGCGCCGGCGTTTGAAGGGCCGGTGGACTTGCACGCCGCCAGCGGCGAGAGGGCGAGGGTCAGTGCGATGAGGTGGAGAGGTTTCATGGCGTGGGCAGCGTGCGGGGGTGGCGAGGTCAGATCGGTTTCGTGCGACGAAGTGAGAGGATGCCGAGGATGGCGGCGATGATGCCGGTGAATGTGCCGTAGAGATCGCCGATGCGTGCGTAGGTGGTAGATCGGCTGGAACTGGTCGGGATCGTGACGGTGGTGCGCAAGACGCCCTCTCGCCAGGCGCCGGATTCGCCAGCGGGGGTGTCATCGGGCCCTTGGCGGACGATGCGGCCATCGGCGTCGATGTGGGCGGAGATGCCGGTGTTGGCGACGTGGACCATCGGCGTGTTCAGCTCGGCGCAGCGCCAGCGGCAGAGCAGCAGGAAGTTCGGGCGGCCGGGGGAGAGGTTGCCGTACCAGCCGTCATTGCTGGCGTTGATCATGATGTCCGCGGCGCGGGCGCCGTTCTGATGGACCATCGCGCGGCAGGCCCAGGCCCACACGGTTTCGTAGCAGATGGGCGTGGCGATGCGGATGTTGTTCACGCGGGCCGGGGGCGAGTCAGATCGCGTCGCGGTCCCGGCGACCGTGAAGACCACCGGCGTGGTGCCAGCGCGAAGCTCGAAGGTGAGACCCTTGAGCACGAGGCGATCGAGCACCCACTGCTGAAACGCAGGGAAGCGAGAGAAGAACGGGAGCGTCTCGCCGAAGGGCGTGAGCTTGATCTTGTCGTAGCGGGCCGGATCCACGGCGCCGTCGCGCACGAGAAACATCGAGTTGAAGACGCCGTCGGACTTGGCCTTGAGGCGTCCCTCGGGCAGGGACTCGAACTGCAGGTTGTCCTCCGCGATTGCGCCGATGAGCATCGGGATGCGCATGGACTTCTGGGCGTCCAGGAGCGCGTCGGCGTAGACCGTCGCGAGGATCGGCCCGCTGACGCCGAGCTCGGGCACCGGCTGTCGAAGGGGGAAGGCGAGGCCGGCGCGATCCTGCGCGGCGCGGGCTGAGGCATTGAGCGCGGGGCCGGGGAACATGGTCTCGGGCCAGACGATCAGGTCCGGCCTCCAGTTTGCATTTGACCCAAGCGGGGCCGGGCGCGATGCGGCGCGGCTCAGATCAAGCCAGCGGCGCATCGCGATCAATCGCTCGTGCGTCGGCCAGGAGGTCTTGTTGTCCTGCGCGATGTTGGTCTGGAGGGCGGCGACACGCAGCGCGGGTGCCTCAGCGGAGCCCATGCCCGGAAGGTTGGCGAGGTTCTCAAGCGAGCCCAGCGTGATCCCGGCAATGAGGATGAACGCACTGAGTGACCATGTCAAGAGCCTCTCGCGCCGGTCGGTCGGCGTGGTCGGCGCTGGATCGGTTGGTGCGGATGCGGAGGACGCATCGCGACCCGCGCCGGAGCCGGGTGGTACGCGAGGCGGAGCCGTGGGTACCCGAGTCGAATCAGGGTTCGCCCTGAGCATCGCCATCAGCGTGCAGGCCGGCAGCACCACGAGAAATGAGACGAAGTACGTACCGAGCACGCTGGCCGGGTTGCCCAGGCCCCAGTTGGACCACAGATCGATCGTCGGGTGCGCGGCGAAGAAGAACGGGAAGCCCTCGAGAAAGACATCGCCGCGGATGAACTCGACGCCGGTCCAGAGTGTTGCCAGCAGAGCTGGGAGGGCCACGCGGGCGGTGCGGGAATGGCCGCTCCAACGGAAAACGGTCGCGGTGATGAAGACGAAGAGCCCCGCCCAGAAGACCATGTAAAACTGATGCAGGACGTAGGCCAGCTCGCTGACGTTCCACATGAACGCGTGCTGCCATGCGTAGAACGGCAGCATCGCCAGGGCGAAGACGCTGGCGATCGCCAGACGGCGGCGACGCCGGGCGAAAGGCAGCCTTTGGGCAACCAGCAACGCCGGAACGGGAATCAGAAACGCGACGGGCCACACGCCGACCGGCGGGAAGGCCAGCGCCAGCAGACCGGCGCTGGCAAGACCCGCCAGAAGCGCGACAAGGACGAGGTGGCGCGTGAAGTTGGGCATGGGCGGGGCGAGCGTAGCAAGCGCGGCGTGGGGACAGGCTGGGTGGCCCGCCTCTCCGAGGCGGGCGTCGTCAGAGCCGCGTACGCGAGCTCGTTGCCCAATGATCGTGCATGAAAACCGCTCGCACCCGCTCCGCACGTCCGCTCGCCGCTTGGTCGGTCGTTTTCGGTCACGTTCTGCTGTCGAGCGCGATGGCGGGTTCGCTGCCAGCACCGACGCCGCTGGTGGCGCTCTCGGGTGATGACAAGTGTTCGCGGTGCGCGGGTGTGCTGCTGCCGGGTCGGCTGGAGTTCTTCGCGGCGGGCCGCGGCGCGGCGTCGAGCGCCAGCGGCGGCGTGGGCGATGTGCCGTTGCGCGTGGATTCGGACCTGCCGGAGATATTCCTCTCAACCGGCGTGCTGTACAGCACCAGCGCGACACTGCCGGAGTTCCGGGCCAAGGACGGCACGCTGGTGATCGAGGCTCAGCGTCGTCAGCGGAGCAACGGCTTTGCGACGATCGACGGCGGGTTCGAGGTGTTTCTCTATCACATGAGCAACCCCACGCCCGAGGTGCAGGGCGCGCTCACGACCGAGCCGCGGCAGCGGCGCGTGGTGGTGATGGTGCGGAACACGGGGGCATCGGCGGTGACAATCCGGCCCAGGCAGATCATGGAATCTCGCGGCACGATGGCCGCGGCCGATGGTCCCGAGTCGCGGCTGACGGCGCGGATGCTCCGCGCGGATTGGCGATCGGTCATCGAAACGCTGACGATCGAGCCCGGCGCGGCACGAGTCATCGCGTGGTCGCCACGCCTGAGCACGCCCGAAAAGACCGGCCCGAGCGGCTCGGAGACGGGCGCTGAGGCCGACAGTTCGCCGAGCGACTTCTTCACCGGTATGGTGCGTGCGACGGTCGAGTCGGTGGGCGGCCAGAGCGCCCGGACCGGGCTGGAAGTCTCGGTGATCGCGATCGACGCGGCGACGGCACGCGACGACTTTGACTCGGCGGCGCTCGCGGCGTCATCGCGCGGGGCCTGGTCGGGCGAAGGGGGCATGGACCTGCAGATTCCGCCGCCGACGTGCCACGTGCGGCGCGTCGTGGGTGTGTCCCGGAGCTTTCTGTGGCGCAGCGACGAAGTCGTGCTCAACGCGGCGGACCTGCGCGGCTTGGCGGGGCTCCCGGCGGAGCAGAACGCCGTCGACACGCCGACGCACCGCGACCCCGACTTTCATCGCGGCGAGCGCGACCCGATCACGCCGGCGAGCGAGGCCCGCAAGCGTGCAGTCGGCGCGGTGCCCGGCGTGGCATTCCTGATGGCTGCGCCGGCGGTGCAGACGGTTTCGTGCCCGAAGGCTCGGCAGACGGCGGACATGCTTCTGCACCCCGGATATGTGCACGCCGACACGGTGGGGAACTATCAGGTTGAGTATCTGCTCACCTTCACGCTGATCAATCCGAGCGCGAGCGAGCGGAGCGTGGACATCCGTTTCGGCAAGCAGGATGCGGACGTCGGGCTTGCGTGGCAGGTGCACTCGGGCGAGTCACCACTGAGCCGCGAGGACCTGCGGACGCTGGATGTGAATGTGCAATGGGCCGGCGGATGGCGGAAGGACGATCTGGGCGACAACACGCGATCGCTGCTTGTGCCGGCCAAGGGCACCCCGGCGGATGTCGCCGTGCCGGGACGCGTGGTTGTGCCGGCCGGAGGGAAGCGGACGGTGAGCGTGCGGGCGATGATCGTGGGGACCAGTTCGCTGCCGTTCTTCGTGTACGTCGTGCCGATGTATCGAGCGGAGGCGAAGTGACGGCTGGGTGGCCCGCCTCTCCGAGACGGGGGTCGTCGGAGCCGCGTACGCGAGCTCGCAGGCGAGGACTGCAATCGGGGCGGGGCAACTGCGCCCGGCCACTGAACGGGTTTGCGTTCAGTGCCTGGCGACAATCCCAAGCCCAAGAAGGCTGGATCGCGCTGCTGCCGTCGCGGGAGTCCTTCTCGCGCAAGAGGACACGGTTGCCCACGCCGCACTGGTCCGCAAAGCCGGACCAGTGGCACGTTCAATGCCACGCTCCCCCACTTCATTTCAATAGTGGTACTTCGGCTCCCAGCCGTTCGCGCCATCCTTGAGAAGGTCCAGCAGTGGCCACACCGGGCAGAACGGATCACCCGGGCCGAGTTGCTGCGAGCGCGAGACTCGGGTGATCGTGCCGTCGGCGGCCTTGTGAAACGCGCTGATGCCCGGAATCACGCCGCCCTTGGCACTCTCAAACCCCATGTCCTTTGCGAACGTCGTGCCCGCGATGGAGACGACCGGGAATGTCCACTTGCGGCCCGAGGCGAACGCTGCCGCGGCCTGCGGATCATCCGGCGTGCTGAGCACGAACGCGGTGCGGCTCGCCAAGTGGTTGTACAAGCCGTTGAACCCATCGGCCCAGAGCGTGCAATACACGCACCCGCGGCCCATGTTGTGGACGACAATCAAGTCTCGCCCGCCGCCGAACAGCTCCGACAGCTTGACCTCCGAGCCGCTGCCAGCCATGCGCAGCCGGTAGTCGCTGACGGCAGCGCCGAAGCCCGGCTGGCTCCGCTGAGCCTTCAACGCCGCGGTGAGGCGGGCCTGAGCCTCATCAACCTCGCGCGTGAGGCGGTCGATGTCGGGGGTGGTTTGGACCTGGCCGCGGATCGGCAGGGGTGTGTCGCTTGACATGCGAGTGCTCCGGTTGATCGATGGGCGGAGTCGCGGGTGGCTCGTGAAGATGTCGCGCCACCGAGATCGCCGGCTCTGGGGAAACGGTATCCGGGGCGGGTGCGAGGAGCGGGGGCGTGGGATTGGTCGTTCGTCGGCCGCTCGGCGGGGCTTCATCGGCACGGTGTAGGGCGGCCCGGTGGGCCGGGGAATCCCGACGACAAACGGGAGAACGACTCCTGTCTGGCTCGGCTTCAGCCCGGCGGATGCAACCGGCGGACGGGCGTGAGCGGATAGTGGCCTCCCTGGGGTGCCGCCGCTCGCGTTCTCTGCCCGTCGCCCCGCCACTGATTTCACCCCAAATCCACCACAAGTCCTTGCGGGCAAACGAGTTGACGGGCGAGCGGGCATCGGTTATACACTCGGCCCACGCCCGCATCCCCCACCCCCCCCACACCCCGCGTGTGCGTACGGGCGGCCTATTGTCGGCACTGGTCTTTGCTCGGTCCGGGTCCGGCCGGAAACCACATCGGAAATTTCGTCGCGTCAGGAGCCTCATTGTGCACATCGTCACCAAGATTCTCATCGTTTTCGGCGCCATCCTCTGCATCCTGCTTTCGGCGCTGACCGTGTCGCTGGCGGGCAATACTGAGGCTGTGCGCGGGGCGTACGCCGCGGAGCGCGATGCCAAGATCGCCGCTCAGGCGGAACTCGCGGTCGAGCGGTCCGAGTCGGCGAAGCTGACGGCGGCCGCGGCGGTCGAGAAGGAGCCGCTGGTTCGCGTCGCTCAGGAGGCCGAGGCCAAGCTTCGCGCCCTGGAGACCGAGCGGAACACGCTGAAGGCCGAGAAGTCTGAGGCCCAGGGCCAGGTGGACACGCTCCGCAACCAGTTCAACGAGCTGACTGTGACCACGCAGACGCAGGCCTCGCTGATCAAGAGCCTGAAGGACGAGCTGGACGCCAGCCGTAAGGCCTCGCTGGACACCGCCAAGCAGCTTGCCGAGGTGATCGAGCGTCTGAACGAGTCCGAGCGCCTTCGCGGCGTGCTGGACCAGACCGCCCGCTCGCTCCGCGAGCAGCTCGAAGAGATGAAGTTGGCCAGCGCCGCCGGCGGCGCTTCGGCCGGTGCGCCGGTTGGCAGCAACGTCGCTCGCGCCGTCGAGCTGGCCGGGGCCCGCGTCAGCGGCCGCATCGTGCGGACGTTCAAGAGCCCCTCGGGCGAAGAAATGGCCTCGGTGAACATCGGCAGCGGCACGGGCCTGAAGGTCAACACCAAGCTCAACATCGTCCGCGACGGGTTCGTTGCGTCGCTGGTGATCACTGCGGTGGACGTCTCGGAGTCTGTCGGTCGCATCGAGAAGCTCGGCCGCGAGGTCGAGGTTCGTGCGGATGACCTGGTGCTGAGCCGTTTGGACTGAAGCGGGGAAGGAAGTCGCGAGTCGCGAGGGCCGAGTCGCGAGTGGACGGGCCTTTGGTTTTCCACGATTGCCGATTGCCGACTCCCGATTGCCGACGCTGAGTTTGCCCGAAGCCGTGCCCCTGCTTGCAGACGACTGATTGCTGACAACTGACCGCTGACAACTGACCGAAGGATTGACCATGAGCCAGTACGGGATGCAGATGCCGGGCGGGATGCAGAGCCGCGGGCCGTCGATGAGTGTGTACACGGGCTTGCTGCTGATCGCGGTGGTGTGCATGGTGGCGGCGTGCGCCGTGGCGTACACCGCCGCGGCTCGGGTCGCGCCCAAGGGCGATGTCTTCTCGGTCCACACTCCGGGCGATCAGGGCAAGCCGGCGAAGATTGAGCTGGCGAACTGAGTCGGCAGCCTTCAGCCGTCAGCTTTCAGGGGTCAGCCAAAAAGTCACTCGCCCCTCGTCGGCTCGGTCATGATCCAGTGGCCTCAGCCGAGCCGCACGCCGGCGCCTCCGCCGCTTTCCTGCTGAAGGCTGAAGGCTGAAGGCTGAAGGCTGAAGGCTGAAGGCTGAAGGCTGAAGGCTGAAGGCTGAAGGCTGAAGGCTGAAGGCTGAAGGCTGAAGGCTGAAGGCTGAGAGCTGAGGGCTGGCATCTGACTGCTCCCTCTTTGCTCTCCAAAAGGACTTGACACCGGGCCTGAGAAGACTATCTTTCCACCCGCGCCGGAGTTGACATACGGCGCGGCGTACGAGCGGAGCCGGACAGGATCGCGTCTACCAAGGCACGGTCACCCCAGACTCCCATCGTGCGGTCCAACGACAGAGCAGACCCGGGGCGGTAGCTCAATTGGTTAGAGTACCGGACTGTCGATCCGGTGGTTGCGGGTTCGAGTCCCGTCCGCCTCGCTTGAAACGGCCCTGTTTGGGGCCGTTTTCTTTTGAAATGGGTTCAGCACAGCGCGACGCCGATCGCAAGTCGGCCTCGCTCTCCTCCTCATCGTCCGCCACGGCTTTGTCCTGAAGGTCGATGGCCGTGCGGTGCTCCAACCACTCCGCGACTTCTGGCCGGAGCAACGGGTTGCACCCGAATGCCTCTCTGGTCGCCGACTCCAAAGCCGACCCTGCCGTGCGGACGACGATCCGCCGACGCGCGCAGCCAGCGCGGCTGCTCCCTGTGGTCGCGCGATCTCGGGGTTCGTGCGGGGGATAACGTGGTCGATGCGTATCGGCATCATCGGCTGCGGCACCGCTGGGCCCGCGGCGGGGATCTTTCTCGCTCGCGATGGGCATGATGTCACGCTGATGGAACGCTTCATCGCGCCGCGGCCTGTCGGTGCGGGCCTTCTGATTCAACCGATCGGGCAGGCGGTGCTTCACGATCTGGGGCTGCTTGCGGAACTCTGGCCGCTGGCGGCACCGGTGAGTCGCCTGCTCGGTCGCACCAGCGCGGGCCGGGCGGTCATGGACCTAAAGTACGCTGATCTGCGCACCGACTTTGTCGGCATGGGCATCGGGCGCCAGGCGCTCTTCTCGACCCTGCTGCACGCGGCGGAGCGTGCCGGGGTGCGGCTGAGCTTTGGGGAAGACTGCCGCGGGGTTGTGAATGCTGAAGATGGAAAGACCGTCCGCGTGAGCACCGCCGATGGCCGATCGCTCGGGCCGTTCGACATGCTCGTGGTCGCCGACGGGGCCCGCTCGTCGCTGCGCCCGGCGTCGCTCGTTCGTCGAAGCACGCAGTATCCGTGGGGGGCGCTTTGGTTCACGTGCGCGATGCCGGACGCGAGCTTTGAGGGCGTGCTTGAACAGGTGTATCGCGACACTCGCCAGATGCTCGGTTTTCTGCCGATCGGCTCGGAGCGATTGGCGGTGTTCTGGAGTCTGGCGGCCGATGCTGCGGCGGCGCTACGAAGCCGTCCGATTGATGATTGGAAGCAGGCGGTGCGACGACTCTCGGCCCGAGCAACGCCGCTCATAGACCAGGTCAGCGGTTGGGATGAGGTTGCGCTGGCCCCGTACTACGACGCGGTGCTCTCACGCTGGAATGAAGGCCGCGTCGTCTTCATCGGCGACGCGGGCCACGCCATGAGCCCGCAGCTTGGCATGGGTGCGAACCTCGCTCTGGTGGACGCGGCGGTCTTGACCTCGTGCCTGGTTGAGAGCGCGGACGTTTCGACGGCGCTGGCGAGCTACTCGCAGAAACGCCGCGCGCCGCTGAGGTACTACCAGTGCGTGTCGCGGCTGCTGACGCCCTGGTTTCAATCGGCGCAGGCGTGGCGGGCGCCGATCCGTGACGTGTGCCTGCCGATTGCGACGCGGGTGTCGCCGCTGCGGACGCAGATGCTGCAAGGGCTGGTCGGGGCCAAGCACGGCTGGCTTAGCGCGCGGCCGATACCGGAGCTCCCGCACCCGAAGGCGGTCGAATCGACATCGCGCTGACGCGCTGACGAAACGCGCTCTCGGCACTGCCGCGAGTACGCGGGCGGCGGACCCACGACATGCCGGAGGCTGTAGCGACACTGCGTACAGACGCGAGCGCTGACCCCTCTTGGAAGGAGGGGGTATCCAAAGGCAGAAGATCGAGCGGGAATCCGTCTCAGGCAGCGGCGCTCGCGCGGCGGGATCCGGTGCGTGCGTTGAGCCATGCGGCGCAGGTTGAGAGCAGCTTCGTCTTGTCAATGGGCTTGGAGGTGTAGTCGTCGCAGCCGGCCTCCAGGCACTTGTTGCGGTCCTCCGACATGGCGTTGGCGGTGAGGGCGACGATCGGCAGCACGCTCCCGCGCTCTCGAAGCGTTCGTGCGAGGGTGTAGCCGTCCATCTCGGGCATCTGCATGTCGGTCAGCAGGAGGTCGAACGGGACGTTGCCAGCGGCGGCGCGTTCGATCATCTCGAGGGCGATGCGGCCGTTGGCGGCGATCTCGACGGTCGCGCCGGCTTTGCGGAGGTGGAACGAGATGAGGCGCTGGTTGTCCTCGCCATCCTCGGCAATCAGAATGCGGCCGCGCAGTTCGACTGCGGAGTGATCGGCGGGCTTGATCTGCGTCGCGGCCTCGAGGCTCGTGACCATGGCTGAGCCGGGCACGGGCTCAAGCGGGAGCGCGACGCGGAAGCAGGAGCCGCGGCCCGGCTCGGTGCGCAGGAGCGTTGTGTCGCCTCCCATCAAGACCGAGAGGCGTCGGCAGATCGTGAGGCCGAGGCCGGTGCCACCGAACCTCCGGGTCGTGGTGGAGTCGGCCTGGCCGAAAGGCCTGAAGAGCTGGCCAGCTTGCTCGGGGGTCATGCCCGCGCCGGTGTCCTCGACATCGATCGTGAGCGTGGGGCGTGCGCCGACGTTGTCGACGCCGGCGGTGACGGTGACCTGACCTTGCTCGGTGAACTTCACGGCGTTGCCGACGAGGTTCATGAGGATCTGGCGGAGGCGTGTCGGATCACTGATGATGCGCTCGGGCACCGCGGATGCCAGCGATGTGCGGAGCGACAGCTCTTTGCCGACGGCGCGCGGGCTCATCAGGCTCTGGACCTCACGCAAGACGTCGAGCAGCGGGGTCTCGACGCGCTCGATGGTCATCTTCTCGGCTTCGATCTTCGACAGATCCAGGATGTCGTTGATCACCGTCAGCAGGTGTTGGCCGGCGTTCCTGATCGTGTCGACCGCACGGAGCCGCTGCGCCGGCGCGTCCGGGGCGTTGCTTTCATCACGAAGCAGGTCGGCGAATCCCAGGATCGCCGTCAGCGGAGTTCGGATCTCGTGGCTCATGTTGGCCAGGAACTCGCTCTTGGCCTTGTTCGCTGCTTCAGCGATTTGCTTGCTCTGGGCCAGGCGGCGCTGCGACTCGACACGCTCGCTGATGTCGCTCTCGATGGCCATGAATCCTGTGACCGTCCCCTTGTCGTCTCGGAGGGGGGTGATCTCGACAGCGACCATGTAGCAGCGCCCGTCCTTGGCGTAGTTCGCGAGCTCCGCGGTCGTGGGCGTGCCGGTTGCGATCGCGTGGCGGAGCTGCTTCACCGCGGCCTGATCGGTGAGCGGCCCCTGAAGCACGTGCCCGGGCTTGCGGCCCTTCACTTCCTCCAGGGTGTACCCGGTGATGCGGGTGAAGCCGGCGTTCACCCATTCGATGCGGCCGAGCGCGTCGGCGATGACCACGGCGTTGGATGTGCGGCGCGCGATCTCCGCCAGCCTGTCCACCGACGCCTTGGCGGCCACGAGCTCGGAGGTCATGCCGCGGGCCAGCGCCAGGGCCTGGGCGCGCCCTCGCCCGAGCGTCCAGACGATCGCGGCGAGCAGCACGCTGAGCGCTGAGCCGCCGACGCCGATGATGGCGGATACGGTGTGATCGAGACTGGCGTGGAACTTCGGCGTGCTGCTGGTGACAATCGTCCAGGTGTTGCCCCCGACCTCGATCGGTGTCGCGCGACGGAAGAGCCGCCCGACGTAGGACGATTCGTCGATCGGGCCGCTGGTGCCGGAGAGATGCTTGTCGAAGTCAAAGAGTTTGTTCGCGGCGGTCGTCTGCTCACCCTGGAAGATCTCAAAGTCGAGATCGCCTTCGGCCGCTCTGGCAACGCCCGCCAGTGCATCTTCGAGAACGATCGGCGAATAGACCACGCCGACCAAAGCGGCCAGTCGCTCGTCGGGTGATTCGGGAGCGGCACCCTTTCTGTACACCGGCATGAAGTAGTTGAAGCCCCTGCGATCCTTGCCATCCTGCCAGAGCGTTGTTTGCCCGGAGATCACGGTCTGCCCCGAGCGCACCGCTCGCTCGATCGCCTCACGCCGGACCGGATCCGAGCCGACGTCGAAGCCCCAGATCGCCGCGTTTCGCGCCTCCGGGAAACAGTGCTTCACGACGTACAGGTCCGGCGGAGTTGGCGCCGCGGGGTCCGCCAGCGGCAGACTCCACACTGCGAAGTCCGGTGCTCCATCGGCTCGCTCGGCGGCGATGAACGCATCGAGCTTTGACCGCTGGACGCGCTGGATGAGCCCGAAGCCGATCGCGCCCGGAAACTCCACGGGCATATCGCGCGACATGACGTACCGACGGAACTCGTCACGCTCAACGGACTGGCTCGCGGCGTACACGCCTCTCGCACCGGCCATGCCGAATCGTGGGTGCGTGATGCGACGTTGCGCGTCACCCACCAGACGCTCGGAGACCCGCTCGAAGCGTGCCTGGGCCTCGTCCTGGACTGTGCGACTCGTGGCGATCACCGCCATCGCTGTTGCGACCAAGCCGATTGCGAGCACGCCTGCGGTGCCGGCGATCACTCGCCAGCGGTTTGCGGCCGGGCTTGGGTCCAGCGCTGCCCCGGCGCACCGCATCGCCACGATCAGCCTCCAGATGATCACCGGCCCGGCGACGAATGAGAGGCAGATCGTGCTGACGATCGCAAAGAGCAGAACGCCCATGTCCGGTGCCAAAACAGACAGCGCGGCCATGACGACCGCCTCGGCCAAGGCGATGGCGACGAGAATCTCGATCAGCACGCGCGGGATGTTCAGCGGTTGCTTCATGAAACAAACAGCGCACAACCCGCCGGAATGGCGGACAATCGCAGTTCTATCGGTTCGGTGGAGGCGGAGGTTCAGTGAGCCTGCACTGCGACAATGCTGAAGGTGACGCGCGTCGCGATGAGGCGTTTGGCGCACCCGTGACGCTCATCGAGCGCGACCGCGGCGTCCGTTTGGGGCATTCTGTGCTGCGTCGCCGTCACTGGGGGCAGAGCCGCGCGCGTGCTCGCGTGGTACTCCGGGTTGGTGTGCCGGTTGTGCGGGCTGTACGGGCTGTGAGGGCCGTGAGGGCTGTGACCACCCTGACGCCCGCACGGCTTGTGCGGATCGCGCGGGCGGTGCTTTGGTGCTGAGCCCGATGATCGCGAGGGCTTGACGCGAGCGGCCTCTGGCATACACTTGCATGATGACGCAAATACGCAAACATCAACCATCCCTGACGCCGAAGCTCGCCGCGAGGCGGAGCGGCGCGATCGATGTGGTGCTGGACCCGGCGTTGTTCAAGGCTCTGGCCGATTCGACGCGGGCGGTGCTCGTCGCGTGCATCGCCAAGTGCGGGCGTGGGTGTTCCGTGGGGGAGGTCGCTGAGTGTTGCTCGGTGGATGTGTCGGTCGTTTCGCGTCACCTGGCGCTTTTGGCGCGAGCCGGGGTTCTGGAAGTTTCCAAGCAGGGGCGCACGGTGCGCTACCAGGTTCGATACACCGATGTGTCGCGGTCGCTGCGGGCACTGGCCGATGCGATCGATGAGTGCGGCCCAACTTCATGTGGAGCGCGCGATGGCGGATGCTGCTGAGCGTTTGCGTGTGTTGTTTCTTTGTACCGGCAACTCGTGCCGCAGCCAGATGGGCGAAGGCTGGGCCCGCGCGCTGCACGCCGGCTCGATCGACGCCTACTCCGCCGGCACCGACCCGCACGGCATGAACCCGCTGGCGATCCGCGCGATGCGCGAAGCGGGCGTGGACATATCGACGCACAGCTCAAAGCGCGTCGAGGCGCTCGCGGGGATCGCGTTTGACTACGTGATCACGGTGTGCGATTCGGCGCACGAGGCGTGCCCGGTGTTTCCGGGCAGGACCAAGGTGGTGCATTTCGGGTTTGAGGATCCGCCGCGGCTGGCCAGGGGCGCGACGTCTGAAGACGAGGCGATGCCGCACTATCGGCGCGTGCGTGATGAGATTCGGGCGTTCGTTGAGACCATGCCGGAAACACTGAAAGGACGATGACCATGAAGATCGAGACCAAAGCGTGCTGCGCGGATCCCGCCATGTGCTGCACGCCGGCGGCCGTTGACGCCGAAGGCGTGCGGGCAAGCGTGCGCGAAGGCTACACGACCATCGCCCGTGGCGGGGCCTGCGGGCCCAGCGCTGCCGGCGGCGGGTGCTGCGGCGCGACGGCGTTCACGCCCGAGCAACTGGCCAGGGCCATCGGCTACAGCGGCGACGAGCTCGCCTCATCACCCGACAGCGCGAACATGGGGCTCTCCTGCGGCAACCCCACCGCTCTGGCCTCGCTCCAACCGGGCGAGGTTGTGCTGGACCTCGGCGCCGGCGGCGGCTTTGACTGCTTCATCGCTGGGGCAAAGGTCGGCGCAACTGGGCGCGTCATCGGCGTGGACATGACCTCGGAGATGCTCACGGCGGCGCGACGCAACACCGCGTCGTATGGCGCACGCACGGGACTCAGCAACGTCGAGTTCCGCCTCGGCGAGATCGAGGCGCTGCCGGTGGCCGACGCGAGCGTGGATGTCGTGATCTCCAACTGCGTGCTGAATCTCTCGCCGGACAAGGCGCGGGTGTGGCGAGAGGTCACGCGCGTGCTGAAAAGCGGCGGCCGTGTCGCGGTCTCCGATCTGGCGCTGCTCCGCCCGCTGCCCGATTCGGTGATGACCGACGTCGCGGCGTTGATCGGCTGCGTCGCCGGGGCGGTGCTGATCGAGCACACGATGGCTGACGCACGCGCGGCGGGGCTGACGGACATCGTGACAACATCCAAGCCCGAGTACATCGACGCGATGACCAACTGGGAAGACCCGCTGTACAAGGCGATCATCGCCAAGCTGCCGCCGGGGTCCAAACCGAGCGATTACATCACGAGCCTGGATATCTCGGCGCGAAAGGGAAGCTGACGCGGCACGAGCCGGCTACTCCTGCGAGGTCGGGCCTCGCGTCGGGCTTCTCGGGTGTCTTGCCTATATTCACCTCTGGTTCCGCCCTGCCGCTTTTGAGTGCGGCGGTGCGGCTTGCTACGACTTTCGCTGGCGTTCCTTTGGGGCTGGAGACTCACGATGCGCGTTGTCATGCTGGGTTGGGAGTTTCCACCATTTATCTCGGGCGGGCTTGGCACTGCGTGCTATGGGCTGACCAAGGCCCTGGACTCGCGCGGGCATGAGGTGATGTTTGTGCTGCCGCGGCCGGTGGACAGGTCGGCGGCGAGCCACATCCGCTTGTTGTCGCCCGAGGGGGCGGTCGCGTCTGCGCCAGTTCGAATGAACGACGGCACACTCGTGCAGACAGGGACCGAGGTCAGCAGCGAGAAGGTGACCGTCGGCGCCACCGGCACGACGATCTTCAAGTCCACCAAGTTTGTCGGCGTGCCTGCGGGCTTTCAGAGCCCCTATGCGTCTGGCGGTGCGCCGGGGGCGGGCGTCGGGTCGCGAGGCACCACGCGCCCGCGTCTGGTCAAGACTGAGCTGCCCGACGGCACGTTCCTTGAAACACTCGAAGAAGTGGCGTGGTCTGACGAGCACGAGCAGGAGCTGGAGCACGCAAAGGCGATCTTCAGCATCTCCGGCGGAAAGTCCGGAGCGCACTATCAGGGCGACCTGATCGGCGAGAGCGAGCGCTATGCGCGACTCGTGGTGGCCTTGGCGCGGAACGAGGAGTTTGACGTTGTTCACGCGCACGACTGGTTGACGTTCCCCGCCGGGCAGGCGCTGGCGCGCGTGACGGGCAAGCCGCTGATCGTTCACGTCCATAGCACGGACTTTGACCGCAGCGGCGACCATGTGAACCAGCGGATCTATGACATCGAGCGCCGCGGCATGATGGCCGCGATGCGGGTGATCGCCGTCAGCGAGCTGACCAAGAGCATCTGCGTGCGGCGCTTCGGCGTGCCGGCCAGCAAGGTCGATGTCGTGTACAACGGCATCGATTCGGATCATCAGGCGCCGGCGGGTTCGACGATCTTCAGCCGCGACAAGATCGTGCTGTTTCTGGGGCGGATCACGATGCAGAAGGGGCCGGAGTATTTCATCGGCGCGGCGCGGCGCGTGCTGGAGAAGGTTCCCGAGGCGAAGTTCATCATGGCCGGCTCGGGTGACATGGAACTGCGGATGATCGAGCTCGCGGCGGAGTACGGCATCGGGCACAAGGTGCTCTTCACCGGCTTCCTGCGCGGGGCGGATGTCGAGCGCGTGTACTCGATGGCGGATTGCTACGTCATGCCCAGCGTCAGTGAGCCCTTTGGCATCGCGCCGCTGGAGGCGATGCGCAACGACGTGCCGGTGATCATCAGCAAGCAGAGCGGCGTGAGCGAAGTGCTGACGCACGCGCTGAAGGTGGACTTCTGGGACATCGACGAGATGGCCAACAAGATCGTCGCGGTCTTGCGACACCCGCCGCTGAGCCAGACGCTCCGCGAGCACGGCAACATCGAGATCAAGCGGCTGACGTGGGAGGGCGCAGCAAAGGCGTGCGAGCGCACGTACGAAGCCGCGGTGAACGGTCAGGCGCGGCTGCTGGGGGTGTGAAGACAGCCGTCAGCTTTCAGCTTTCAGCAGAACAGCAGCACCGGCGGGCAGGCGGGACGCCTGCCCCACAGGCCTGCCCCGCGGTGGTTTCAGTCGCCGCCGACGATCACCGGGCGCTGGCTGGGCGGGAGCTTGTCCCACTCGGCCTGTTCCTTTTGGCGCTGGGCGTTGAACGCCTGCACCTGCTTCTGATACTCCGCCTGCTCCTGCGCGGTCTGCGGCTTCACCGGTGGCGCACCGTCGCCGAAGAGGTTGATCACATTGAACTGGTTCAAGAGCATCACACCGGCGACCAGGAAGCAGACCACGACGATGCCGATCTTCAGGCCATCGCTTCCGGGGACTGCGCTGCTGGAGGGGCCGCCGGACTTTGCGGGCTTTCCGCCCTTGCCGGTGGGTTTGTCGAAGTTCAGGCCGTCGGTGAGACTGCTCATATGCGGTCCTTTCAGTGCCGAGCCGTTCCGGTGACGGACGATCGGGTTCACGCAGGCAGCGATCCGGGAGGTCACCCGACATCGCGCTTCTGGAATAACAATATAGCGAGTGCCAGGAACAAGACCACCTGTGTCGCGGCGTATGCGAGCAAAAGAGTCAGGTGGTTGGTCGGGATCGTCTGATTCTGGGTCACCGCGTCCAGGAGCCAGAAGAACTGGAGATTCGGGATGATGCCCCAGGCCCCGAGGGCCGCGATGTTCACCCGCGTCGGGCGATCAAACAGGTAGTCGTCGCGTTGCGGCGGGCGATCGACGCGGACGCCTTCGCCGCCGATGTTGCGGATGGTGAGCTTCAGATCCGTCGGCTGCCACGACGTCACCACGATCGCGGCGGGCGATCCGATTCGCAACGCCGCCTCGGAATCGATCGGCCCCGTCGGCGCGACGAAGCCGGGGTGGCTCAGGGCCGAGCCGTTGGGCATCGGGCCGTAGTACAGGGCTTGGCCCGCGGCGATCTTGCGCTTCGGGCCCGCCCGGAGCGTCAGGGTGTACTCATCGCCAGAGTTCGCGAACGACGCGAATCGCTCTCGCTCGGGAGCCGCGGCTTTGATGCGGGCCAGTGGCTCGTTGTCGTAGGCGTATTGGCCGACCAGATAGCCGGACATCAAGCCCATGAGCATCATGCCGAAGCAGACCACGATCGTCATCACCTGGCCCAAGCGCGTCGACGCGGCGATGGCCACCGCGGCCATGACCAACAGGGCCGCGAGCACCGAGACGCACGCGATGGCCGACTGGGGCTTGAAGTCCTTGAAGAACGTCTGCACCTCCCACTTTGGGCCGATGAGCATGACCAGGAGGAAGGCGACGACCATCAGCGGCAGCAGCAACAGCGCCGCCGTCTGCGTGAAGTGCCAGCCGTAGAAAAAGTTCCCCCAGACCGCGACGAGCAGCGAGATCGCAAGCGCCCCCACGGAGAAGACGATGACCGGCATGTCGAGCTCTTGCGCAGCGTTGGTCAGCACGCCGTGACGGATCGCCAGCCAGACAAAGAGGATCATCTGGATGACCGCGACGATGATCGCCGCCGCGACGCCGAGATACTTGCCCAGGATCAGCACGGCCCGCGGCACGGGCTTGGAGACCACGGTGAGGACGGTCTTGTTCTCGATCTCGCGACTGACGGCGCTGGTGGCGGTGAAGGCCCCGAGCAGCGTGCCGCAGAGGAAGACGGTGGCCAGCGAGACATCGAGCAGCAGCTTGTTATCGCCGGAGACCTCGCCGGCTTCGGTCATGCCCATCGAGTAGCCGGTGGACCAGGTGGTGAGCAGGATCGCGCCGCCGGCGATCATGATGAGGATGAAATAGATGGGTTGGCGCAGGGCCTCGATGAACGTGACGCGCGAGATGGTGAAGATCTGGCTGAGCATTGCGGGCCCGGAGCATATCGGCGTCGGCAGCGGATCGCGAGCCGGTCGGGGAGAGTCGGGGCAATGAGAGACTGATCGGCTGATACGCCGCGCGCGGGCGAGAAGTTCAAGTCGCGACGAACCGGTCGCATCCTCGTGCGTACAGAGCGGTCCACGCGGGGAGGATCTCCGCGCGCCGGGAGGTCTCTCGCGCGGCTCATCCACAGACCCTACACCACCACACACTGCCAACCAACCCCCTCACGCTTTGTCTTCCAGTTCCCAAGTCGGCTGAATGAAGTAGACATCGCCGGATCGGGCGGTGACAATAGAGCCCGATCCGCGATGAAGGTCTGGAGCGGGAGCGAGAAGCGGTCGGGGTACGGGGTACGGGGTACGGGGTGCGGGTTGCGGGTTGCGGGTGTGTTCGGGGGGCGGGGGTGCGGCGGCTTCGTTCTGAAGCTCGCTGATTGGTCCGGTGAATCGGGAGAGATACGCGCCGGGCGGCGGGCGTGTACCCTCGTGTCCTTGATGACTGGCAGGTTCAGGTGAGTTGAAGGTTCGCGGAGCGCGCATGAAAGCCGATTATCTCAGCTACGCACGGGCAACAAGCGTCAGCATTCTCGGGCTGGTGATCCAGCTCCTGATGGGCGTTGGTTTGCTCATCTACAGCATCCTCGGGCGGGATCACGCGGCCCAGAGCGGCGCGTACGCCATTCTCCTGGGCGTGATCGTCTGGCTCGTGCTGGCGGTCATCTATGACCAGCACCGGCGCGAACGCATCGAAGCCCTGGAACAGGAACAGCTCGACGCGCAGCAGCGCGGGTCGGTTTTCGAGGGTTCGGCCGAAGATCTCCGCATCAACGCCCGCCGCTTGGCCTGGATGCACAAGTTCCTGGTCCCGGGCGTGTCGCTGGCGCTGGCCGGGCTCCTGATCGCCCTGTGCCTCTGGCGCGTGAGCGACGCGGTCGACAAGATCGGGTATGACAAGGCGGGCGTTGATCTGTTCATGAAGCCGCCGCATCGCGGCTGGGCGATCGCGATCGGCCTGGGCTTCGGCGTCATCGGCTTCATCTTCGCCCGGTTCGTCTCGGGCATGGCCAAGCAGAAGATGTGGGCGAATCTTCGGGGCGGCGCCGCGTACGCCGTGCTGGCATCGCTGATCGGCGTCGCGATCGCAGCGTCGCACTTCTACGACATGGCCAACCGCGACGACGCCCTGCGCTACCTGCAGATCGTCATCCCGGCCATCGCGGGCTTCCTGGGCGTTGAGATCTTCATCAGTCTGCTGCTGAACCTGTATCGCCCGCGCAAGGCCGGGGAGATGCCCCGGGCCGCGTTCGATTCGCCGATCCTCGGCTTCGTCGCCTCGCCGGACCGCATCGCCAAGACCCTCGGCGGGGCGATCAGCTATCAGGTGGGTGTCGATGTCACCGGCTCGTGGGCGTACAAGCTCGTGGCTCGCGCCGTGCTGCCGCTGCTGCTGCTGGGCACTGCGGTGCTGTGGGTGATGACGAGCGTCGCGGTCGTCGGGCCGACCGAGCGCGCGGTGCGCGTTCGCAACGGGCAGTTGATCGAGCAGCTCGGCCCCGGCTTGCACTTCAAGCTCCCGTGGCCGTTTGAGGCGGTCGACCGGACCAGCGCCACGACGATGCAGCAAATGGAGCTGGCGACGCCGGCACCGGGCGAGGACATCCGCGCCATGCTGTGGACCAACGATCACAAGGTCAAAGAGTCGTACGCGATCGTCCGCGCCCAGCGCCGTGCGTCGCGGACCGCGGGCGATGCCGTCACCGCCCCAAGCGAGGCGGCGGCGCCGGGCTCACCGGCGACACCGAGCGCTGGCGAGGCGGGCTCGTTTGAGATCGCGCTGGTGGCGGTGCGGGTGCCGCTCCGGTACCGCGTGCGAGATATCGAGCTCTTTGAGAAGTTCAACACGCCGGCGACGCGGGCGGATGCGATCGGGGCCCTGGCCCGTCGCGAGCTGATGCTCGAACTCGCGGCGTATACCGACGACGAGGTCATCGGCCCCAAGCGGGCCCAGGCCGGCGAGGCGATCTTCCGTCGCATCCAGAAGGCGCTGGACGGCGCGAACACGGGCGTCGAGGTGCTGTTCGCCGGGATCGAGACCGTTCACCCCCAGCGCGAGGTGGCTCGCGAGTTTGAGAAGATCGTCGGCGCCGGGCGACGCAGCGAGGAACTGGTCGACGGTGGCCGCACCGAGGCGATCGGCACGCTGACCCGCGTGGTCGGCGATCTGACGCTTGCCAAAGAGATCGTCGAGCAGCTCGGCGTGCGGAAGCGGATGCAGGGCGAGGGGGCCGACGCCAAGGCGATCGCGGAGCAGACGACCAAGATCGACACGCTGATCCTGCGGGCGGGTGGAAAGGCCGGGGCAACGATCGCGGCGGCTCGCGCCGACCGCTGGCAGCGGCACATGGGCCAGCGCGGGCAGGCCATGGCCTACGAGGGCCGGCTGGCAGCCTTCCGCGCCAACCCGATCCTCTACAAGGCGACACTCTACCTGAACATGCTCAAGGAAGAACTCGGCGAGGCACGCGTCTACCTCGTGCCCGACGAGAAGTCCGTCCGCGTGCGCGTCAACGCCGAGGACCAGGGCTCGGGCGGCAACGTGTTCTCGACCGGGGCGGCCGAAGCGGCGAAGTAAGAGCGGTGTCGTGAACGTGAACGTGAAACGGACGTGAGAGTGAGCGAGCGGTTTTGTTGGACGAACGTCAGTGATTCGAGATTTTGAGATTTGAGATTCGTCTCTGGAGAGCCCATGCAGAAGCTTCTGAAGTACATCGTCACCGGTTTGATCGTGCTGGCCGTCCTGGCCTTTATGACCACCTACTCCGTGCGTTTTACCGAGAGCGCCGTGGTCACCACGTTCGGCAAGGCCGACGGCTCGCGGACCGAGCCGGGCATGGGCCTCCGCTGGCCGTACCCGATCCAGAGCGTCATCAAGTACGACACGCGCTCACGCTTCGTCGAGGCCGTGCCTCAGACCGCGGCGACCAAGGACGAGCGCCAGATCATCGTCTCGGCGTTTATCTCCTGGCGCGTCAAGGACCCGCTGAAGTTCTATCAGCTCTACGGCAGCGGCGCACGCCCCATCGAGCATCTCCGCAAGGCGGACGATCAGCTCAAGGGCTCGCTCTCGGCCGCTTTGGCGTCGATCAGCGAGTACCGCCTCGATGAGTTGCTCAACGCCCGCGAGGGGAGCAAGCTGGCGGAGCTGGAGACCAAGATCAGGGCGAAGCTGACCAGCCGCGAGCAGGCCGGCGGCGCCGGCCTGGCGCTGCAAGAGGGCGGGATCGAGATGCTGAGCGTCGGCATCTACAACATCCAGATGCCCGAGTCGATCACGCAGAACGTCTTTGACGCGATGAAGGCCGCCCGCACGCGCATCGCCGCGGACGCAGTGAAGAAGGGCGAGGCCGAGGCCGAGGCCATCCGCGCTCAGGCCGACGCCGACTCACGAACGATCATGGACTTCGTGCGCCAGCGGGCCGAGTCGATCCGCTCGCAGGGCGATCGCGAGGCGGCCCAGTACTTCGCAAAGATGAGCGAGGTGCCGGAGCTTGCGGTCTTCCTCAAGAGCCTCGAGCTCATGCGTGACGGCATCAGCTCTCGTACGACGATCATCTGGCCCTTCAGCGCGCCGGGCATGGGCGTGATGAACCCGACGACGTCGTTCGACCCGGGGGCCGACGCGCTCCCCAAGATCTTCCCCAATGCCGCGCCCGATGCCGGCACCAAGACCGCCGAGCTCAAGCCCGGCACTGCACCGGCCCCAAAGTAATGCCCGAGGCGCGCGATCGCTCGCTCCATCGGAGTCGCGCGAGTTCTGAGTGTTGAGTCGGCGGTTGATCTTCGAGCTTGACGGGCCCTCCGGGGCGACAGTGTGCATCTCACGCCGTGCGACCCGCGGCGAGCAGAGGAACGAATCATGAGTCAGATCCCAGGCAGCAATCTCCCGCCAGAATCCGCCGGCGCAAACCCGGCGATGGTGCGGCGGCGTCCCGCGTCGGTGCAGCTCCGCGCCGGCGGCACCGGGCCCGACGTGCAATCGCTGATGGACCCGGCGAATCAATCGCTGGCCGACGCGCTGAAGATCACGTATCGGATCATCCAACTGGCGATGCTCGGCCTCGTCGTCGCGTACGCCGCCAGCGGGTTCCAGTCTGTGAAGCTGACCGAGACGGGCGTTCGGATCAACCTCGGCCGGGCCGAGAGCGAGACGCTGCCGGCGGGCTTTGCCATGAGCCTGCCTACGCCGATGGGCGAGGTGGTGAAGATCGACACCAGCGCTGTGTCGCTGGACATGGAACGCTCGTTCTTCCAGGCGCTGTCAGAAGAGAACCTGCGCAAGCCACCGAGCGAGCTTGAGAACTTCGGCAAGATGCGGCTTGATCCGCTGGCCGACGGGCAGAACCTTACCGGCGATCTGGGCATCGCCCACTCGCGCTGGCGCGTGCAGTATCAGCGAGCCAGCAACAAGGTGCTGGAGTACATCCGGAATGTCAATCCCGAGGACGAAGAGAAGATCGTTAACCGAGCCGTGATGCGCGGCGTCGTCTTCGCCTCCAGCGCCGTCTCCATCGACGAGTTCCTCAAAGCCCAGCCCGACCCGGATCGCAAGGGCCCGCTCCCGTTGGTCGAGCTCGCGGCGAAGGAGCACGCCCAGCAACTGCTGGACGAGATGAAGACGGGCATCGTGATCACGAACTTGGATATGGAGGCCCGCACGCCGCCCCTGGCGCTGCGACGCGACTTCGCACAGGTCGATGCCAGCAAGCAGGACGCACGCCGCGAGGCCGAGGCCGCGGAGCAGGAGCGGAGCACCCGACTTTCGACCACCGCCGGCGACGCGGCGCCGATGCTTCTGTCGCTGATCTCAACGTACGACGCGCAGCTCGCCAAGGAAGACACGTCGGGTGCCGATGCGACGCTGAAGCTCATCAACGACATGCTCGACGGGCGCCCCGTGACCGTTGACGGGCAGGTCTCGCCCCGTATCAAGGGCCTCGCGGCGACGACGATCTCCGACGCGGAGCAGTACCGCTCGGCGATCGTGAGCAAGGCCGCGACCGATGCGCAGCTCTACGGCGCCAAGCTGGCGATCTATCGGGGCAACCCCCGCCTGCTGGTCAGTGGCGAGTGGCAAACGGCGTTCTCGTCCATGATGGCCGGCAACAACCGCCCGGCGATCTGGTGGGCGCCGGTGGGCCAGCCGATCGATCTCTGGTTGAACACCGACCCGGAGCTGGCCAAGCAGCGCGAGATGGCGGCCCTGCAAGACCGGACCCGCAAGATCAACGAGCGGGAAGCGAAGGACATGAGCAAGGCCCGGAACAACGAGTTCCTGACGCCGACGCGTGAGATGAAGGAATAGTCAGCGGTGGCGCTGCTTGATTCATGCTGACGGCTGGAAGCTGGCGGCTGAAGGCTGCCTCGATCTGGAGTTGATGTGATGCAGAATGCCAGCGTGACGAGCGTGCCCCCCGTAGTCGCGGTGCAAGCGCTCTCCAAGACGTTCAAGGATTTCTGGCTCCGCACGCGGGCCAAGGCGGTGGACAACGTCACGTTCAACGTCAACCCGGGCGAGATCTTCGGCCTGCTCGGGCCCAACGGCTCCGGAAAGTCCACCACGATCAAGATCATGCTGGGGCTGCTGAAGCAAACCAGCGGGCGCGTCGCGGTCTTCGGTCGCTCGCCCACAGACGTGGACAGCAAGAAACGCATCGGCTACCTGCCCGAGGAGTCGTACCTCTACCCGTTCCTGAACGCCGAAGAAACGCTGGACTACTACGCCAAGCTCTTCCAGCTCGATCATCGCGTGCGCACGCGCCGCATCAGCGAGCTGCTGGAGATGGTGGGCCTGAACGCCGTGAAGTTCCGCCCGGTCCGCGAATACTCCAAGGGCATGCAACGCCGCATCGGCCTGGCCCAGGCGCTGATCAACGACCCGGACCTGCTGATCCTCGACGAACCCACAACGGGCCTGGACCCGATCGGCACGCGACAGGTCAAGGACCTGATCATCGAGCTGGGGCGACGCAAGAAGACGATCGTCCTCTCCAGCCACATCCTGGCCGATGTCGAGGACTGCGTCGATCGAATGGTCATCCTCTACGGCGGCCGGATCCGCGAGGAGGGAACCTGCGACGAGATCCTCTCGGCGAACGATCGCGCCGTCATCGAGACCGATCCGCTGGATCAGGACACCATCGCCGCGATCGACAAACTCATCCGCGAGCGCAGCGGCGGGCGACACTCGATCAACAAAGTCAGCAAGGGCCGCCAGAAGCTCGAAGAGAAGTTCATCAAGATGGTCGAGGCCGCCGTCGCGGAAAAGGCCGAGACCAGCGGCGCGCGTCACGGCGGCGCAACCGCCGGCTTCCTCCGCTCCGGCGATGCGGTCGATGCGCCCAAGGGCGAGGCGCTCATCGCCGACCTCGTGCAACGCTCGCAGCGCGACGAACGCGACCTGTCGCAGCTCGCCGGCGCCGCTCGCGAGGCCGCGAACGCCGCGGTGAGTTCCGCCGCGGCGCGGGCCCAGCCCGATGCGAGCGTCATCCGCGATCTCGTGCAGGGCGATCCGCCGCCGGCGGCACCCAACCAACCCGCTCGCGGCGGCGGCGCGACTGGCGGCAAGCCCGCATCCCCCCCACCGTCGACGCCAGCGAGCAACGTGGACCTCTCGGCGATCAACCGCCTGACCGACAGCGGCGAGCCGTAACCCACCACGAATCATCGTCCGCGCCGAACACACGGCTTTGTGCCTTTCCGCCAGTGCCCGATGCCCAGTCCCTCGTGCCTCCCTTCTGACCCACACATGACCTGGACCGAGAGCCTCTCCAAGATCGATCGTGTGCAGCAGTCGATGATCTTTAAGATCGTCGCGACGGTCATCATTGTGCTCGCGGGCATCGGCGGTGTCATCGCGTACAGCGTCTCGCAACAAGCCAAGGCCAACGCGACGGCCCCGATGGTCGATCCGAGCAGCACCTCACCGACGAATCCGAGCGGGCCTGGCGCACCATCCGGCACAGCGGAGGCCGGCGGCTCGGTCAAGGGCGAGGCCGGGCGCGTGGAACTTGAGCGTGACGCCCGCGAGCGCAGTGTTGAGCAGTCGTACGCCAAAATCACCGAGGGCCTCCGCAATCAGAGCCTGTCAACCGGAAGTGTCACGCTCGGCATCGTCGCGGGCATGGGTGTCGCACTGTCAGCGGTGTGGATCGGGCTTGGGCTCACGTATCTGTTCATCCTGTCGCTCGCGGCGGTCGTCGCACTGCCGATGCTCCAGTTCGGTAGCGAGAGTGTCGCGAGCACCGGCCGGTTCTTCATCGGCGTGCTGGCGCTCACCCTGAGCTTCTCGACGCTCGTCCGCGGCGCCGCCCTCCTGCTCGGCGCTTCGCACCCCGTCACCGCCATTGCCCGAAACGTCATCAACGAAGCGGTCCGCATGAAGATCTCGCTGGTCTTCATCGTGATCCTCATCGTCGGCCTCGCAGCTCTGCCGGGGATGCTCCAGGAGAACGTCCCGCTCCGCTACAAAGTCCAGAACTTCCTGCAGTACGGCATGGGCGGATCGTTCCTGCTCGCCGCGGTCTTGGTGCTCTTCCTTTCGGTGGCGACGATCACCTTCGAGCAGCGCGACAAGGTCATCTGGCAGACGATGACCAAGCCGGTGCGGGCGTGGCAATACCTGCTGGGCAAGTGGCTCGGCGTCAGCGTCGTCGCCGCGTTGCTGCTGGGCGTCTCGGCCACCGGTGTCTACCTGTTCACCGAGTTCCTCCGCCACCAGCGAGCCTTCGGCGAGATCGCGCCGTTCGTCGCCGACCCGAACGACAACGTCGAGTTCACCGAGGACCGCTTCGTCCTTGAGTACCAGGTCCTCGCCGCCCGCCAGACGATCAACGCCTTCATCCCCGAGGAAGACGCCGACGCGATCGGGCGCGAGGTCAACGCGATCTTCTCCCGCGAGCAGAAGGCCCGCGAGGCGGACCCGAAGCTCCCCGAGCCGGACCCGGCCAAGATCATCAAGCAGGTGCAGACCGAGCGCCTTCGCGATTTCCTCTCGGTTCGCGCCGATCAGGTCGAGGGCAAGGAGTATCGCTTTGAAGGGCTCGAAGCCGCCAAGCAACTGAATCTGCCCATGGCCCTGCGGTACAAGATCAACGCCGGCGACAACGCGCCGACGGTCACGTACCGCGTGACGTTCATCATCGGCAGCTCCCCGCCTCGCGTCGTGACCACGAACCTTGCCCAGGCGATGACGATGCCGCTGCTGGCGCGAGAGATCGATGACAAGGGCGTGCTCCGCATCCAGGTCTACAACGGCGACGTGATGAACCGTCGCGCCAACCCAGAGACCATGAGCTTCGCCGTCGGCGACGGGCTCCAGATCAGCTACCCAGTCACGACGTTCGCACCCAACTTCCTGCGGGCCACGCTCGTGCTCTGGTTCAAGCTCGTGTTCCTCAGCGCGATCGCTGTCACCGCGGCGACCTTCCTCTCGTTCTCCGTTGCCTCGCTGGTCTCCTTCGGCGTGTTCGTCATCGCCGAGAGCTCGGGCTTCCTGGCCAAGGCCGTTGACACCTTCGCAACCACCGACCAGAACCAGGAGACCATCTGGTTCAACGTCATCGTCGCCAAGATCAGCGAGGGCGTCGTCGCGGCGTTCCAGGCCTACTCACGCATCGACCCGATCGCCAGCGTCGTCGAGGGCAAGTACATCTCCTGGGCCAGCGCCGGCGAGGCGTCGGTCCTGCTCCTGGCCATTTCCGCCGTGCTCTGGGCCATCGCGGCAACAATCTTCCGCCAGCGCGAACTGGCGATCTACTCCGGCCAGTAGAACACCAGCGGGCCGGCATCTCTTGCCGCCACTGGCCCGATTCGCACGTGAGGCCACCATGACCCGATCCGAATCGCCCACCATCCGAACCTCGCCAGACAGCGCGCCGCGGACCCGACTCGCTCGCGGCCGCTCACGCCCGCGCGGCATGGTTCAGGTCGTGTGCATGGGCATCATCGCGGTCTGTCTGGCCATCAGCATCCTGCTCACCACGCTCATCGCCGCCTCCAGCGGCCGGCACCAGCTCGTCTACACCGATCGCGCCGAAGACGGCATGTCCCGCGACGAGGCCCTGGGCATCGCCGTCGGCGCGTTCCGTGGGCTCTTCGTCAACGCCCTCTGGATGCGCGCCCACGAGCTGAAGCAGGAGGGCAAGTTCCACGAGGCGGTGGACCTGGCGCGGACGATCACGCGTTTGCAGCCGCGCTTCCCGCGCGTGTGGGCCTTCCACGCCTGGAACCTGGCGTACAACATCAGCGTCGCGACCAACACGCCGCAGGAGCGCTGGCAATGGGTGAACGCCGGCATCCGCCTGTTGCGTGACGAGGGCATCCCGCAGAACCCCAGCGACCTGCTGCTGCACAAGGAGCTCTCGTGGCTGTATCTGCACAAGGTGCAGATGCTGATGGACGACGCGAACCAGTTCTACAAGCGCCAGTTCGCGCTGGAGTGGACGATCGCGATGGGCACGCCGCCCGATCGCACGCCGCAGACGCAGAAGACCGAAGACGCGATCAAGGCGTACAACGAGACGTACCTTGGCCCGATCTCCGGGGCCGCGTCGTCGCTCGAGGAGCTCTACGAGCGGCCGAACGCACAGAACGCCAAGCTCATCGTCGAGACACTCAAGTCCAAGATGGGCATGGACGTGACCACGCCGATGGGTCGGCGCATGTTCCTGTACCAGGTCGAGCTGCTGCGTTCGGCCCTGCGCCAGGCCAGCGCGCTGCGCCAAGCCAACAAAGACCTCAACATCAACCCGCCCGGCGGCGATCTGGTCACGCTGCTGATCGCGCCGGAGAACGTCGACTCACGCCGTGAGCTGATCTACCACCTCCGCAAACGCACGCTGATCGACGAGTATCACATGGAGCCCGAGCGGATGATCCGCTTCACGCAGAAGTACGGGCCCATGGACTGGCGTCACCCCGCCTCGCACGCGCTCTACTGGGCCGCGCGCGGCGTCGAAGAGGCCCTGGCCCGCCTGAACGAGGGCAACAAGGCCAACAACGACTTCATCAACACCGACCGCCTCGTCGTGCAATCACTCCAAGAGCTCTACCGCTCGGGCATGATGATGTTCGACATCAGCAACCCTGACCTCTACGTCACCATGCCCAACGACTACTTCATCCCCACGTACGGGCAGGTGATCACCGAGCTGATGGAGCGCGAGGAGCAGCAGTACCTCGAAACCAAGGACGCGGACATCTCGAACCGGACGTACCGCTTCTATTCCGCCGGCTACGAGAACTTCCTGCACGACGCGATCAGCTTCCTCTACCGGCGCAACCAGATCGACGAGGCGGAGAAGTACCGCGTGGAGCTCCTGACCTGGCCCGGCATCAAGGGCACAGACTACGACCTGCGGAACGCCATGTGGAAGAACATGCCGCTCGACGAGTTCGTCATTCAGAACCTCAAGGAACGCATCACCAGCCCGAACATCGCGGTGCAGGAAGTCGCCGCGGCCATCCAGTCGGCGCTCGTGAATGGGCTGCTGGCGGGCGATACGGAGCTGTATCGAAAATCGATGGCCTATGCGGAGCGTTTCCATCACGAGTTCACCAAAGAGCAGTGGAAGAAAACGGGCATCGACACCAACGCCGCCCGCATGGGCGTCATGCAGCAGGATTTCCGCGAGCTCACAGGCTTCTACACCGCGTTCGTGCTTCGCGGCGCCGGCCTCACCAACTCGCTGGTGATCTACTCTCGCCTGGCCGAGGATCATCGCGTCTGGTCGTACGACACGATGCTGGAGATGAACATCCCGCGCGGGCTCAACGAGAAAGACGCCGCGGCTGCTCAGTCCGAGTTCGCAAAGCTCTACCCCAAGCCCGTCGGCCTCGACGAGTTCCGCGCCTTCCGCGACGCCGCCCGCCGCGAACGCGAACAGCGCGGGACCAGTGAGCTGAAGTAGCTGGGGAGCCGCCGACCGCGAGCGTCGAATGGCCGCACCGCCGCCGACACTCTCAATAGGGCGATCGCTCCGCTACGGCCCGTGCATTTGGCTCTGGGCTCATGGCTCTTCGCTGAAAGCTGAAAGCTGAAGACTGAAGACTGGCGTCTACTTCCCCTGCCGATACTTCTCCCGATAGCGCTCCGCCAGGATCGTCTGCTTGTTGCTCAGGTCGATCGGCCGGCCCTGGATGTACGCGCCGATCACATCCGTTCGCACATCCAGCGGGTCGCCCCGCGTGATGATGATCGTCGCGTCCTTGCCCGGCGTGATCGATCCGATCACCTCCGACACCCCCAAGATCTCCGCGGCGCTCAGCGTCACCGATCGCAGCGCGCTGGCGTTGTCCAGCCCGTGCGCCGCCGCCATCCCCGCGGCGTAAGGCAGGTTCCGCTCGTGCGGCGTCTCCTCTCCGCTCGCCAGCGCGAACGCGATGCCCGCGTCCTTCAATCGCTTGGGCAGCGTGAACATGTCGTCATACGCCGTGTCCTCGCGCCGCGGCAGGTTGATCACCGCGTTCACGATCACGCTCGCGTTGATCGCCTTGAGCTGCTCCGCCGCGAGGACCGCGTCGCGCCCGCCAACGATCGTGAGCCTCAGGTTTTCCCTTCGAGCGAACGCCACCGCCGACAGAATCTGGTCGTATTCCTGCGCCTCGACGAACACCGTGCGCTGCGGCTCGCCCTTGCCAGCGCCCGCACCCGCGCCGCCAGCACCAGAGCTCGGGAAGATCGACCGCATCGCCTCCCAGCGCAGGTCCGTCGGCACGCCGGCGGTATCGGCGTCCTTCGCCGCGATGTACGCCTTGGCCCGGGCGAACGCGCCGGTCGGGCCGGTCAGCCGATCGAGGCTCTCCTTCGTCCGGCGCTGCTGGTCATCCTCGCTCTGATCCATCCACCACGCCCGCACCGTCCGCACGCGCGGCCACTGCACCACCAGCCCCGCGTCTCGCCTGATCGTCAGATCCTCCGTCGTCCACCCGTCTGCCGAGATCACACTCGCACGCCCCGCGATCGTGCCACCGGTCGGGAACGCGCCGAAGATCAGCACGCCGTTGCTGCGGGCGACCGGCATCAACCACGAATCCGGGTTCACCGTGCTGGCCGCGACGACCTCGGGCGTGATGTCGCCCGCCTCGTTCATGTCCGTGCTCGGTCGCAGCGCACCGATCTCCTCAAGCCCCATGCGCGTGTACGCGCTGATCAGGCCGGGATAGACCCGCGCCCGCTCACGCGCCGCGCCCGGCGTCTTCGCGTCACCGCCCGATGTGAAGTCTCGCACCTGCACGCCGGCGCCGGGCTTGAAGTCCGCCCGCTTGCCGATCGCACGCAGCTTGCCCTGATCGAACAGCACATACCCATCAATGATCGGCTCGGCATCCACCGGATACACATCCACGCCCACCAGCGCGATCGGGCTCTTCTGCACCGGCGCTCGCGGCGTCAGATCCTGCGCCATCACGCCGCCAACCGGCGCGAGCACCGCACACGTTCCCGCGAGCATCGCCATCGATGCGACGGACGCACCCAATCGCCGGCCCAGCGCACCAGCCCTTGTCAGAACCAAGATGCTCTTTGTTGCGGTCTTCATACAGCCTTCCTCACGGCGCACGAGGCGCCGAATGCTGAACACGCGAAACTCACCTCAAGACAGATCCACCGCGAAGCTCTTCAAACGAATCGACAAACGGTCCGCCAGCGCGCGTCTCGCGCGAACGCGACACGTACGCCGCGAGACCTACTCACAACCGCAAACGCCCTGGCGGTTGCTCTCGGGGTTCAACCCTCGCCGCAACCGATCCAGATACAACTCGCGCCGGGCGATCACTGCTTCGCGGTTCATCCGCGCAATCAGCGGCATTCGCCCCTGACCGCCCGCCGGCGCGCCGGATCGCGCCGCGTCAAACGACCACTCGCCAAGCCCCTGGGTCGACAACGCGTTTCCGCTCGTGGCGAGCACGCCGAGCTCGGCCTCCATCTCGCTCAGCGTCATCCAGTTCGTCGGCTTCTTCGGCTCGTCAGTCGGTTTCGCCGGTGCCGCGGGCTTCGCATCACCGGGAGCCTTCGGCGCGCCCGAGGCCGGAGTGGTCGGCTTCGCGGCCGGCTTCTTGACCGGGCCATCGCGTTGGATCTTCTGGATCAGCCGCGCACGCTCCTTGGCGATCCACTGGCGCGTGCGCTGATCGCGTTCGAGTGAGAACCGCTCTACACCGTCGACAAACGTGCGTTCGGCCTTGCTGTAGACACTCAGCGGATCTCCGGACCAGATGACCACATCGGCCTGCTTGCCGGCCTCCAGACTGCCGGTCCACTGATCGATCATGAGCTGCTTGGCGGGGTTGATCGTGACCCACTTGAGCGCCTCCACACTGTCCACGGTGCGCACGCCGTCGGCCCGCAGGCTGTACTTCTCGCCCTTAGCGGCCTCGAGGTTCATCCGGCGCGCCATCTCGTCCGAGTCGCTGTTGAAGCTGACAACAACGCCCTGCTCGTGCATGATCGGGAACGCGCCGGGGATCGCGTCCTGCACCTCAACCTTGTACGCCCACCAATCCGCAAACCCCGACGCGCCGAGCGACGTGTCGCGCACGATGTCGGCGACCTTGTAGCCTTCGAGAATGTGCGTGTACGTGCCGAGCTTGAAGCCGAACTCCTGCGCGACGCGCCCCATCATCAGGATCTCGTCCTGCCGGTAGCTGTGGCAGTGGATCAATCGCTTGCCCGCGAGGATCTCGGCGAGGGCTTCGAGTTCCAGATCACGGGTGCGGGCTCTTGGATCCTTCGCGATCGCGGCCGCGTACTCCTTCGCCGCGACGAACCGATCGCGGATCTGCATCTCCACGCCCATGCGCGTCTGCGGGTACGTCGAGCCCTCGCCCGACGAGTTGCCGCCCTTGGGGTTCTCACCCAGCGCGAACTTGATGCCGCCGATCGCCTCGGCCATGTGCATGTCGTCGGCGTTGACGCATCCCCAGCGGATCTTGTTGACCTGTGATTGGCCGCCGATCGCGTTGGCCGAGCCGTGCAGGTTGAGCACGGTCGTGACGCCGCCGGCGAGCTGGCGATACCACTCGACGGTGTCGGGGTTGGTGACGTCCTGGATGCGGACCTCCGCCGTGACCGCTTGCCCGCCCTCATTCACGCCGCGGCTGATACCCGTGTGCGAATGCGCATCGACGATGCCGGGCGTCACATGCTTGCTCTTGGCATCGATGATCAGCCAGCCCTCGGGCGCGACGCCTTCGGGCGGTTTGACATCGGTTCCGACGCGTTGAATCTTGCCGCTGACAATGATGATGCCCGCGTTCTCCAATCGGCCCGCCGGCCCGCTCGTCCAGATCGTCGCGTTGTGGATCAGGATCGTGCCCGGCAGCTTCTCGCCCGGCTTCACGCCGTACGCCCCGAACGGCAAGCCCGGCAGCTCCTCCGGCGCATCGGCGGGCTCGTCCTTGTCATCATCCTTGTCCTTGTCCTTCTTGGCGTCGGTCGGGGCCGCGCTCTCTCGCTTCATCGTCAACGCACTGTTCATCGCGCCGGCGCTGACGGTGCCGCTGGCGCTCTCGCCATCGAGCTTCAGGACGATCGTCGCCGGCGGCGCGCCCTCCATCGCGGGCTGCACGTTCAGCGTCAGCGTCTTGCTCGCGGCGTCAAACGTCCCCTCGCCCGGCGCGCTCTGCATCATCGCGCTCGCAGTGCCGCTCACGCGGGCGCCATCGAGCGTGATCGTCATCGTCACCGGCAGGCCGCCCTGCGGCACGCCCGGACCCTGCGTCATCAACGTGCCGGCCCATGTGCCGCTGACGCCGTCATCCTTGCGGGCGTCGGACTTGCTCGCGTCGGACTTCGGCTCGGTGGCCTTCGCGTCCTCGGGCTTCTTGGGCTCGGCGGGCGCACCATCGGTCTTCTTCGGCTCCGCCGGCGCGGGAGCTTCCGCCACACGCGTCGCCTTGAACTCCAGCGGCTTGTCCGCGTTCTCCTGCCATGTGCCGACAAGCTCGCCAGCCTCGACCTTCGCAACAACCTTGACGGTGCCCGTCCCCACGCCCAGCTTCTCGCGGCTGGCGCTGAACCACACACCATCGCCCTTGGCGACATCATCATCCGCCTCGACATCCTTCGCACCGCCCACGATCGTGAGCTTCACCTGCCCGTCGCGCGCGATCGAGATGCTCAACCGCTCCGGCCCACCGGGCGGGATCGGGTTCCCGCCGACGGACTTCATCTCCCAGTTGCCACGCAGCGCGCTGCTGGCTCGATCGGGCTTGGGCTCGGTCCCCTTGGTCGCCGTCCACCGGAACTGCGTGCCGTCGGCCCATTGCCCCGCGCCGCTGAAGCCCGTGATCGCGTTCTTCTCATTGCGTTCAACCAGCCCGCTGATGCTGATCATGCCCGCGCTGCCCAGCGGCTCGTTGTCAAAGACCATCGCGACTCGATCCTCACCGATGCTCGCGGTCTTCGCACGCGACTTCTTCTCCTTCGCCGGCCGTCCGTCCTCCGTCGCCGGCCAGCGCCGGATCGTGATCGTGTTGTCCTTGTCGATCGAGATCGCGATGCGATCCGCGCCGGCATCGCCGGCGATCTTCACGTCATAGAAGCCCTCGGCCTTGATCGGCGCCGCGTTGATCTCGTGGCGCACGCCATCAACCCACACATCGCGCAGCTTGGTCTTCTTGGCGAAGATCGGCCCATCGGCGACGATCACGCTGGCCCGCTTGCCCTTCTCGATCGTGCCGAGTTGATCGCTGAGGCCCATCATCGCCGCGGGTCGCGTGGTGAGCATCGCCAGCGCGTCGTCTTCCTTCAGCCCGTGCCGGATCGCCTCGCGCACGTTGGCCATGAATCGCGAGCGGTCCTTCAGCTTCGCGGTCGTCAGGGCCGCGTTGATGCCCGCCGCCAGCACACGCCGCGGATTCGTCGGCGCCTGCTCCCACGTCATCATCTCGCGAAGATCAACCTCCTCCGCATCGCCAACGGAGCTGATCCGCGGCTTCTCCGGGAAGTTCAAGGGCAGGATCAGCGAGCCCTTCCACTGATCGCCGGGTCCGGCCTTGCTGCCCGCCGGGTTCGCGATCGACAACGCCTCGATCGATGCCTTCACGCTCTCCAATCGACGGAACTCAAACCCGCTGCCAAGGATGATCGCAGGGCGCGAGAACTCCCGCGCGATCTTGCTCACACGCGTCACCTCGTGCTCGTCATCGGCGTTCATCAGCATCGGGAGCGGTTGAGTGATCTCCTGGCGTGGCAGGCGACCGCCCTGAGCATTCAACTCTGAGGCCGTCGCGTTCAACACCGAGATCGCGCTCCACTCGGCGGAGTCGGACATCGGTGCCGCCGCGTCGATCAGCACCTGACGCACCATCGCGATCGCGCCCATCTGTGAATCCGGATAGCCCGGCCAGCGCCCGGCGCCACCGCCGACGTTGGTCAGGTCCAGCGCGACGCTCTGGTACACCGCGTTGCGATACACCGGCGGTCGCGCCGCCGCGGCCTCGCTCTCAGGCTGCGCCAGCGACACTGCGGCGGACTGCCCGCGGAAGATCCCGCCCTTGGGCGACATCACCGCAGCGACATACCCCATCCCACGCATCGACTTGGCCAGCCCGTCATCAACACCCTTGCCATCCAGCGCCCGGCGCTGCGGCGTCACCCGAGCGCTCCAGTGCGCCCCCTTCACCTCTGGCTCGGGGCGCGGCGCATCAACTTCCAGATACGGCTCGACAAAGCCCGGATAGATGTGCAGACCGGTCGCATCAAAGGACTTCGACCCCGCGGGCCCTGGGATCGCCTTCGCCAGAGCCGCGGCGTCGGATTTCTCCTTCGCTTGCGCCGCGGCCCGATCCTTCGCGTCCGCACCCGGCTCACCCCCGTCATCACCGGCCTTGGCAGCGTCGTCGCCCTCCTTTGCGGTCGCAGCCGACGCGCCCTTCGGCTCGTTCTTCTGATCCGCCTCGTTGAACAGCACATCGACGATCAGGCCATCGCGCATCACCACCGTCGCGTGCCTCAGCACCTTGCCCGGCGACACATGCACCGTCGCATTGGTGAGCGATGTCCACCGCACCGCGTCCGAAGCGCCGACGCGATTCGGCGGCGGCTGACTGCCGATCGGCCCCGCGCTGCCGGGGGCACCGGCCTGCACCCAGCCGACGCCAGCGATCGTCGCCAGCGCGACGCCGCCCAGAATCGCTCGCAATCGCGACGCCCGACGGGAAATGCTCACGGACGCACGCACACACACACCGCTCGATGTTCCTGGCATCCAAACAGTCTACCGAAACGCCGCTCGCCGTGGCGCGACGCCCACGACCCGAATTGCGGGGGCCGGGAGAACCCACGGCTACGCGTCACGCCTCGCTGTCGACCCGGGCCGGCGTCGTCCGCACCAGGTCGGTCATGTACACCTGAAATCCGTCGTGCATGATCTTCATGCTCCCGGAGTCGAACATCTTTCGAAAGCTCGCCTCGCTGGCGATCTCTCGCACGCGCGTCTCCCACGACACGAAGTAGTCATCATCCACCTGCCCGTGCCGGTGCCCGTGCCACACAATCTCGAAGACGCTCAGTTGCATCAGGTTGAAGAAGTACTCGCGCACCTCCCGCTCGCTCGCGGCGTGCTCCACGTCATGCCGATACACCTTCGCAAGCGAGGGATCGCTCACCCGCATCTCGCGCAGGTGCATCTGAAGCTCCACGAGCTTCGTGAAGTTCGCGTGGCGCGCCGCCCGGCGCGCGTGCCAGAACTGAAACCCGGTGTAGAACAAGCCGCTGGCGATCGCGGTGGCGCTGAGCGCCTGAAAGAAGACCTGCGCGTACAGGATGTCCATACCCCGAGGGTATGGAATCTCATCGACAGCAGAGCCGCGTCAGCCGCGCCGAACGGTTACTTGCCGATGCCCGATCGGATCGCCTGTGCGTAGCGCAGGACATCCATCGGCGTCCAAACGACGTTGTTCCGAACCCACCAACTGTCGGAGTACTTGTCGCCGCCGCCGACGCGGAGCGCGACGGCCGCGACGGTCGAGCAGTTCTGCGCCAGCAAGTGGTACGGCGGCAACGGGCCCTGGAGTTCCTGCCCGCCGGATTGCAGCCCAAAGACCGCCCACCACGAGCGGATCTTCTCCTCGTCGAGCCCGTGAATGATCCCGTTCGTCGGCTGCCGGTCCGCTTCGGCCGCGATATCCATCATCAGCGATCGCTTGCGATGCGGCCCAACATTGAACGCCCCCTCCTCCGGCCACCAACTGATGTAGTCCAGCCCCATCGTCACGCTCGCGTGACCGACCAGTGGCCCGTTCGCCGTCACCGTCGGTCCCCAGACATGCACCGCCAGCATCTCGAGCCTCCGTGGAGTGGGTCGGGCGGAGCATATCGAATCGCCCGCCAGGGTGACGATGACCGTCATTCACACCCTGTTCTCAACCGCACCCGCTAGACTCCAACTCGCCATGGACGCGGCTGACCACCAACCCGACTCTCGCCCCCACCCACCCCCGGCGCCGATTCCCCCCACCGCCGCCGGTCGCTCCGGCGGGCACGCGCTCGGCTCGGCAGTCCGTGTCACCTCGCTGGTCACGCTCGCCTCGCGCTTCGGCGGCCTCGCCCGCGACCTGCTCGTGGGCCTGATGTTCAAGGACACCGCCCTGGGCTCGGCCTTCACCTTCGCCTTCGCGATCCCCAACCTCTTCCGCCGGCTGTTCGGCGAGGGGGCACTCTCCGCGGCGTTCGTCCCCGAATACACCCAGACCCATAAGCGCGATCCCGCCAACGCCGATCGGCTCGCTTCGCTCACGCTCGTGTGGCTCGCGTTGGTCACGTCGATCCTCACCGTGCTTGGCGAACTCGGGCTTCTCATCGCGCTGCTGACGCTGCCGCCGGATGAAGAACGCTTCATGGCCATCACCCTCACGATGGTGATGCTGCCGTTCATGCCCTTCATCTGCATGGCCGCGATCCTCTCGGGAATGCTGCAAGTCCACGGCAAGTTCGGCCCCGCCGCCAGCGGGCCGCTCATCCTCAACGCCTTCATCACTGGCGTCGGCCTCTGGTATGTCTTGCGAGGCCAAGCCGCGACGCTCTCAGCTGGCGTGATCATCGGCATCGCCACGACGCTCTCGGGCCTCACGCAGGTTCTGTGGTTCCTCTGGCTGCTGCGCCCCCACGTGGGCTGGACTCGCAACACCGCCGGCGCTCGCGAGGCCGGGCGCACGATGCTCAAGCGATTCGTGCCCGTGCTCATCGGCGCCGGCACGCTCCAGCTCAACACGTTCATCGACCTGCTGATCGCCAGCTTCCCGATCTGGGTCGGGCCGACGATCATGGGCGTGGTCTATCCGCTGGACGACGCCAGCGCCACCATCCTCTCAATGACCAGCCGGATCTACCAGTTCCCGCTGGGGGTCTTCGGGATCGCGGTGGCGTCGGCGGTCTTCCCGCTGCTGTCGCGAGCCGCGGACGCGCCGGGCGAGTTCGCCAGCGTGCTCCGCCGCGGCGCACGCCTGTCGCTCTTCATCGCGGTCCCCGCATCGATCGGCCTCGTACTTGTTCGCCACGACGCCACCAGCGCGCTGGTGCCCACGTTCAGCGACGTCGGCAAGGCCCGCTGCGCCGACGTCCTGCTGGGCTTCTCACTCGGCGTCTGGGCCTACGCCCTCACCCACGTCCTCACCCGCGCGTTTTACGCCCTGGGCGATACGAAGACCCCCATGCGCATCGCGATCTGGATGGTCGGCATCAACGTCGCGCTCAACCTCACGCTCATCTGGCCCCTGCGCGAGGCGGGCCTGGCGTGGTCCACCAGCCTCTGCGCCATCGCCCAGGTGCTGATCCTCTGGCGCATTCTGAGCCGTCGCTCCTCGATCGAGCTCGATAACGCGACGCTCAACGCGATCCTCAAAATCCTGCTCATGTCCGGTTTGATGGCGGTCGCGGTCTTCGCCCTGGCCCTGCTCTGGCCCTCGTCGCCCGACGACCGCTGGCGCGTCCACGCGCTCCGCCTCGTGGCCAGCGCCGCCCTGGGTGCCCTGGTCTACATCGGGGCCGCCAAAGCCCTCGGCACGCCCGAGCTCGGCTGGCTGCTCACCCGACATCGACGGCCAAACCCGTAGGGTGCCCTAGGAAGCCCTAGGCAACACAGGGCCCCCGGGCACGCCGCCAGCACCCGGGATCCTCAAAAAGCGAAAAACGGCCGCACGCGGCCGTCTTTCGTTCCACCGTAGTGGAGGCAAGGGGACTCGAACCCCTGACCTCATCCATGCCATGGATGCGCTCTACCAAAACTGAGCTATGCCCCCATGATCAACGAGCGTTGGTGCGCCCGATCACGGAACCGAGATGTCACCCTCACCCGCCGGATGTCCGCCGCGTGAAGGAAGGGATGATAGCCAGCCAACCCCGTCGGGGGAAGACCCCCCAACGGGTCCAGTTGCCGGTGCGTCAGCCGCCCCTTCCCCCCAGCGCCCGATCCACCGCCGCGATCACCTCATCGGTCGTGATCCGATCGATTCGGCATCGCTCCGGGTGATCATCCGCAAGTTCCTCTGAGGGCAGCGTCGGGTCCGCGGTGATGATGATCTCGCGCGTCGTGCCAGGGTGTTCCGGCAGCAGTGTCCAGCGCGGGTCCGTCGGCCCAAACAGCGAGACGCACGGCACCCCAAAGGCCGCCGCGATGTGCCGCGGCCCCGTGTCATTGGTCAGCACCAGCTTCGCACGCCGCACGATCCCCTTCAGCGACGCGACCGTCCCGCCCAACTCATGCAAGCACACCACCATCCGCTCGTCTTCCGGATGGTCCAGCACGATCGCGTCGCGGATGATCGACACCAGCTCACCCTCGGCCGGCGAGCCGTTGATCGCGACCTTGAGCCGATGCTGGCTGATCAGGTGGTGCGCCACGCCGGCGAACCGCTCGACGGGCCAGCGTTTGGCGGGGTTGTTGCCGCCTGGGTTGATGAGGGCAAAGGGCTCGGGCGCGGGCCCGACTTCGCCGAAGACCGGCCCTGGTTCGAGGCCGCCCTTCATCAGCACCTGGCGCGATTCCTGATCCTGGCGCTCGGTGCTGCTCAGCTCAAGCATCGGCGTCCAGTTGACCACCGACGAGCCGTCGGTGCGCGTCGCCATGTCCACGATGAAGCTCCGCGAGCGCAGGACTTCCAGCAGCGCCCGCCCGGCGGTCAAGTAGTAATCCACGGCGCTGATCGGCTCCCACCCCTTGCGTGGCGGCGGGCGCCGGGGCGCAATCAACCGCTCAGTCAGCAGCACCCCGCGCCCGTCACGGTCATACCCCACGCGGATCGGGATCGATGCGAGCCGAATCGCCATCGCGCTGGCAAACGAGTTGGGCAACAGCAACGCGGCGTCAAACCGCAGCGCCACGAGCTTTGACGCGATCTTCGCCGGCCCCGTCACCGATCGCCCGTCGGCGACGATGATGTCATCGAGCAGGTCACTGCCGCTCAACAACTCATCCAGCCCCGGCCTCACCAGCCCCACGATCACCGATCGGGGCATCGCCTCTCGCAGCAACCGCAACGTCGGCGTGGCCATGACCGTGTCGCCCAGCCACGAGGGCAGGAACACCAGCACACGGGCAGGACGCGGCTCAGGCATCGCCGCCAGTTATAGCCGAATCACCACGATCAAGCACGCAGCATCATCTCCACCGCACCCGCCAGATCGAGCGCCCACACGCCCCCCTCATCTGGCTGGCGCGGGTGCAGCCGGATCGCGCGAGCCTTCGAAACTCCCGCGTTGATCGCGGCTTCGACATCGCGGGCCATGTCACCGGCCGCCCAAGACTGCGAGATGTCGAGCCCAAGCTCGGCCGCCGCGGTGAGGATCATTCCCGGCCCGGGCTTGCGCCACGTGTCCTCACGCGTGAACCGCGGCACCACGCCCTTGGGGTGAAACGGGCAGTAGTACAGCGCGTCCAGCCGCGCGCCATCCTTCGCGAGAAGTTCACGCACGCGATCGTTCACACGCTCGACCTGCGCGATCGTCGCCGGCGGGCTGTTGGCCATGGGCCCGCGCGCGACGCCGCCCTGGCTCGTGAAGCAGACGACGACGAAGCCGGCGCGGTTCAATCGCGCGATCGCGGCGGCCGCGCCGGGCAAGAGCCGCACGAGCTCGGGGTCAAAGAGATCGCCGGGGCGCTCCAGATGGCTGGTCGCCGGATGGCTGTCGGTGATGGTGTCATCGCGATCGAGAAAAACCGCCGCTCTCACGAGGACCTCCCGCGCCGTGTGCCTGTTTCAGATCCGCGCGTGACGCATCATCGGGAACATGACCGTCGCGATGTTGTCGCACAGGCGCGTGCCGACGCGCGTAGCGATATCGGCGTGCTCGGCCGCCTGCTGACGTACGCCCTGAGCGGTGAGCGAACGAGCCGCCATCGCGGCCTGCGCAGCCGCGGTCTTGATGTGCGCTTCGACCTCGCTCGGCGCAACCTCAAAGTGATACTGGAAGCCGTAGGTACGAAGGCCGACGCGGAAGCTCTGCACCTTGCAATCGTTTGACGACTGGAGCAGCGCCGCGTCCGGCGGCAGCTTGCTCACCTCGCGCGCGTGCGTCTGAAACACCATCGCGTTCCACGGGACGCCCGCCAGCAGCGTGTCGGTCTGGCCAGGCACGTTCGTGCGAATCGCGCAGTAGCCAAACTCCGGCTGGGCGGCGACACTGACCTCGCCGCCAAGGGCCGAAGCGATCATCTGATGGCCGAGACAGATCCCAAGCACCGGCAACTGACGTGCGTGGGCACCCTTGATGTACGCAAGTTCCGGTGCCATCCAGGGCAGGTCATCGCCGACATTCTGCGGCCCGCCGAGCACGATCAGGGCATGCACAGAGTCGTAATCCGTCGGCAAGGCGGAGGCGCCCGCGCGATCCGGACGACGCACGTCCAGCTTGTGGCCCAGGTCACGAAGCACCGGGCCCAGCCGCCCGAGCGTGTCAACATCCGAGTGTTGCAGAACGATGATGGCCATAGGGCGGGAGGATAGCCGGGGCGAGGGGAGCCTTCAGCCTTCAGCCTTCAGCAGTCAGCCGCACCCGCGTGACGGTCGCCCAAACGCAACGGCACCCACCCGCCTCGGTTTTGAAGCTGAAAACCGACAACTGAACACTGACATCTGGCGTCTGACAGCTACTCAGCCACTGGCTTCTGCAACTGCCCTTCGCGCGTGACGCGGAGTTTTCCGGTTGAGAGCAGGTAGTCCAGGACCGCGTTCCTCAGGTCCGTCGTCGCGCCATCGCGCGAGTTCTCCGCGTCGCGCAGCGCGTTGGCGGTGTCCACCGCGTCCTGCGCCGTCACCGTATCGGCCTTGAGCTCCTGCTCCTCCATGCGGCGCTTGTTGATGAACACCGCTCGCTCGGCCAGTTGCAGCGCAAACCGCGTCCGCTCGATCGCCCGCACGCGCGAGCGCGCCTCGACGATCACGTTGTCACGCGTCTGCTCCATGACCCGCTGCTGCTGCTCGAAGGCGATCGTCGCGCTGCGGAGCTGCAACCGCTCCGTCTCACGGTCCAAGGGCAGGTTCAGCGTCAATCCCGCGCTGATCGTCGAGCGATCCGGGTTCACAAACGGCTGTCCACGCTGCGATCCCTGATCGCCGCCGAGGTTCGCCGAGCCGACAATGTTCAGATCCGCGAGCAGCGCGTTCTTGGAGTTCCGCACCGCCCGGCGCTGGTCCTCAACCCGATCGCGCAGCGTCTGAAGGTCCAGCCGATACAACAGCGCCACCTCGCCGGCCGCCTCCGGCGTGATCTCCGGCTCCGGCAGGTCCAGCGCCTCGCTCTTGATCACCACGCTGGCGTTGACATCGAGCCCGAGCCGCACCTTGAAGCGGTCAAGCGCCAGCACGTAGCGCTCGGCCTGCGACGCCAGACGCGATGTGGCCACCAGCACGTCGTTGCTGGCGATGTTCTTTTGGAACTCGGCCAGTCGCCCGGCCTCGACGAGCGCCGCGGTGCGCGTTTCCAGGGCTCGGAGTTGCTTGAGCGCGTTCTCCTGGTTGGCGATCTCGCGTTGCTGCTGGAGCAGATCGAAGTAGTCGCGCGCGATCGAGACCAGATACGCACGCCGGAAGTCCTCGAACGATCGGGCCGCGTACACCAGGTTGCGCTCGCTCTGGATCAAGTCCTCGCGCGCAACATCACCCGCCCCGCGCAGCAGCGGCAGCGTCGCCGACAGCACCAGCGATGACGAATCGACGTACCGCCCGGTGGCGCTCTCGCGGAGCTGCTCCGTCAGCGAGTACACGTACGCCGCCTCCACCTCGCCGCCATAGGGCAGTCGCTGCGTCACGCCGAGTTGATTGACCACTTCCAGCGCCGTGGTGTTCTGCTGCGTCGGTGCGTAGCGACTCACAATCTGCGGCGAGATCGAACCGAAAAACCGGGGCGACCACAGATGCCTCTGAATCAACAGCCGGATCGCCGCGAGGATGTACTCCTCCTCAGCGTTCAAAACTTCCCGCCCGGTGCGCTGGGCCTGGCGCAGCGCGCCGGTCAGGTCCAGCTCGAGCCCCGTCTCGGCGGGCTTCACCATCGCTGAGAGTCTGGCCGCGACATCGCGATCCTGGTTCGCCAGCTTCCATCGCAGGTCCTTGGCCTCCGGATCGTTCGTCTCCGGACGTTCGCGCCGTGCGCCCTCGCTGTCCAGGTCACCCGGCTCTCGCCACGCCCGGGTCGGCACGAGGCCATCTCCGCCGAGCAGCTTGGATCGCTCGCGGACCAGCGCATCGGTCTGCGCATCGATATCCGAGAGATCGGAGTGGCAGCCCGTATTCGGTATTTGAATGGTACACAAAGCGAGGATCGCGATGCACGCAGGACGACGGTTTTCTGCGCGAAATCGTGTCATCGAGGTACACACCTTGCTCCGTAGTCGGGTCGCGATAGGGAAACACCACCCCAATTGCGCCACAAGAAGCCCCGAAGTGTACCCCTGCGGGGTCTCTTGCGTTGCTTGCGTCAACCCTTCTACCTATGCTCCACCCCCCTCGATCGTCCGCGCCGGGCTGAGATGCCCGACACGGGCTCACCGGCCCACTCGGGGCCCTAAGTTTGGTCAATGGACGGTGCTTCGTGGGCCGCTTCCCTTTTCGGAGGGCTCTGCCAAGTGGCGTCCATTACTTACGACTCACAATCATTTCTCATTGACGGTCGTCGCATCTTCTTGGTCGGAGGGACGATCGACTACGCACGCGTCCGCCGCGACCAGTGGGCCGCCCGGATCATGGCCGCCAAGCAGGCCGGCCTGAACACCATCACCACGGACATCGTCTGGTCGCGCCACGAGGCCCGCCCGGGCTCGTTCGACTTCCAGGGTGAGAACGACCTCCGCGCCTTCGTCCAGCTCGTCGGCGCCGCCGGGATGTACTGCGTCCTGCGCATCGGCCCGTTCATCGGCTCGGGCTACGACCTTGGTGGCCTGCCGGTCTGGTTGCTCTCGCTCAAAGAGGTCAAGCTCCGCACCGCCAACACCGCCTTCCTGGAAGCCACCAGCCGCTTCTTCAACGCTGTCGCCAACCAGGTCCGCGATCTGCAGGCCACCGCCACCGAGACCGGCCCCGGCGGGCCCATCATCATCGTTCAGGCCGAGTCCGCCTGGACCTGCGGCGACGACACCCTCGCCCCCCAATACCTCGGCGAAATCGGTCGCTACCTTCGCGAGTCCGGCTTTGACGTTCCGATCATCAACGCCAACAACCTTTGGCAGGGCCTCGAAAGCGAGATCGACACCTGGACCGGCAACAGCGACATGCTCTCGACGCTGCGCCAGTTGAACGCCGTCCGCTCGTCGATCCCCCGCATGGTCGGCGCCTTCACCGTCGGCCAGGCCGAGACCTGGGGCGCACCGGCCCGCGCCAACCCCGCGATCGACGCCAACGAGCTCCAGCGCGAGCTGACCGAGATCATCGCCGCGGCGGGCCAGTTCAACATCGAGCCGTTCTGCGGCGGCACGAACTTCGGCTTCTCCGCCGGTCGCTCGCCCCACGCCTCTGACGCCTTCTACACCACCAGCAACGACCAATCCGCCCCGCTGACCGAAGCCGGCACCCCGGGCGAGCTGTTCCACCCGCTGCGCCGCATCGCGATGTTCGCGTCGCGCTTCGCCCGCGTGCTCTCGAACCTCGAGCCCAAGCGCGCCGGCGTCAGCCTCGTGCCCGAGTCGGTCTTCTCGGTGACGAACCCGAAGCTCCCCTCGACGGGGCACGTCGTGTCCTACGCCGCGGGCTCACAGGGCTCGGTCGCGTTCGTCTATGGCTCGCGCATCCCCGCCGCCGGCCCGGCCGGCGAGCGCCCCGCGCAGCTCCTGATGAACGACGGCTCCACGCTCCCGGCATACCTGGGCCAGAACCAGGTCACCTGGTGCATCTTTGACGTGCGCCTGGCCGGGCGCTCGCAGCTCAACTACTGCAACCTCTCGCCGTTCGCGCTGGTCGGCAAGGTGTTTGTCATCGCCGGGCCCGCGGGCTCGCCGGTGCGCCTGGCGATCAACGACGCGCCGCTGGAAACGGTCGTCCCCTCTGGCGATGAGCCCGAGACGATCGAGCACGAGAACATCCTGGTGGTCATCTGCCGCGAGGAGATGCTGCCCAAGCTCCTGGTCAGCGATGACGCTGTGTACCTCGGTGCCGACGACCTTGCGGTCACCGGCGAGCCGATCGTCTACAAGGCCGATCGCGAGGTCATCCGCTACGCCGCCGATGGCAGCGTCTCGACGATCAAGTATCACCTGCCGCAGCCGCCGCGCAAGGTCAAGGTCACGCGCACGGTCAACGTCCCGCCGGTGGGCAAGGCCAAGGGCAAGAAGCCCGCAACAACGACGATCACCGAAGAGATCATGCAAGACGCGCCGGCCAGCCCGGTGCTGCTTGCGCCGCGCCCGAAGAACCCCGCGCCGCCGACGCTGACGCCCTGGCTCGCCGCGGAGCAGGCCGAGTACACCACCGGCAGTTCCGCTCGCTTTGCGTCCATCGCCGGCCCGGCCGACCTGGCAACCCTCGGCGCCCCGTACGGCTACGGCTGGTATCGCTGCAACTTCCGCCCGCCGTCGGCAGGCAAGACACTCGTCGCCTCCCCCGGCAGCGGCGATCGCCTGCACCTGTTCATCGGCGGCCACGATGCCGGAGTCCTGGGCGTCGGCCCCGGCGCGACCGGCCTCGGCGATGCCACCATCTCGCTCCAGAAGAAAGACCAATCCCTGGTCATCCTCGCGGAGAACCTCGGTCGCGCCAGCGGCGGCCAGCAACTCGGCGAGCCCAAGGGCGTCGTCGGCCCGCTCTGGGAGATCAAGCCCGCTCGCGCCATCAGCAAGGCCAACGTCCGCACTGATCGCCCGCTGGAAGCCTTCTCATTCCGCACGCCGCTCTTTGACGTCCACGCATCAGACGTCACCGAGCCCGAGCGCACCGCCTGGACCTGGGCCGGCAAGCGCAAGCACACGCTGCTCATGACGCTCACGCTCCCGCCCGGCTCGCCGCATCGCGGGCTCATCATCCTCAACGAGAAGCCCATCGCCTTCTTTGACTCGACCAGCCCCCGCCAGCTCACCATCGATCCCGAGCAGATGTCCCGAGGCGACAACACCCTCGAACTGGCGCTGCTCACCTCCGCACGCGCTGATCGCGCGTCGCTGGTCAAGCACGTCGAGTTCTTTGACATGGTCGCCAACCTCACCGCCGACGCCCGGTGGGCCTTCGCCAAGTGGGAAACACCCGCCGACGCCGCGTTCAAGCCCCAGCGCGCCAGCGCCAAGGGCCCGTGCTGGTACAAGGCCCGCTTCAGCGTCCCCAGCGCACCCGGCGGCCTCTCCCACGGCTTTACACACCACCTCAACGTCTCGCTCAACTCGCTGAGCAAGGGCCAGCTCTACATCAACTCGCGCCACGTCGGGCGCTACTTCAACGCCACCGGCAAGGGCAAGCCCGTCGGCCCGCACTCAACCATGCTCATCCCGTCGAGCTTCCTCATCCCCGGCTCCACCAACGAGATCGCCATCTTCGACGAGCACGGCTTCACGCCGTCGAAGGTGAAGATCGCTTACGTGGTCTGACACACGTCAGAGCCGCGGGCGCAAGCACGCGGACGGGCGCAGCCGTTTGTCGTGCGCGCCGGAACTGCGGCGCTCGCACCCGCATCGGACCGATGCCCTCGCTTGCTTCGAGTGACCAATCACGCCGAATCGCGTCGAGCGATGCCATGCCCCGCATGGCCGATCGCCTCCGCGTGCTCGCGCACGCGGCTCCGACAAACCATCGAGCATGACCGGACTTCACGCCCCGCCGACCGTCAGCGACACGCCCTTGCCCTTGTGATCGTGCGCGGCCTTCTCCCAGCCGCTGCCCAGCTCGCCGATCGGGTCCGGCGGGATGATCTCGACCTTCTTCTCGCCGAGCTTGGCTTCGCCGCGCTTGACCTTGTCCTGGAACTTCAGGCACTCTTCAAGGAGCCTGGAGAGGATTTCCTCTTCGGGCACGTTGGCGACCTTCTCGCCCTGAACGTAGATGATGCCCTTGCGGTCGCCGGCGAAGACCGCGACGTCGGCACCCTCGGCCTCGCCCGGGCCGTTGACGATGCAGCCCATGACCGCCAGCTTGATCGGGAGCTGGATCTGCGTGCTGACCTTGTTGCGCACGTCTTGGACCAGCGAGACCAGATCAACCTGGATTCGCCCGCAGGTGGGGCAGGCGATGAGCTCCGCACCCTTGCGCTCGCGCACGCCGAGCGAGTAGAGCATTTCCAGCCCGTCTTCGACCTCGTACTTGCTGTCGCTGGCGTAGGAAATGCGGATCGTGTCGCCGATGCCGTTGGCGATGAGCGTGCCCAGCGCGACCACCGAGCGGATGCAGCCGGTCTCCTTCGGCCCCGCGTGCGTAACACCCAGGTGCAGCGGATGGTCGAACCGCTTGGAAATCTCGGTGTACGCGTCGACGACCGTCGGAACGTCCATCGACTTGGCGCTGATGACGATGTCGTGGAAGTTCTGCTCGTAGAAGATGTCGAGGTATTCCTCGAGCTTGGTGATCATGATCGCAAGCAGGTAGCCGCGCTTGTTGTCGTGGAAGAACGCGCCGAGTTCCTTCAGACGCTTCTGCTTGTCCTTCCGCTCGATGATCGAGCCCTCGTTCACGCCGATGCGGATGGGGATGCCCCGGCCGCCCTGCGCCGCCTTGCAGGCGTTGATGACCTCGATGACCTGGTCGCGGTCCTGAATGTTGCCGGGGTTCAGGCGGATCTTGTGAACGCCCGCCTCGACGGCCTCCAGCGCCCGCTTGAAGTGGAAATGCACGTCCGCGACGATCGGCACGCGCACCTGCGGGATGATCTCCTTCAGCGCTTCGGTGTCCTTCCTCTCCGGCACCGCGACGCGAACGACCTCCGCCCCCGCCGCGGTCAACCGGTTGATCTCGGCGACGCACTTGTCGATCCCGTGCGTGTACCCGGTGGTCATCGTCTGCACACTGATCGGCGCAGGGGTCGTGCCGTTCAGGCCGCCGCCGATGCGGACAAAGCCAACACGGTCATCACCAAGAGTCACCTGACGAGTCGGACGGCGGGGTTGCATAGGGGGCATTCTAGGGGGTCGGCCGCGCGCGGCCAGCCTTCAGCCGCCAGCTTTCAGCCGTCAGCTTCGAGCCTCAAGCCTCACGTCTTCGACCCCTCGGCCCTCAAACCTTGGCCCTTCCCGTCCCCCTCACACCACCCGACTATGCGCCCCCGCCGGGCTCGTGCCGCGCACGATCGGCCCCAGGTCCGCGATCGCCGCCGCCTGGCCCGGCCACATGAACATCACTCTCGCGTCGTGCTCCGCCACCCAGCGGAACTCACTGTGCTCGGCGTTGAGCCGCGGCTGCCACGTCGCGCTCACCACCGCCACGAACCGGGGCGACAGCACGATGCAGTTGATCGACGCGATGTAGAACGGGTACACCTGCTCCAACGCCCACACGCCCAGGCAATCCGCGGATCGCACATCGAGGCCGACCTCTTCGCGGACCTCGCGAAGGGCCGCGTCGATCGCCGTCTCGCCCGCCTCGATATGCCCCATCACCGGCTGCCACGTTTGGGCCAGCGGGTCGCGCGTGCGTTTGATCTGCAGCAGCTCAATGCTCGCGGGGATCTGCGCGTCGCGCGATTCGTTGTCGTGCGAGCGCGAGACTCGCGCCGCCTGGCTGATGCGAGCGACATAGACATCAACAATGTCACTGCGAACGCGCGGCCCGTGCCCCGGCTCGCGCCGATAGCCGTCAGAATCACGGTCGGTACCCATGGCGGAGTCTAAGCCGAGCGCAACAACGCAAAGCTCGAAGCTCAAAGCTCGAAACTCAAAGCTCCAAGCCGAGATCGCGCCAGTCGCGCACCGATTCTCGCCCCAGACCCCCAAATCCCCGCTTGCTGACCACTGACGACTGACAACTGAAAGCTGAAGGCTGAAGGCTGACAACTGAAGGCTGACGGCTGAAGGCTGACGGCTGACCCCTCCCTCACTCCCTCTCCCCCATCACAATCCGATCCTTGCCCTCGCGCTTGGCTTGCAGCAATCGCTCGTCCGCGGCGTGCAGCAGCTCCGCCGACGTCAGACCGTCCCACGGGAACGTCGCCAGCCCGCCGCTGACCGTCAGCTTGCCCGGCGCATGGGCCGAGAGCTTCGGAAACGCGTGATCACTCACCCGCTGCTGGAATCGCCGCACGACCTGCCAAGCGCTGGCCAGCGGCTGGCTGCCCGGCGTGCGCGGCCCCTCGCGATCAAAGAGCACGATCGCCAGCTCGTCGCCGCCGATGCGGCAGACGCGATCGTTCGGGCGGACCGTACTCGTCAGCAACCGCACGAGCTCGACCAGGATCTCATCGCCCGCGCCGTGCCCGTACTTGTCGTTGTAGTACTTGAAGTTGTCGGCATCGAGCAACAAGACGTAGAAGCTCGCGCGAGTCCGCTTCGCGTGCTCCGCCGCCTGGGCCACGTACCGCTCAAAGTACCGCCGATTGAACGCCCCCGTGAGCTCATCCGTCGTCGCTTCGCGAGCGAGTCGCTCGCATTGCTCCTGGCTTGCGAGGATCGCGCCGAGCCAGGTGCAGATCGCGCGAACGAGCGCCTGCGAGCCCGGCGCGCCGGCGACGCTGGACTTCAGCACGCCGAAGATCCGGCCATCGCACGCCACGATCTCGCCGCCGCTTGCGCCGGGCGCTTCGTCGAGCGTCGCGTCCGGCCCGAGCAACTCTCGCACCCGCGCCATCAGCATCGGGCGGATGGGCTGCCCGTTGTGGATCGCCCGAAGCAGCGCCGCCTCGGCGTTCAGCCACGCCGCCGAGGCATCGACGCTCAGGGCGCGACCGAGCGGCGCCGCCGGCCCGGCGCTGGTCGCGGGCGACCCGCCGGGGTGCGAGGCGTCGCCAGCGACCGATGAGTGCTCATCGTGGCCGCGCGAAGGCCCCAGGGGGCTTGGTTCAGGCCCGGTCATCGCCTGGACAACCACCGGCGCAGCGATTCGCGTGGCGACCGGGGCCGGAGTGACTCCGGTGGGCGACGCGAACGCGACCTGCTGAGTCGTCGTGCCCACGGGCGGGACTGCCGGCGATGGGACAGACGGCGCCGCCGCCGTCACCCGAACCGAGGAATGTCGCAGCACAAGCTCGCGAAGCTCGTTGCCGTCGCAACGGGTGCTGACCCGACCATCCAGCGCGCTGACACCTCCGCCGGCGGTTGGCAGCGGCGGCGGCCCGCCTCGCGGTGCGCTCTCGGCGCGAGCGACCCCAAGCACCCGAACGCGCGGATCGATCTCGCGCAGGGCGCTGACGAGGCCGTGGGTGGTGAGGCCGACGAGTTCCGGCTCGCTCTCGGGGCCGATGATCACCACCGCCTGGGCCGGCGAGGTGCGATCGATCGGGTCGTTGAGCTCGCCGATCGCGTCGAGCACGTTGCCAGCGCGGATGAGCTCGATGCCATCATCGCGCCGGAGCGATGACTCCAGGCCGGTGCGCCCAACGACGATCACACGCATCGAGGCACCGCTCATGGCGCACCGCCCGTGGGGCCATCGCGATCGCGACGGTCGCGATCGTCATCCGGCCCCAGATCGCGCAGCAGCATCCGCAGTTCCTCGGCGCTGAGCACCTCGTTGCGCAAAGGCTCCGGCGCGTCATCCATCTCCGCGTCCAGCGCGTCGTGGCCCGGCGCGTGCTTCGAGGAGCGCAGGAGTTGATCCAGCTCGCTCTGCTCACCGGTCAGTCGAAGACGCGGGCGGGCCCCCGCCACCGCCGGTGCGCTCCGCGGGCCGCCCTCGGGCACACCCATCGCCGCCCCGCGCCGATCGGGCGCCGACGCTTCGACACGAATCGGTAGCCGCGCGCTCTCGAGCGTCGGCCAGCTCGCCGCCTCGTCGCGCGTCGCGCTGGTCAGCTCGCCCTCTTCACGCACACGCCGATACACCCACACCCGCCCGCGCGGCGCGAACTTCTCCATCGCACGAAACACGTCCCCGCTGCCAAGCAGTTGCGACGGCTGGCAGAACACAGTTACAAAGCCCTCGCGACCGCACAGGCTGGACATCCGACACGCCGCGGCCATCACGCTCATCGCGTCGCGACGCACGCGCACCCGCACCCCACGCCGGCTCAGGCTCTGCACCAAGTCAGTCGGCGGTTCCTGCGCTTCAGGAACCCACACCAGGCACTCATCCTTCGGGCTGACCGACTCGCCGCCGCCATCGCGATGAGCCGCGCCGGCCCACGAACGCGCAGAACTTGCGCCGGGTTCGCCGAACTGATCATCCCCCGGAATGTCGCGCGGATCACCGCCCGGTACTCGACTCATCTCGGAGTTCAGTGTATCACAAGCTGGCGAATCGGTGGTCAGCATTTGTCGCGAGATCCCCTCATTTCTCCGCCTAAATCCGAGCAACTCATCGGGTCCGGTCGCCACGCAGCACCACAAGCACCGCCCGAACCGCCGCCCGCGTTATCAGACGGCCAAAACTGCGCGGGCGATGGCCGCCGCGCCGTCCGCCGGCCCAAGCGCCACCAGAGCACGCCGCATCTGCGCTCTGCGATCGTGATCACGCAATATTCCCACCAGCAACGGACCAAGGGTCAGGGCATTCGCCCTAGCCTCGATCTGATCACGCTCCACCAGCGCGCCACCATGCGCAACCAGCCGCCCAGCGTTCAACCGCTGGTGCTCGTCGCGGTGGTAGGGATATGGCAGGAACAGTGTCGGCGTCTGGTTCGCCCACGCCTCGCCCACGCTTCCCGCTCCGGCGCGGCTGATCGCAAAGTCCGACGCGCCCCACCACAGCCCCATGTCCCTCACCAATGGCACCACGGTCGCCGGAACCTCATGACGCTCGTACGCACTGATGAGCTGCTGCGCCACACCGTCAGAACTCGCTCCCCCCGCGCCGCCACCGCACTGGTGCAGCACGCGCCACCGCCCGCGCTGCAGTTCGCTGGCCAGCTCCGGCAACATCGTCATCATCGCGCCATTGATGCTCGCGGCCCCCAGGCTACCGCCAGTGATCATCAACACACACTCACCCGGCCCTGCGCCCACCGCCGCCCGACATGCCTCGCGATCCTTCCCCAGCGCCGCGGCTCGCACGATCGGCGGCACCAGCTTCCATGCCTTTGCATACCCGGCGCTCGTCGGCAGGGCCGTGAAACAGCGGGCGGCGCGACGCGAGATCCAGCGATTCGCCTTGCCCGGCTGCGCATCGAGATTCACCAGCGTGATGTCCAGCCCCTCAACGCGCGCCGCCTGCACGCAGGGCCCGGCCACAAACCCGCCCAGCGCGATCACCTTCACCGGCGAGCCCTCGGCCTCATCGCGGAGTTGTTGAAACAGCCGTCGCGCCTTGCGAATGCTGCGGCCCCAGCTTCGAACAAAGTTCAGCAGCGTCAACGGGCGCAGGCCCAGCGGGCGGGCGTCCAGGGCCGCGTACTCGACGCCCTCGGGCTCCAGCACGCGTCGATCAACATCGCGATCGCTGCACACATGAACGCGTCGAATGGGACAAGCCGCGTGCGTGAGAGCTTCGAGCTGCTCACCGATGGCCAGGCCCGGGTAGATGTGCCCGCCGGTGCCACCACCAACGAAGACGAACGTGGAACAGCCGCGCCGGGACGAAGGATGCATGAGTGGTAACAGGTCGCGATCGATCACGAGCCGAGGATAGCGAGAGAGGGGCAGGAGAACGTGAACATGAACATGAACGTGAAAAGGAGGCGTGCGGATGACTGGGCGAGATCGTCGGCGGTGGCGGTCGTTGTGGCGCAGAACGACCGACTGTTCATTGGTGGCTCGCGCCCCCCACTCGCGAGCCCCCACTCGCGACTCGCGACTTGCGACTGCCTCCCCCCCGCGACTCGCCGTCGCGGCGTGACACTACGATGAGCCCGCCGCGGGCGTGGCGAAACTGGCAGACGCGCGGGACTTAGGATCCCGTGGGCTCAAACCCCGTGCAGGTTCAACTCCTGTCGCCCGCACTTTGATTCCGGACCGCTCCGCAGCCACGGGCTGGCAAAGGTCGACGGCGCGGCTGTGGTTCCCGACGCGCCGTCGGCGCCCCCAGCGACCGCCCAACACCCCCGCATTTCGTCAGCGCCTGCTCGCGCGATGGCCCGCCGCTCCTGCGCGCCCCTGCTTGGGTGGCGCGAGCGCGATCGCGTCACGACGACCCCGGCGCATGCCATGAGGGTGTCCAGGCGCCAAGGCATGTCAATCTGGAGGACTTTCGCGGCTCCCTGAAAGGGTATTCACTGAGGGTTTTTGCCTCGATCTGGGCGGAAAAATGGGGAAGAACTGTCGGTTTGACCGCTCTTGTCATCGCCTTGTGCAGATCGTGTGAGCGAATCGTCAGTTTCTGCGGATGTTTGCCTCATTTCGGTTGTCAACCCTACTGAGGCCTTGTACATTCCGGGTACCAAAGTGAGGGAGAGAGATTTCCTTCACTTGGCACACAAGGCGGATACCGGACAAGGGCGGGAGCTCTCAGCCGGTGGGTAGTACATGCGAGGAGAGGGTTTCGGTGCCGGTCGAGGCATCGACACTCGTGGCTGGTCCATCTACGGATTGGTTCCCTCTCCTATGCCTCGCACGAACGGTTCAAACAACTCGATCCCATCGGACCGACCGGCTGACGACGCCGAGGCCGGGCTTGACGCATTGGCACAGAACTCGGTCCCCGAGTCGCGTCTGGTCGGTTCCTCGCCGGCGATGATCAAGCTTCGCAAACTCGTCCACGCGGTTGCACAAAAAGACTGCACTGTGCTCATTCGGGGTGATTCGGGCACCGGCAAGGAGTTGGTCGCCCGGACACTGCACGATCAGAGCAAGCGCGCCCAGGGTGCCTTCGTCGCCGTTGATTGCACCGGTCTGCGCGACACGCTCCTGGAATCGCAGCTCTTTGGCCATGTCAAGGGCGCGTTCACCGGGGCCGAGCAGAACACCATCGGCTTCATCCGCGCCGCCGACGGCGGAACACTGTTCCTCGACGAGATCGGCGAACTGGAGCCCAAGACCCAGGCCAAACTGCTGCGAGTTCTGCAGGAGCGGGTCGTCGTGCCGCTGGGCTCGGTCAAGCCGGTGCCGATCAATGTCCGCATTTTCGCCGCCACGCATCGCGATCTGAAGAAAATGGTCGCCCACGGCCAGTTCCGCGAAGACCTGTACTTCCGTCTCGATGTGGTCACGGTCGCGGCTCCGAAGCTGAGCGAGCGCCGTACTGACGTCGTCCCGCTTTGCGAGCACTTCCTGCGTGAGGTCGCGGCGCTCTATGAGGAGCCGGTCAAGCGGCTTTCGAGCGAGGCCGTCAAGGTGCTCAACGCCTACGACTGGCCGGGTAACGTGCGAGAGCTCGCCAACGCCGTTGAACACGCCGTGGTCTTCAGCAAGCGCGCAGAGATTGACGTCCTGGATCTTCCGGATCGCGTGCGCGGCGTCTCGGCCGAGCCGCTCAAGCTGGATCTGGTGGACGGGCCGATCATCCCGCTGGAGAGCGCCGAGAGGGGCCTGATCGTGCGGGCTTTGAAAGCCACCAATGGCAACCAGAGCCGCGCCGCAGAGATGCTGCTGATCGACCGTCGCCGGTTGAATCGAAAGGTCCTGAGGTACGGGCTCGATCACCTGATCACGCCGGGTGCAGACGAATCGACACCGATGCCGCGCTCCGCGCGGGCCGCCGGTGAATGAATGACGGGAGAGTGATCTTGGGCCATCGCCCACGCGAGGCCCCCGCCGCCGAGACCCTGACCGGGCACTCGGCGGCGATCGCTTTTGCCCCGGCGGAGCGACCCGTGCGGCCGGCGTCTCGCCTGCCCCCGGCGCCCGAACCAACGCTCAACCCTTCTCCCGGCGCGCCGAACTCCCGGCGCCAAGACACCCCGGCGCAGCCTCGATCAAACCAGCCGCCGCGACCAACGAGCCAAGCGCCGCGGCGTCGGGACCTGGTGGCGATCGAACTAGCGCGCCAAAGTAGCACGCACTGCCGAAATGGTTCGACACCCACGCCGCGACGACGCGTGCCACTCGGCGAGGAGCTGCACAAGATCGCGAATCTGGGAGGCACAGATGCGCGAGTCTGCGGGCTTCGGGCAATCTGGCGCGGTCGACTGACGACGAAACGGCCCAGCCGATCGCGGCACGAGCCCTGCTTCCAGCCGCGGAATGACGACAGAGCCTCCGACTACGTGTGAGTCTGGCGAATGCCCGCGAGCGAGCTTCGACGAGCGGGTCATGGCGTCGTCATCGCGTTGGCCTGTTTTGTACCACACGCCAAAACAGACCAACCCACGATCGGTGGCGACTTTTCACGCGCCGCTTGCGCGCGATCGCAGGCGGAGTGGTCGGAATAGACCAACGAGACGAGCACGATGGACGTCGCAGAGCTCGATTGCAAAAGCACGGTTTCTCCTGCAAGAGACGCGAGATCTCGCGTCGATGCGACTTCTCGCTCGGTCTGGCACGCGCCGTGCATTACCACGCCGGAGAGAGGCGGTCCCACGACCGAAGGGAGTGTTCCTGGTCATGTCTGGCCGCGTTTCATCTTCAGTCATCGTCGTGAAGTACGACGATGAGATGCTCTCCGGGCTCAGCCGGTGTGTGCTTCGGCACCGCTGGAGCGTTCTCGATGGCCGTGGTGGCAAGCCGCTGGTCAAAGAGATCGTGTGCTCGCAGGTCTCGCTCCTGCTGTTGCAGGTGCCCAGAGACCGCGCGCCGGCCTTGGATCTTCTCGAACGGTTGCAGCGGCTGTGGAGGCCTCTGACGACGGTTGTTCTGGCGAGTGATGAGTGTGAAACGTTAGAGGCAAGCCTGCGTCGCGTCGGAGTGACGGCGTATCTCGGCCCGTCAAGCACGCAGGAAGTGATCGAGGGTGTGCTGAAGCAGGTCGCGCCGGGTTGCCTTCAGGCGATCGGCACGGGCAGCGAGGTTGAAGTGAAAGTCGGGAAGACGAGCAAGCGTCGGGTGAAGTAAGTGATCAACGGGCCCAGTCAGGGCTCGATTCAGGTTCGAGTGTGATTTCAGTTGTTTCACGTCGGTGAGGATCAGCGGCAACGGACTGCCTGGTTACTGCTGGTTGGTGGAATATCACGACACTCCTTCCTCCCACCGCTGACCGGCGGAGAGAGAGCGAGGTGGGACGTGCCGCTGATCCCCGCCGATGTGAGACGAGTTGACAACCAAAGAGCGAGATGAGATTCGATGACCGATGCGTGCGAATGCGTCCGTGACGATCGACGGCGGGATCAGTGGATTCTGCTGGTGGGCAACATCACGACACTCCTTCCTCCCAGTCTACCGGTGGAGAGAGAGCCCTGAGAACGCCGTCGATCGACGAGGACCCGCTTCGTTTCGTGTCGGCCTAGAGAACCGACACGACCTGTTTCGACTCGCAGCCCCGCTGGCGAGAGAGAGCCCGCCCAGTACCCGAGAGGGTGTTGTGGCGATTTCCACGGTCGGTCTGATCGTGTGATCTCGTCTGGAACATCGTAAATCTGTGCGCCTCTGCACATGAGCCTCGGGGGGTCTTGGAGTCCGCGATGACGGCGCTCGAATCTTCCACTTCAAAGCTGATCCCGCTCGTGGCTCCGCCGCCGTCGAGCTTTGACGTCGAGTCGCTCCGCCGGACACTCAATCGATCGATGTTCGATGTCGCCCTGCTGGGTGTCGGCATCGTCTGCGCTATGTACTACGCGATCGTGCACCGCTCGGATCGGTAAGCGCCTCAACTGAAATCTTGATCGTTCCCGCTCGTTTGGCGGGACCGAAGATGTGTGACGACGACACCCTCGCCATCTTCAACGCCCGCGGCTCTCCCTCACCGGTTTCCGCGGGTTTTCATTTGGGCCCGCCGATTCTGCGAAGCTCGTCACGCGGCGTTTGTGACGATTCCCCGCAGAGACCGTGCCCCGACGTCGCCTTGTGCGCTTGGGCACCTGGGCTGTACGGTTCAGACGCTGCGACGCCACTGGCCCGGCTCGAATGAGCCTCGGACTGGTCATGCGTTCGCGTCAGCTCCACTGCGGCGCCACGCTTGCACCACCGCTTGCCGCGCGTCGCCCGCGCGAGCGATCGGGCCGAGCTGCGAACCTCACGAAGTCCGACGTCTCAACCAAAGCCGCGCCGAACACCCGCGACGCCATCGCCAGCACGCTGGCGGACCTGAATCAACTTCGTCATCATCCCTCGCGGCCGCCCTCGGGCTGCCGGTGATCGTGACAACAAACGTCCTCCTCGCGCCGTTCGCGGCCGTGCTGACCGCGACCGCCGCTGGGGTGATGACCTCAGTCATGGCGTCGGCGATCGTCGTCACGATGCAACGTCACGACGTTGAGTATCGAGCTCGTTGCAACCCCACGGCCCGTGCGTCGCCGATGTCTCCATCGCGATCGGGCACGAAGACCCATCGCTCGTTACGGGACGGCGTGCCAGTCGACGTTACCCCGCGCCATTGCGGATCTTCGCGCGGACTTGATCGAAGAACCGGCGGAGTGGCTGGCACGCCGCGTGGCAGTCGTGTATGCTGGAGCCTTCAACACGCGAGGAGCACGCCAGACCTCGCCAAAGCCCACGGAGAGTGTCCAGACCACCGCCCACGCGGGCAGTCAACCAACATCGTTCCTACCAAACGCTCGCATCGGTTATGTGATCGGTGCGGGCGTTTTTTATTTCCGCTGCCCGCGGCGTTCGGCGGCAGGGCGTCGGTCCGTCAGACCCGCGCGTCGAACCGGCGCGTGCCCCGCCACACGATGGCAACACCGTTGACGCCGCCACGTTTACGACGAAACCGGCGCCGGCGTGTAGAGCTCGTCGAGCACCGCCATCCAGTCGTTCAGCGTGTTCACGCCGATCATCTTCTGCTTCACCGCGTCCGGGTCCGGGTGATGCTGCGCGAACTTGATGCCGAACTTCCGCATCATGCGTCCGCTGGCCTTCTCGCCGTTGATCACGCGCGAGATCTCGAAGTGCTCGAGCAAGACCGCGCGCTGCTCTGCGAGCGTGGGCCTCGTCGGCGTCTGGCCCGCGAGCATCTGTCGTGCCTGGCGGAAGATCCAGGGGTTGCCGATGCAGCCGCGCGCGACGCTGACGCCAACGACGCCGGTGTACGCGATCATGCGGAAGATATCGGGCGCGTCCCAGACATCGCCGGAGCCGAAGACGGGCTTGTCCGGATGGCGCGAGCACAGGTCTTTGAGAAACGGCCAGCGCGAGGGGCCGATGTACTTCTGCTCCACCGTTCGCGCGTGGACGGTGGCCCACGCGTAGCCGAGCTCGTACGCCGCGTTGAAGATGATCTCGAAGTTGCGGGCCATCTCCGGCGTGTCGTCGTACGCGCGTCGCAGCTTCACGGTACACGGCACCTCCGGCGGCAGGGCCTCGCGCACGGCCTTGAGGATGGCGATGGCCCCGGCGGGTTGGGTGAGCCAGTGCCCGCCTCGCGACTTGCGGTCGATCTTCTTGACCGGGCAGGCGAGATTGACGTCGATGGTGGCGAAAGACAGGGCCGAGGTTTGAGGGCCGAGGGCCGAGGTGGAGGGGGAGGGGGGAGTGCTGAGCGATGAGGGATGAGTGCTGAGGTTTGACGCGGCGCGCGTGGGTGGAGTTGGTCGCTGCGTATGCGCGAAGACGGCGCGCGGGTCGTAGCTCTCCGGCGGTTGCTCGTTCGCGAGTGCCAGGAGCGCTTCGGGGGTGCAGTCGTCTTCGCAGTCGGGGTCGATCGGGTCGAGGGGCGCATCGGCGTCGGTTGCGGCGGCGCTGCCCGGCGCTTCGCCGGTCACCTTCCATCGCGTATCGACATAGTGCGGCTGGCGACCCGGGCCGTACGCGATCTCGCGGTACGCCTTGTCCGGCCGCTTGCCCTGCTCCAGCATCTTGAGCGCACCGGCCGCCATCTCGTCCGGATCGCTCCCGATGATCTGACCCGACAACGGCGTGTCCTCGCGCCCGCAAGGCAGCGCGTCGGTCAGCATCTCCAGATCCGCTTTGTCAAACCCGTGCCCGCCGCCCAGCAGCATCCGATCCAGCAGTGCCTCGGTCACGCAATACGGCGCACCGAGCCGGCGCGCGACGATCCGCATCGCGGCGTCCGAATATCCCGCCAGACCCGCCTGAAAGAACGGCGCATCAAATCCCGGCACAAGCCTCGCGATCCGATGATCCAGCCCGCCGGCACCACGCCCGAACGACGCCACGCCCGCCGCGGACTGATCCAGCGCCGGCCACCGCTGCGCGAGCTCTCTCGCGACCGAAGCGGGATCAATCACCTCCGCGCCCGGCGCAATCGCTGGCGCGGGCGGAGTCGCGTTGTTGCCATTGGCGCCCATTGATGCCATGATAGGGTCATGAGCACGAAGACCGACCAACGCGCCGCCGCGGCCTGCCTTGCGATTGCCCTCGCCTCCGCGTCGCTCATGCTGAGCGGCTGCGCCTCGGAGCAACGCCTTGACGGCCCGACGTACCCGATTCAGACCCAGGGCCGCACGCTTGACGTCCAGGTGCGCCGTGATGTCACCGAGATCACGATGATCAACACCACCAGCTCGCCGATTCCGCCGGGGCGGATGTGGATCAACGCGTGGTTCAGCCGCGAGTTCCCGGGCCTGGGCGTTGGCGATCGGCTGACGCTGGATCTCTACGACTTCAAGGACCGCTACAACGTCGCGTTCAACGGCGGCGGCTTTTTCGCAACGCAGCGCCCCGATCGCGTCATGCAGGCGCAGGTCCACGCCAACGGCTCTGCGGAATCGCCCGGTGAACTGATCGGCCTCGTCGTCGTTCGCGGCGACGAAGAGTGATGAAGCGTCCCGCCGCACCGTTCACTCCCGAGCACCGCCGCCATGGCCTCCATCCTCATCATCGCGCCACACCCCGACGACGCCGAGTTCACGATGGGCGGCACCATCGCCCTGCTCGCTCGTCAGGGCCATCGTGTCACCATCCTCGACCTCACCAATGGCGAACCCACGCCCCACGGCACGCCAGAGATCCGCGCCCGCGAGACACTCCGCGCCACCGAGGCACTCTCGCCAGCGGACAACCCGATCAACCGCATCAACCTCGGGCTCACGAATCGCCAGCTCACGCATGATCTGGCTTCGCGATACGCCGTAGCGGGCGTGATCCGTCGGGTGCAAGCAACGGTGATGTTCGTGCCGTACTTTGAGGATGCGCACCCGGACCATCTGGCCGGGACGCGGATCTGCGAGGACGCTCGCTTTGACGCGAAGCTGAGCAAGCTCTCGATGCCCGGCGACGAGGGGCAGCCGCCGATTCATCCCACGCGGCTCATCTACTACTACGCAACACACCTGAAGATCGTCCCGCAGCCGAGCTTCATCATGGACATCACCTCGACGATCGACGCCCGCCGCGCCGCGATCGTCGCGTACCAATCTCAGCTCGGCCCGCACACCGCCAACGCGAGCCTCGCGTCGAGGCTGGACGTTGAGGCGGCGTACTTCGGCTCTCGCATCGGGGCCGCGTTCGGCGAGCCGTTCTCTGTGCGCGAGCCGCTGGGCCTGGGCGGGCTGAGCTTCACCTAACAAAACAGAGCCAGGAGGCGGAATCGCTGCCGGGAGACCAGAGATCTCCTCGGTACTCTGGGCGCTTCGCCGACAGTTGCCGCCGGCGCTCCGCACCGTTTTGTCAATTATCTCGCGATTTTTCAGCAACCGTCCAGAAACCGTGTAATCTCTTGGAATGTCCCGAGGTGTCGGAGTCGACACCCGGATCCACGTGCAATGGGATCTGCAACCCGTTGATTGCAGAACTGTGCTTGAAATCAGAGGAGTGCGTCTATGCGTCGATTCAATCAGAAAGCGGTTCTCACCGCGGCGTGCTTGGGCCTTGTCGGCTCAAGCGTGTTCGCTGTGGATTTCCCCGAAACCGAGCCCAACGACACCAAGTCCACGACGAACGCCGTGACATTGGCCCCGGGCGACACGATCTCTGGCAGCACCACCGGCACGTCCACGCTGACGGCGGGACTCACCTCAGCGGACTATTTCGACGTCACCACCACCGCGGCCCCGAGCGCCGGTATCTGGCGCTACCGCCTGACGATCACAAACACCGGCACCGCCGGGCACACCGGCTCGCTCCGCGGCGTCTCGCAATCCGCAACCGGCCTGGGTGCGTTCACGACGGATTCGGCCGTGCAGTCCAGCGCGTCGTCCACCGTCCCCGCCCGTATCAATCAGTGGTACGCCAACGAGAGCGCCTCGCGAGTGATCTATCGCGTCGCGGGCACCGGCACGACCACGGGCACGTACACCTCGACACTCTCGCGCGACCCGGTCACGCCGACGGTCATTCCCGACACGATCTCTGCTGGCAACATCACGTTCTCCAGCATCGGCCAGACCACCATCGATACCGAGTTCTGGATCTACGACTCCAACTTCGTGGCTATCGCTGACGCCGGCAACGACGACGAGTCCATCGCCAGTGGCGGCACCGGTGGGACGCTCCAGAGCCGCTTCACGCGGACGCTCTTGCCGGGAACATACTTCCTCACCGTTTCGCGGATCAACTTCGCCAACAACCTGCCCTCGCCCGCCGACGATGACTTCCGACTTGGCGCCGTGCTGGACTTCCCCAACGCGACGTCCGTCTCGTCGACCATCGCGACCGCGACCGACCTTGACTTCGTGATCACTCACTCCGGCGGCAGCGTTCCGATCACCGCGACCGGGAACGAGGCCTACGGGATCCAGTTCTTCCAGTTCACGGTCGCCCCGTCCACGAGCCCGATCGTCACGGCGTGCGCCGCGGCGCCCAGCACCAACGCCGCGCAGGGCGCGTCCGTCACGCTCAGCACCACCGTGTCGTTCCCCGGCGCCGCCGGCACCGTCACCGCTGATCTGTCGTCCTACGGCCTCACCAACGACGAAGCCCTGACCGACAACGGCGGCGGTAACTACTCGATCGTGTTGAACGTCCCCGGCGCACAGGCCGTCGGCCCGACGCCGGTCACGATCACCGCGACCAACCCCGCCCCCGGCCTCGAGACGGCCACCTGCGCGATCCCGCTGACGGTCGTCCTGCCGCCCCCGGGCAATGACCTCTGCTTGGGCGCTTTCTCCGCCGTCCTCGGCACCACCGCCGGCAACAACGCCAGCGCCACCAGCACTGGCGACCCGGTCCCGACGTGCCAGGCATCTCGTGGCAAGGGCGTCTGGTACACCTTCACCTCGACCGGTCCCGGCTTGTACCGCATGGACACCGAGGGCTCGACTCAGCTCGACACCGTCCTGACCGTCTATGACGCGTGCGGCGGTGCTCAGCTCGCCTGCGATGACAACACCGGCGTGTCGCCGGCCAACTCCTCACTCCTGAACGTCAACCTCGGCGCGGCTCAGACCGTGTTGATCCAGGTCGCCAGCTTCGGCGCCGCACCCGCTGGCGGCGACTTCCTCCTCAACATCGCCCCGCCCCCGTGCGCCAGCTTCACCACCCAGCCGATCGCGGCCACCGTCTGCTCCGGCACGACCGCCAACTTCTCCACTGTCGCGACCGTCTTCAGCGGAACGCCCGCCTTCCAGTGGGAGACCGCCCCGGTCGCCGCTGGCCCCTACTCACCGCTGACTGACGGCGTCGTCGCCGGCCTCGGCACCGTTTCCGGCGCCACGACCGACAGCCTCTCGATCAGCAACGTTGACCTCGCCGCGACGACGACGCGCTTCCGCGTCACCGTCACCGGCGACTGCGGCTCCAATAGCTCCGCCAACGTCGCGCTGACCGTCCTTGACTGCCCGCCGAACGACGCATGCGCGAATGCACTGCCCGCCCTCGTCGGCACCACGACCGGCAACAACGCTGGCGCCTCGAGCGTCGGCGACCCCGTCCCCACCTGCCAGACCCTCGGCGGCAAGGGCGTGTGGTACACCTTCACCGCTGGCGGCGAAGGCACCTACACCATGGACACCGAGGGCTCGGCCCAGTCCGACACGATCTTGACCGTCTACGACGGCTGCGGCGGCGCTCAGCTCGCCTGCGATGACGACGGCGGCACCACCCCGGCCAACTCCTCACGACTCACCATTGCCCTGACCCTGAACCAGGTTGTCAAGGTCCAGGTCAGCACCTTCGGCTCCGCCCCGGTCGGTGGTGGCTTCAACCTCAACATCACCGCGCCCCCGTGCGCCAGCTTCACAACTCAGCCCGTGGCGACCTCGGTCTGCTCCGGCACCACCGCGACGTTCACGACGGTCGCCACCGTTGTCTCTGGCACCCCGACCTACCAGTGGGAGACCGCCCCGGTCGCCGCTGGCCCCTACACCCCTGTGACCGACGGCGTCGTCGCTGGCATCGGCACCGTCTCGGGCGCCACGACCGACACGCTGACGATCACCAACGCTGACATTCTCGCCACCACGACACGCTTCCGTGTCACCGTCTCCAGCGACTGCGGCTCCAACAGCTCCGCGAACGTGGCTCTGACCGTCCTTGACTGCCCGGCGAACGACGCCTGCGCCGGCGCTCTGCCCGCGCTCGTCGGCACAACCGCTGGCGACAACATCAACGGGACCTCGATCGGCGACCCGACCCCGACGTGCCAGACCAGCTCCAAGCAGGGCCTCTGGTACACCTTCACCGCCCCGCCCGCCGGCGGCACCTTCCTCATGGACACCGAGGGCTCGACCCAGTCCGACACCATCCTCACCGTCTTTGACTCCTGCGGCGGCGCTCAGATCGCCTGCGATGATGACACGGGCGTCACGCCCACCCTCTCCTCTCGCCTCACGATCACGCTGGCACCCGACCAGGTCGTCAAGATCATGGTCAGCACGTTCAGCAGCAACACCGCCGGCGCCTTCCTCCTCAACATCAGCAACTGCACCTCCTTCACCACCCAGCCGGTCAACGCCAGCGTCGCCGTTGGCGCGACCGCCAACTTCTCCGCCGTGGCCGCCGGCCCCGGCACCATCACCTACCGCTGGCAGCGGAACCCGCTGGGCACCGGCACCTTCGCCAACCTGACCGACGGCGTCGTCGCCGGCCTGGGCACCGTCTCGGGCGCTCTGACTGCCGACCTGTCGATCGCTCTCGCCGAGGCCGCCGCCACCACCGACACCTTCCGCGTCGTGGTCAGCAGCTCCTGCACCGCCATCAACAGCGCCGAGGTCACGCTGACCGTCGGCTCGACCTTCCCGGCGCGTTGCAACGGTGCCGACATCGCGTACGACAACGGCGAGTTCCTCCCCCGCGCCGAGATCGTTGACGGCACTAACGGCACGCCCGCCATCCCCGGCCCGGCCGAGGGCGTGAACAACGGCGTGACCGAGGCGGACTACAACGTCTTCTTCGCCAACTACTTCGATGCCTTCCCGGTCTGCGACATCGCCAACGACGACGGCGTCAGCCGCGTCCCCACCCCCGCCCCCGGCAC
>JALHNK010000002.1 GCA_022843565.1 Phycisphaerales bacterium
TTGGCCGTGGGAATCAGTGCGGCAAAGCTTGACATGTTCCACATGCACTGAACGCCGAGCCGTCCAGTTGCACGCTCCCCTTGAGAAGGCGGGCCACCTCGGAGAGGCGGGCCACCGGGGGCACCCCTTCCGGCTCGAAGACTCGCCACCTTCCCCGGTCGGACCGGGGAAGGGTGAACCTGCTCACTCCCCGTCATCGCTCGCACTCGCGTTTGCCGCGGCTCGTTTGTTGCGGGGGTCCAGCGCGTATTCGGCGGTGTCGCGGGTGCAGTGGTCTTGCATGCGCAGGATGTCGTCCTCGGTGATCCAGGGCAGGGCTCGCACCTTTTCGATCACGGCGGCCGGGATTGGTTTGCCCTGGCGCTCCCAGAGTGGGCGGCTTTTCCAGAAGCGGTGCATCCAGAGGTTTTGCTCCGGGGCGATGCGGACGCAGTTTTCGATCGCGCGTCGGTAGCGGGCGGCGATGTAGAAGAGCGGGTCTGGGTGGGTGTTCCAGTCTTCGGGGCCGAAGACGTCCGCGGCTTGGATCTGGTATTGCAGGCCCAGCGGCTCGGCTTCGTAGGGGCCGACTTTGCGTGCGCCTTTGCGGAGGGCAAGTCCGACGACGACGGTGGCGTCGTAGCGGGTGGCGGTGAGGCCGATGGCCTTGTAGGTGCTGGCCATGCGGTTGAAGAAGGGGACGAAGACGCCGCGGTCGCCGGCGTTTTGATCGGCGACGAAGCCGAGGGGCTGGTTGCGCTCCATGATCGTGGGGAGCTGCTTGGCGGCGCCGAACTTATCAACGAGCAACATGCCGCGGCGGGAGCGGACGTCGCGCACCCAGGCGTCGGCGGGCTTGAGATCCAGCGGGCGATAGAGCGCGTGGATGGGGAAGCCGAGCAGCGCCAGCGAGTAACCGGCCATTTCCCAGTTGCCGCAGTGGCCGCAGATGAAGATGACCGGGCGCGAGGCAAGCGCCGAGCGGACAATGCCTTCGAGACACGTGAGATCAACGCGCCCGGCCCAGCCCTCGTGGCTCAGCAATCGCGGGGTGTAGACCATCTCGACGCCGAGCATGAAGAGGTGCTCGTACGCGCGAGCGGCGAGCTCGCGGCGTTGCTCGTCGGACCAATCGGGGTACGCGACGCGGATGTTCTCGATTGCGCGCTGGAGCTTTGAGCGGTTGATGCGGCTCTCGGCGAGCGTGCGCCCGGCGCGCTTGGCCAGCGAGAGCATGGTGGCGATGTCGGGGGTGGCCGCGGCGCCGGCGAGGGAACGAATCGCCCAGTAAACGGGCGAGGAGAACGCGGCGGGGAGCTTGTTGAACTTGATGGAGGGCACGGGGGAGGGAGGGTAGCGGAATGTGGGAGCCGGAGTGGAAATGGCAAATTTGCAAATAGCAAATAAGAGCGGTGGCGCGCGGGTGGGGGGCCGCGGCGCTGACTGCTCAGCGCGATCGCTTCGTGGGCTTGGCCACTGCGGTGTAGATCAGATGGAGCGGGATGGTGATGAGCAGGCCGAAGCCGCCCGCGCAGAAAGCGATGACGTGGAGCACGGCGAAAATGACGTGAGGGAGCATGGCGTTCACCTTCGAGGACTGGCTCGCGGCCGGCTTGAGCGGCGTGGCGACTCACGAACTCGCACGACCATCAAGGCGTGCGCGGGCGATGCAAGGCCGAGCTGGCGCGGCGCTCACTGGGCGTTGAGGCCGGCGTTGATCATGCGATAGATGGCGTCCTTGTCAAGGCCGAGGTCCACCGGCTTGACCTCTTCAACCTCGGGCGCGGGGTTGAGCCTGCGGAACTTGAACCAGTCCAACACCTTGAAGCGGCGGCTCTTGAGCAACGACGTGGCGTCGCGCTCCAGCATCCCGATCTCGTCCAGCGAGGACTTGGCGTCGCGCCACGGGCCCTTGGCCAGGAAGGGGTCGGGCTGGCCCTGGGCGCGGCCGATATCGCGGCGCAATCGGTCGTAGACCTTTGTCATGTCCGAATCGATGCCCTCCAGCCGCTTGTCCAGGCTCTCGACCTCGCGCTTGAACTGGTCGTTGCGCTGCTTGGTTTTCTTCATCTGGTCAACGCCGGTGTTGTCGCTGGAGGCCCACGGGCTGACGCCGATCACCGGGCCAACCAGCTTGACATCCGCCTTGGGCAGCGTGCGCGCGAGGCCGATGCGGACCGCGTCGGTCGCGGTCAGCGAGAGCACCTGCCCCTGGCGGTCGAGCACTTCGAAGGTCGTGCCCTTGGCCGGCTCGGTGCCGACGAACTTCTTCTTGCCGTCGGCCTCGGTCACCATGTAGACCTCGAGTTCGGGGAGGATCATGGCCTGGAAGATCAGGCCGGGGTGGCCGCGCTTCTCGGCGGCGGCGCCGATGCTCGACGCGAGCGCGCTGTTCATCTTCGCGTCCACCTTTGCTGAGCCGGTGTCGGTGTCGGTTGAGAACGCCACGGCGGCGCCGCTGGCGGCACCATCGGCGAAGATGATGTTGTCGCAGCGCGACATCACCCAGATGCTCGCGCTGTACGCCTTGGTGATCAGGCAGGTGTAGACGAAGTCGGCGTCGAACTCGTCCATCGCGCTGGCGATGGCGTTGGCGTCCACCACGACGCCGCCGGGCGAATCGATGGTGAAGACGATGTGCGGGATGTTCCTGCTCTTGGCGTGCTTGAGAGCCGCGTGGACGCCGGCGGCATTGAAGTCGGTGCCGAAGGTGCCCTTGAGCGGGATCTCGAGGTAGTTGGCGGTCGCGCCGGATGATTGTGCCGCGACGGGCGATGGGGCGACGGCGCCGATCGCAATCGCCGAGATCAGGCCCAAGAAGATCACTCGTGTAGAAGACAAGCCGAACATTGACCACCCTCCGATTGCGGCGAGCTTGACCTGGCGTGCTGTCTTCAGACACCGCCCCACGTGATTGACGCAAAAGTATATTGCAGACTTCCAAGCGTCGCCAGCGATCAGCGCACCAACGCAAAGACCCCCGGAAGTTGCTTCCGGGGGTCTGGGTGGTTTCAAGATGTTCGTAAATCTCAGCGGCCGATGAGCGTGAAGAGGCGGTTCTGGTTCAGCACCGGGAGGCTGGTGCTGGCGGCCTGCTTGAAGATCTCGTCGTAGCGCTGGGCCTCGCGGTTGAGGCGCAGGAACTCGGTGATGCTGGCGATCGGCGCGTCTGGCGGGGGCTGGGGCGGGACGACGGGGCGCGAGCCGAGGACGACGAAATCGATATCGCCGCGGATCTCGTCGAGGACCTTGCCACCCCAGCCGGTGATGAGGGTCTTCACATCTGAGGCGCCCTGGGGCGTGGCGTTGCCGACACCCTGGGTATCAAAGTTTCCGAAGACGACGAAGTTGTAAGTCTTGTTGGGGTCGTAGACCGCGTTCACGAGGAGGTCACCCTTGCGGATGTCCACCGAGCGGCCACGCGGGCGGACGATGCGAGCGAGCGCCTGGTCGCGATCGATGCGGATGATCTCAACCGCGGCCTTGCCCTGACGATACTCGCCGGTGGTCTCGTCGGGGACGATCTCGGCGGCGTCGGAGTAGACCTCAAAGGTCATGCCCAGGATGAGCTTGTTGTCGCTGCCGCGATCGATGAAGACGGCGCGGGCGTCGGCGGGATCGGTGGCGATGACGCGAGCATCGACGAGAGCGAACTCATCGGTGGGGCGAAGGCCGGTGCCACGCGAAGCCTGGAGCTCGCGGAGCTTGGCCTCGAGGACCTGCTTCTCCTGCTCCAGCGAGGCGATGCGGTTGGTGAGGCCGACCTTCTCGGTATCGGCGTTGCGCTGGATGGTGTCGACCTGCGTCTTGTAGCCGTCGATGGTCTTGGCGACGTTGTCGCGATAGCCCTCGGTCTGCGTCTTGATCGCGCCAACATCGGCGTTGACGCCGGCGACGGCCTTCTTCATCGACTCTTCCATCGCCTTGATGCGCCCGTCGGTCTCGGTGAGGCGGGCCTCGGCGTTCTTGCGGGCGGCGTCGGCATCAGCGGCCGAGCGCTGGGCGCTGGCCAGCTCGGCGCGCGTGGCGGTCAGGCGGTTGATGAGCGAGCCGCCATCGGAGCCGATCGCGGCATCGGCGGCGCGAAGGAGCTGGGCGGGGCCATCGGCGCGATTGCCGGTGATCCGCTCGGCGACGGCCTGCTGCTGCTCGCGCAGGAACGTGGCGAGAGATTTGTTGGCCTTGCCGGCCTCAGCGACCAGGGCCCGCAGGTCGGGGGCGTTGCGCTCGTTGTCTTTGACGATTTCCTTGGACTCGTCGCGATACTTCTTGAGCTCCTGCTCGGCGGAGGACTTGCCCCCGTAGAAGACCAGCGAGAGCACGAAGAAGCCCGCGGCGAACACGCCGAGGACGACCGCTGCCACAACCCCGTTTGATGATCCGCCGCGACCAGCCATAAACACCTCGCAAGTGAGCCGGCAAGGGACGAGGCCCGGGCCGGGAGAAATGACAGACGACGACCTGCGGCGCGCAACGCGCCGACAGGAGCCTCCCGGCGTGCGAACGCATGAGCGCGAGCCTGCCGGGGTGCAAGTGTCTCCAATATCTGGGGTTGCGTCAACCCGGCAGAGCTTGGAATGTGCGGCGCGTGTGGACCGCTTCGGGCGATACTAGGCGTATGGTCGGATGATCCGGTGATCGTTGTTGGTCGCCGGCGCGGGGTTCGATGGGGCGGGCGACGCGGATGGGCCGATGAAAGGGTGAGTATGAGCACGCCACCATTTGCCACGGGGACATCTGCCGTGAACGCGCAATCGATTGGTCACGGGGCCCACGCGACGCGGTCGAGCGTCGATGTGACGGTGCCGGGCGTCGGGGCGGTTGAGCTTGGCCAGGGGCAGGGCCGGACGACGCCGCGGGCGCTGGTGCTCTTGGGCGGTGGGGGGCATTCGGTGGTGGTTGCGGAGGCAGCGCAGCTCTCGGGCCATCGGATCGCGGGGTTTCTGGATGACAACGCGGCGGCGCCGCTTGGGGCGATCTTGATCGACCTGCCGCACCCGTTTGCGACGCCGGCGTATTTGGGCCCGCTGAGTGAGCACGGGGTCGATCGCGTGGGCGAGCGCGACTGGATCGTGGCACTGGGTGATGTCGTCACGCGTGGCAAGGTCTTGGGGCGGATCCGCGCCGCTCAATCGCGCGGGGTGATGACAGGCGAAGCGCGTGCGGTGGTGCATCCGACCGCGATCGTGTCACCCAGCGCGCTGATCAGCGCCGGGGTGTACATCGGGCCGGGTGCGATCGTTCACAGCCGCGTGCGCGTGGGGGCTCACGCGATCATCAATAGCGGCGCGATCATCGAGCACGACAGCGTCATCGGGGCCAACACGCATGTTGCGCCGGGGGTCGCGATCGGCGGCTCGTGCGTGGTTGAGCGTGACACGCTGATCGGGATCGGGGCGCGGTTGCTGCCGGGCGTGCGCGTGGGTGTCGGGGTGGTTGTTGGCGGCGGCGCGGTGGTGATCGGCGATGTGCCGGACCTGGCGCGTGTGGTGGGTGTGCCGGCGCGGGCGATGTAAGTGGGCGGCAATCGGAAGACCGGGGCAACGATCAGGGTGCTGCTGAGTTGCCGCCGGCGTCGCGGCGTTCGAGTCTTTGCTCGTGCAGCAGTCTTGCGGCGCGGAGGAGATAGGGGACGCCGGACAGGACCGTGACTGCGAGCATCGTCCAGACCAGCAGATCGATCGCGACGCGAGCGGGGGGGTTGGCCAGGAGCTTCACCGCCGGGTCGGGCGTGACGTCGGCGATGGCCATGAGCGCGATGACTGCGGGGATGGCGAGCGATTGCAGGATCATCTTGCCCTTGCCCCACCAATCGCTTCCGAACTGGAAGCCCTGGGCCTCCATGGTGCCGCGGATGCTGGTGACCAGGAGTTCGCGTCCCATGATGACCACGACCATCCACGGGTAGACGCCGGAGAGCTGGATGCCGTGACCGCTGATGCGGGCGGGGGCACCGGCGGGGAACTCGAACCAGAAGTCGGGCCCGGCGAGAAAGACGAACGCGCCGACGACGAGGATCTTGTCGGCGAAGGGATCCATGATGCGGCCGAAGGTGGACTCGACATTCCAGCGCCGGGCGAAGTAGCCGTCCAGCGCGTCGGTGAGGACCGCGATGACGAACAAGGCCGCGGCGACGAGGAGCAGGATGTCAATCTCGCCACGACTGGCGGGCGAATCTTCCCATCGCCAGATGGTCAGCGCGCCGAAAAAGACGCCCGCCATGAGCACGCGCGACGCGGTGAGCCAGTTGGGGAGCGAGCGATAGACCCAACCGGGCGGGGACGATGACGCGGACGCGCCTCGTGCGGCGGCGGGTGTCATCGGGGTGGAGGGTTGGAGCGTCGTCACGACTGGCGATGGTACTCGACTCGCGCCCCGATCACGCTCTTGGGATCAGATCAACAACCGAACAGGTCGAGCCAGAGGGTGAAGTTGCCGATAGATCGCCCAGGCCCGGCGCACAAGCAAACTCCTTGCCAGTCGATGTGGTACCCTTGTTCTTCGCACTCTTTTGGTTGTCGACCCTCTCTCCGACGAACCCATGAGATTTGACGCCTCCCAATCCATGCGCATGGGCCAGCAGATGAAGCTGGCGCCGCAGATGATCCAGTCGATGGAGATTCTGCAGATGTCGCAAGCGGAGCTGCAGGAGCGGATCGACTCGGAGCTGGAGAGCAACGCGACGCTGGAGATCGCCGAGAGCGCCGAGGCCGAGCTGACGCGCTCGCGCGACGATGAACGGTTCGTGAATCTGGCCGAGCGCGGGCCGATGGAAGTCGGCGAGCAGGGAGCCGCGGCGGACTTTGAGCGGCTCAGCACGTTCGAGGAATCAAACCCCGAGGCGGCGGCGAACTCGTTCGACGAGCCGGAGCGCTATCGCGAGAGCGAGTGGGAGGACCGCCGCCGCGAGGGGAGCATCAGCGAGGACGGGCGCGACGCGAAGATGGACGCGATGGCGAACACCGCCGATCGCTCGAAGCCTGTCAGCGATCAACTGATGGAGCAGTGGCACCTGGTGGAGATCGACCCGCGCTTGCGCGAACTGGGCGAGGTGATCGTCGGCTACATCGAGGACGACGGGTATCTGCGGACATCACTGGAGACGATCCTGGATCGGATACCGGTGGCGGGGCCGGCGGCGATCACGCCGCGACCGACGAAGGAGGAGATGGAGCGGGCGCTGGGGGCGGTGCAGTTGCTGCTGGAGCCAGCGGGAATCGGTGCGCGGGACAGCCGCGAGTGCCTGCTGCTGCAGATCGACGCTCGCGGCGATGATCCGCAGGGCAGCCAGAGCGGCACGGGCGCGGGCGATCGCGCCTGGGGCCTGGCGCGGCGTGTGGTGACGGATCATCTGGACGATCTGGCGAACAACCGGCTGCCGAAGATCGCCAAGACGCTGGGCGCGGATATCGATGAGCTGAAGAGCGCGCTGGGGCTCCTTCGCACGCTGAGCCTGGCCCCCGGGCGGAGGCTCAACGAGGAGCTCGAGCCGGGGATCGTTCCCGATGCGTTTGTGGAGTATGACGCCGAGCGTGATCGGTACATCGCGTATCTGAACGACCAGCGATTGCCGAACCTGCGTGTCAATCAGGAGTACGCGAAGCTCGTGAAGGATCGGGCGGCACCGAAGCCGACGCGGGATTTCCTGCGCACGAGCATCGGCAACGCGAACTTCCTGATCGACGCGATCGAGCAGCGCAAGCGGACGGTGCTGCGGGTGGTGGAGGCGGTGGTGGATGCGCAGCGGGATTTCTTTGACTACGGGCCGCAGGCGCTCAAGCCGCTGCCGATGACGAAGGTGGCCGAGCAACTGGGGATTCATGTGGCGACGGTGAGCCGGGCGGTGTCGGAGAAGTACCTTCAGACGCCGCGGGGGGTGGTGTCGCTGCGGAAGTTCTTCTCCGGCGGGACGACCAGCAGCGAATCGGGCGAGGAGATGGCGTGGGACGCAGTGAAGGCGGCGCTTCGCGAGATCATCGACGGCGAGGACAAGACCAACCCGCTGAGCGATGATGAGCTGGCTGACGAGCTGAAGAAGCGCGGGCTGGACATCGCGCGCCGGACGGTCGCGAAGTATCGCGGGCAGTTGAATGTGCCGACGGGGCGGCTGCGGAAGGTCCACTGAGCGCGTGCCAGCGCGGGGCCAGGGTGGTGGGCGTACTTGAATGACGAGCCCGAGACGGGAAGATGCGCCGACCGAGCGTCGGCGACGCCCGCGGACGCCGGAGCGGTCGAACGTCCCTACGGTTGAGAGTCTCGCAACCGCGCCGAGGGCTGAGGAATACACCATGCCGCGGGGGGCTGTGTCGGGCGTGGGCCCGGCACTGGGCCGCATTCAAGGCGACGTTGCGGGAACACGGGCCGCTCGACCGATAAGTATGGTCGCGCGCTGGTGTTGGCGTTGGCTCGGATGTCTGATCTCGCGTGGTCTTCGGGTCTGTTTCGGTTGAACTCTCGCAGTCTGGTCCTCTGACGTTGGCCCCCTGATACTGGACTCCTGAACTCTCACCGGGTTTTCTGCCATGCACTCCGCTGTCGCACAACGCCGAATCCGAAGCGCCCAGATCTGGGCGGTGGTCCTGGTCGTGGGCGGGCTGGCGATCCTGTGGGTGCCGACGTCGTGGATCCGCAGCACGCCCGAGGCGCCGAAGCCCGCGCCCGCACCGACGAACCGCCTCTCGGGCCAGCAGGTGGCGATGGCCGATGTGCTGCCCTCGGGCGAGCTGGCGGGGATGTTGAATCGCGTGGTGCCGCCGCAGAAGAGCCCGGCGCCGCCGCCACCGCCGACGCCACCGCCGGGCGAAGCGAACACGCCGCCGCCACCACCGCCGAAGCCGGTGATGGCGATCCGGATGCTCAGCGCGATCATCGGTCGCGGCGTTGGCCCCGACGGCCAGGACCGGCGGCGCGCGATCGTCTCGGTGGACGGTCAGCAGCTCATCGCATCGCCCGGCGATGTCATCGCCGGCAAAGAGGGCGCGCCGGACTGGGTCAAACTCACCGAGGTCCACACCGATCACCTGATGATCGAGAAGGCCGGCGGCGTGACCGAGCGGCTCGCCCTGACGATCCCCGTTGATCGGCCGGTGATGATCTTGCCGCAGGGCAACCCCGCAAACGTCAACGGCGGAGCGCCCAACGCCGGCGGCATCCCGCCCGGTGCGCCCGGCGGGCGGGCGCTGGGGCAGAACTTCCCGCCGAACCCCGCGGCGACTCCCGAAGACATGCGCGCCATGCGCGACAAGCTCCGCCTCAAGGGCAAGGCCACCGAGCCGGAAAACGGTGAAGAGGAACCCAAGAAGTGAGCCACGCCGCGGTGTACATCCGACGCGCCGGGAGCGGCAGCGTCATCGTCGGTGCTCGCCTGGTCCACGCGCGTGGCGAGCTTCAGTGGCACCCGCCGACGCCCGGCAGCGCCAGCGCCGCCGGGCCCGATGCGCCGCAGATCCAGAGCGCGATCAAGGCGTGCGCACAGTGGATCGTCAAGAGTCTGGCCACCGTGCCCGGCGAGCCGCAGTGGTCGCTGTGCCTGGATATGGACGGCTCGCGCTGCTCGTGGTTCTCTGCGCCCAGCGCCGATGAGCAACTGGTGACGGCGGCGATCGGCGCGGCGCAGCTCGCCGGCGAGAGCGCCGAGGGGCAGGGCTCGCTGGCGTGGCTGGGGCGGCACGAGGTCGGGACGGATCTGTCGGTGCAGCCGCTGGCGGCGCCGCCGACGCGTGGGCCCGGGGGCAAGGGACGGCGTGAGCGGAAGCGCGCCGGTGATGCCGGGGCGTGCCGCGTCGCAGTTTTGGCCAGTGCGGATCTGGGCGTGCGGCTGCTGCTGGATGAGCTGGACGCGATGAACGCGACGCCCGCTCGCGTGGTGAGCCTGCTGCACCTGCTCGGCGAGGGCTGGCAAGATCGCAAGGCCGGCGGCGATGCGGAGTGTGTCGCGACGATCGTCGTTGACCCGCGCGGGCAGTTGCTCTGGTCGTGGAACGGCGGGCCGGGCGGCACCGCCCTGCTCTGCGGCGGCACGATCCGGCTCCGCACCACAGCGCTCAGCGTCGGTGCTTCGAGCACGGACAGCGAATCGGCGATGGACAACGCGCTCTCGCGCGAGGGGCCCGAGGGGGGCGTGAACGCGGGCGCGGGTGTCGGCGGCGGCGAGCCCGGCGTGATCGAAGTCTCTCGGGGCGATGTGGGCCGGCTGGTGGCCGAGTGGCTCTCGTGGAGCGCGCAACTGGGGATCGCGCCGCGGCGAGTGCTCTGCGCCGGTCCGTCCAATCTCGTGTGCGTCGGGCTCGATGATGATCTGCCCAACGCGCCGGGGATCGGCGCCATGGGCCAGACGATCGGGCGGGGCTGGCCCGGCACCGTCGTCGCTGCGAAGGTCGAGGACGACCCGATCCTCGCGACGCTGCGCCAGAGCGTGATCGCGTGCAACGATCTGGGTCTTCCGGGCGCGCGGGCGTCGGATGTCGCGAGCGGCAAAGCGAAGAACGCCGGCGAGGCCGAGCCCGTGGATGGGCGGCTGGGCTTGCTGGAGCTTTCGCGCCGGCCCGGGCGGTCAAGCCGTCGGGTGTACGCGTGGAACTTTGTGATGCTCGTCGGGGCCGCGGTGTTGATCGCGGCGGTGGGGTACAAGCTGCAATCCGCGGCGGGGAGTTTGGACGAGCAGCGCATCGCCCGCACGAACGCGACGGCGGAGCTTCTGCTGACGGTGCGCGACGCGGCGCCCGGCGCCGCGACGGACCCGGACCCCGCGGCGATCCTCCGTCGCTCGCTGAAGGAGATGGAAGACACGCAGAAGAAGATCGTGCTGGAGCGGCCGGTCTTGGCGGAGTTCGCGCGGGTGATGCGGGCCTTTGGCTCGCTGGCGGACCGGACGATGGAGCTGCGAAGCATCGCGGTGGGCACCAACGAGGGCGGGTTGATGTCGGTTCACATGCCCGATGCCGACACGTCGACAATCCTCAACCAGCGACTGAGCGAGCAGAACGCGACCGGGCCCTGGTTGAACTGGAGCGGCGGCGCCACGCGGCCGACGCGACCGACCGAGGGCAGCAGCGCCGCGTTTTCGTTCACCGTCGGCGCGGTGTGGGTCGAAACGCCCAAGCCGAAGGTGACGCCCGCGGCGCCCGCCGCCAAGCCCAAGCCGGCCGAGAGCACAACGCCCGGGGGATCTCCAGCGCCGGACGCGAAGAACGAGTCGCCGACAGCGACACCGCCTGCGCCCGGCGCGGCCGAGCCGCCACTCCCTTCATCGCCGCCGACACCCACCCCGCCTACGCCCCCCACGCCCACACCGGGCGATACTCCGCCCGCGCGCCCGCCGGAGCCAGCGCCTCAGCCGACCGAGCCGGGGCCGGGTACGCCGACGATCCGTGATCACGCAGCGCCGAGCGCAGGGGGGCGGCCATGAGCGGCGAACCGTTTCGATTGACCGAAGAAACGCGGATGGAGTTGACCGGCGAAGCGGGCAACGCGGCGCGGCGCAACCGCCCGCTGTGGCTCTTGGCCATCGGCGGGTTCCTGCTGCTGGCGTCGCTGGTGTACGCGCTGTATGGGTTGTCTCTGGGCGGCGTCGCCGCGGCGGCGCTGGCGCGACAGAACACCCGCTCGGGCGAGATCGAGCAGTTGATCGCCAGGATGACGGCCATCAAGCAGTCCGACGCGGCCTCCAGCGAGCGGTTCCGCGTCGACCCGGCGCTGGCGAGCAAGCTGGAAACCGCCGCTCGCGACATCGGGCTCACGATGTCCGTCTCGCTCAACGAGGATGACAAGAACTCGCGCGTGAAGAACCTCGGTCGTCGCAAGCTCTCGATCGAGGCCAAGGGGCAGACGGCGCCGGCGATCCTCGGGTTTCTTGAGCGAGCGGTCAGCGATGTGCAGGGGCTCGAGCTTGCGTATATCCGGCTCGTGCCCGGCACGCTGAAGACCGAGGCGGGCGAGCCGACGTGGGACGCGTCATTCAAGTTCACGCGCTGGGAGCAGCGCTAGTTCAACACACACGCCGGTCTGGAATCGGGGCCGGCGACGGCGCGGGTCTTCGGGGGATTGTTCATGCAAGGAAGATCAACGATGCGGAACGGCACTTCAACGGGCTCGCGACTGACACGCTCACGATGCTGCGCGATGGCGGCGCTGGTCGTCGTTACGCTGGCGACGCTGGGCGGCTGCGCCGGCCGAAACGACGACATGCCGCTCTCGCCGGAGGTACGACTGCGCGAGGCGACGGGGTACTTTGAGGCGGGGAACACCGCGTATCGCGCCAAGCGCAACGACGAGGCGATCGAGAACTATCAGAAGGCGGTCGAGACGTACAAAGAGCTCCCCTATGCCTGGAACAACCTGGGCAAGGCGGTCTTGGAGCGTGATCAGCAGGGTGACAGGATGTACGCGGCGGATTGCTTCAAGATGGCCGCGGACCTGGATCGGACCGACTGGCGTCCGGTGGCGAACATCGGATCGATCTATCACAAGCTGGGGTATCTGGATGACGCGGCGAAGTGGTACGGGCTCGCCCTTGAACGCGAGCCGAACGCCGAGCCGGCGCTGCTGAACTCGATCCTGGTCGATCACCTGCGCGATCAGCGAACGGAAGAGACCGCGGCGAGGATCCGCCGGGCACTGCTGCTGGTAACAGATCCCGAATGGCAGGCGTATCTGCGTCGCCAGCGGGAGATTGTTCATGGACGTCTTCTAGAATCCCGCAGTTCAGTGGGCCAGCCGTAGTGTTGGTGTAGACTTTCCGACGCGCCGCCCGCTGGATCGAGCGGGCGGCGTGGTTCGAAATGTGGTCTCGTGGGGCTCGCACCGGCTCGCGCCGGGGCGCGGTGTCCCTCCCTGAAAACGTCGGCCGGAGTCAACCATGACCGATTCGTTGCGTATGCGTGTGGCGGCCCTCATTGTGCTGGCCGGTGGTATTGGCGGGGCCAGTTCAGCAATGGCCCAGGACTCGATCTCGACGACCAACGGCCTGCCGGGCGACGCCGCGAGCGCGTACGCGATCGGCGCGACGCAGACGCAGGTGCTGAACTACATCGTTGACACGACGGTTCAGAACACCTCGTGGGGCAACACGTATCGGCTGGCGCCGCTGGTGAAGGCCAGCGCGTCAACCAGCAGCGGATTCTTCAATCACCTGATCGCCTCGCAAGGCGTGAGCAACCGGTTCTCACCGGTCGGCGCCCTGCCGCGGGCGAGCTATCGACTCTGGACGACCGCCGGCGGCGGCGTGAACCCCACGCCCGGTCGCAACAACCTCGGCACAACGATCTTCACCAACACCGTGCAGGGCCACACGTTCGGCGTCTCATTCCTGGAGTTCGCCGGCGGGCCCAACACGATCTTTGGCGATGGTGACGATGAGAACAACATCATCGGCGTCCTGGCCTCGTTTGATCCGCTGAACCCCGGTCGCGTCTACGCCTCGCGAATCGTCGCAGCGACCAACCGCACCAACGGCACCGCCGGCACGTTCTCCAACGCGAGCTTCGGCCTCGGCGGCATCGACGAGGCCGGCCACATCGCCTTCTACGCCGACGGCCTCTCGACCAGCCTCGGCGATGACGCCATCACCAACAAGCGCTACTACCGCATCGCCGGCGCCACGCGCTCCAGTTCCGTGCTCAACTCGATCCGCGGCACCACCTCGGGCGATGCGTCACGCACCTCGCTCCTTCTTGGCACAACCACCTCGCTGACCACGCCGACGCTCATCTCGACGAACATCGCCGGCCGGCCCTTGGTGCTCGGCCTGGACTTCGCAAACACAGAGCAGATCGAGCAGTCCGCTGGCACGATGACCAGCATCGCCACGCACCTCAGCGCCAGCGCCTCGCTCCGCGGGCCCATGACCTTCATCTCGCGCCCCTTCGTCCTGCTCAGCAACGGGCTCAGCGACGCCGGCACCGGCATCGCCCTCTCGCGCCTCACCAGCGAGACCAAGACCCGCGGCCTCAGCATCTGGGGTGTCAACACCAGCGGCACCACTGACTCCACCGCACGCTTCACGCTCCCGCTCGTTTCCACCGAGCTGACCGACCCGATCGACGGCTTCAACCCGTCGAACACCTTCGGCTCGCTGGGCAACCACGAGTTCATGAACTATCAGTCACAGGTCTGCTTCCGCGGGCCCAGCGGGCCGGTCTCCGGCACCGTGCTGCCCGATGGCTCGCTGCTGCTGGCCGCCGGTGTCGCAGCGACCGGTGGCGGCGCGACCACGCCGCAGTCGATGGACAACTACATCGCCGTCGCCCGCGTTGATACGACCGGCAACGCGACCTGGGTCGTCGCGGCTCACACCGGCGGGCCCACGGGAGCCGCGGGCCTCTTGGCGAAGCAGATCCTCGGCCCGAGCGGCACGCCCATCGGCACGCTGGCTAAGTACAACGAGGCCTTCCCCGGCGCGACCAGCGGCCCCTCGATCAGCCCGCCGGCGATGGACCGCCTGGGCAACCTGTACTTCCTTTCCACGATCATGCTGAACGGCACGCCGAACACCTTCAGCACCGGCCTCATCCGCGCAAACCGCAACAGCACCACCGGCGGCTATCAGCTCGAGCTGATCACCAAGGTCGGCGACGTCTACGCGGGCGCGAACTCGGCCCGCAACTATCAGATTCAGTTCCTGGGCGTTGCCGATGCGGACAGTGTCGACAGCGGCGCGGTTTGGCCTTCGAGCATCGTGCAGGATCTGCCCAGCACCGTGACCAACCCCGCGGGGCTGTCGTATGGCTCGCCGCGAACGCTGGGCTCGATGGTTTTCCGTGCCAAGGTCGTCTATGACGTGAACAACGACGGGAACTTCATCGACCCGACGCAGCCGGTCAGCGCCTCGCCCGATCAGGCGTACAACGTCCTCATGGTCATGCTCCCCGGTGACGAGGCCGTCTCTCGCTGCTCCGCAGCGGACATCGCCTTTGACGACGGCAACGCCCTGCCGCCGATCGGCATCCCCGGCGGCACGAACAACGGCGTGACCGAGGGCGATTACAACCTCTTCTTCGCCAACTTCTTTGACGCACTGCCGGTCTGCGACATCGCCAATGACGACGGCTCGCCGCTGCCGCCCTTCGGCACGCTTGACACCAACAACGGCGTCACCGAGGCCGACTACAACCTCTTCTTCGCGATCTACTTCGATGGCTGCCCGTCGTGAGGAAGGGCCGAGGTTTGAGGGCCGAGGGCCGAGTTGGAAGGCGCCGGGCATCAGTTTGTTCTGCTGAAATCTGACGACTGAAAACTGACAACTGAACCTCTGCCGGAGTTCTCTCGATGAACGTTCGCGCTTCCAATCGACTCGTTCTCGCCTCCGCCACGACGATCGTCGCCGCCCTCGCGGGTGCGGCGCACGCCCAGCCCTATCTCTGCACGGTGAACTCCACCACCAGCTCGCTGTCGTCGACGATCGGCGTCAACGTGTCGCTGAACGGCTCGTTCCGCGGGAACTACGTGCAGGCGACGAACCCGACGGGCACGCGCACGAACCCCGGCCTCGGCAGCGCCGCGGCCCCCATCAACAACCCGATCAACTTCACCGGCACCGGTGGCACCGCCTCGCCGCCGCCGGCGGTCAACACGCGCCCCAGTGGCACGTTCTTCCTCAAACTGAACCCCACGGTGAACACCGTCACGCTCTCGGCGCTGGACATCAACCTGCGCGGAGCCTCGCCGGCGCCGACACTGGCGACGTCGATCTCGATCAACTACTCGACCTTCCGCACATTCGCGCCGAACTACAACTACTTCTCGCTGGGTGTACCGGTGACTGTCCCGGTGGGCAACGCGACGGTGAACGCTCTTCGGCTGACGCAGGACTCGGCGGTGGTCGGACCGCTGACGCCCGGCGCTGGCGGGTCGTACACGTTCTCGCTGGTTGTGCCGTGCACGATCGATTCGACGGTTGAGCTCCAGGGCTCATCGAGCGATACGACGGGCGCCGCGGTGCTGACCATCAACGGAGTCGTGAGCGCCGGCGCCGCGGGCGCTCAGACGATCTCGCTCACGCTGACGGCGCCGACGAACATCACGCAGCAGATTCCCCCGGCCCCGGGCGTGCCGATCCCGTTTGAGCTGCCCCCGCCGCCGTTCAGCACCGGGCCGAACGCGAACGTGATTCTGACGGCGAACATCATCTCACCCAGCAGCACGACGATCGCCGGGACGACGACGCTCCCGAGCGCTGGCGAGAAACTGAGCCCGGTGGACATCGCCGATGATCAGGGCAATCTCCCGCCGCGCGCCGGCATCCCGAACAACGGCGTGACCGAGGGCGATTACAACGCCTTCTTCTCGAACTACTTTGACGCCAACCCGCTGGTGGATATCGCCGACGACCAGGGCACGCCGCTGCCCGGCTCGTTCGATGTCCCGAACAACGGCGTGACCGAGGGCGATTACAACTGCTTCTTCAGCGTGTACTTCTCCTAACTCATCGCGACCGCCCGCGCTGCGCCGTCGCGACGTGCCATGCGCCATGTGCGATGTGCCCATGTGCGATCCGCGTATGCCGCCCGATAACGCAGCCCGACTTCGTCCCGCCGCCCGCGAGCCCCGCGGGCGGTTTTCTTTGCAACCGGTACACACCTTCATTGCGAATGGAATGGTGGGCGCACCGAGAACCACGAATCGGCCCGACTCCAACGCCTCGCACGCGACATAGATGTCACGACCCGAGGTTGCTCGAACGCGATGAGTTCGCCTTGATGGCCTGACACGCCCGCGTGTGGCAGACTTGTTCTGTCTCACCTGTCGGTCCAACGTTCGAAGAGGAGTGTCGCACATGTCTGGTCGAAGTCTCGCCCCGCGCTGCGGGGCACGAGCGGCGTTTGCCGCTCTGGCGATCTCGTGCGCTGTGCCCGGTGCCGCCTTGGCGACACCGGCGTATCAGTCGGCCTTCAACTCGCCCCCGGGCGATGAGTGGTCGATCTCGACGCTGACGACCACGCCCTCGGGCGAGACGTTCCTCGGCCAGTTCGCGTCGGACAAAGCCTCCCTCAAGCTCTCAGGCCTTGCGGATCACTCGCACGCCGTCATCGCGCTGGACCTCATCATCGTTGGGCAGTGGAAAGGCAACTCCGGCAAGGTCCCCCAGAAGATCACGATCATCGTCGACGGCAAGCGTGTCGTCCTGGATTCGACATTTGCCAACGAGGGTGTCGCTGGTGCGACGCAGTCATACCCCTACGGCGCGAGCGTCGAGGTCTCCAGCGTCCCCGGCAGCGGTGCCTACACCTCCAACACTCTCGGCTTCACGCGCCCAGGCGGCGACACCGTCTATCGCCTTGTCTTCACCATCAAGCACGCCTCGCCGGACATGGCCATCGAGTTCGAGGGCAGCGGCCTGCCCGAAGACGGCTCGGCGATCTGGGGCATTGACAACATCGCCGTCGAACTCTTCAACTTCAACCTCGACGCGGGCCTCATGGGCGCGATGTTCGGCCCCTCGGGCGCCACCGGCGGCTCCCTCGGCGGCGGTGGCGGCATCGGCAGCAACCCGCCGGGCCCCTCGTTCGGCGGTGGTGGTGGTGGCGGCGGTGGCGGGGGCGGTGGTGGTGGGGGCGGCGGCGGCGGCGATCCGACTCCCCCGCCCCCGGAAGTTCCGGTCGTCCCCGCGCCCGGCACCGCGGCTCTCCTGGCCCTCGGCGGGCTCTATGCGTCGCGCCGTCGGCGTGGATAGACTCTTTCATCATCGCGGAGGCCCGTCTTGATGGCGAGCCGCGCGGACCATCGTCAGAGCGTTTCGACTCCCACCCCCGCGCGACGGACCGTGCTGGTGTATTGGAGACTGGGTCGATCGCTCAACAGGGGACACCGTGAGAACCGGTCGATCTCGTCGAGGCCGTCAGCACGGCCAACAGCAGCACTCTGCTCCACACCACTCGCAACCGCAAGGGCAAGGCCCCGGTGGTCACGTCGGCGGCCCGAACTCGCACGCCCCACGCCCGGGCCACGAGATGGCGCAAGTGCCCGGCTTTGATCCGGCGACGGCGCCGTTGATCAAGCCCTGGGATGAGCTCACGAGCATCGACCCGCAGCCGCGGCTCACCATGGAGTATCCCGGCTGCCCCGATTCCTGCCGGCTGATCGACCTGTTCTGCCCGATCGGCCGCGGGCAACGAGCCCTGATCGTGTCGCCCCCGAAGGCCGGCAAGACCTCGCTGCTGAAGGACATCGCCCGCGCGATCACGCACAACTCGCCCGAGTGCTTGGTCATCGGCCTGCTCATCGACGAGCGCCCCGAAGAGGTCACCGACTTCCGGCGTACCTTCGCCGCGTTCGGCAACGACGCCGCGGGGAATCCAAAGGCCGTCGTCATGGCCAGCAGCAACGACCACGGCGTGGAGCGTCACATCGCGGTGAGCACCCAGTGCATCGCGATCTGCCGTCGCATGGTCGAGGCCGGCCGGCACGTCGTGGTTGTCATGGACTCCCTGACGCGCCTGGGCCGGACGTTCAACCTCTCGCGTCGGCACGCCAGCAGCGGGCGCACACTCAGCGGCGGGCTTGACGCCAAGGCGCTGGAGGTGCCGCGGCAGATCTTCGGCAGCGCACGAAACACCGAAGAGGCCGGCAGCCTCACGATCATCGCCAGTTGCCTGGTCGACACCGGCTCGATCGGCGATCAGGTGATCTTCGAGGAGTTCAAGGGCTCGGGCAACATGGAGCTGGTGCTGGATCGCAAGATCGCCGAGCGCCGGCTCTTCCCGGCGATCAACCTCTCGGCCAGCGGCACCCGCAAAGAGAACCTGCTGATCCCCGAGGCAGACCTGAAGACCGTGACAGCCCTACGCCGGCGGCTGATGCAGATGCCGCCGCATGTGCAGATCGAGCAGTTGCTCGCGGCCCTGCGCCGCTTCCCGACCAACGGCCATCTCGTCGGCAGCGCTCAGTAATCGCGATGCGGCGTACGCCCGGTCCGTTCAACCTATCATTGTCCGATGGCGATCTCGCACCGAAAACTTGCGATCGTTGTGCTCGTCGCCACGTTGCTGGGCGCTGGCGGCTGGGTGCTGCGGTTCGGGGTGCGTGACAACGTGCTGCCCCGCAACTATGGCGTCGTGGATGAGGGGCACGTGTATCGCACCGGGCGATTGACACCCGCCGCGACCGAGACCGTCGTCAAGCGCCACGGCATCAAAACCATTATCGACCTCGGCGCGTATGAGGGCATCCCCGACGATGAGCGTCTGGCGCAGCGCACCGCCGAGTCGCTCGGCGTGAAGCGCCATGTGTTCACACTCGACGGCGACGGCACCGGCCACCCGATGGGCTATGTCGAGGCGCTGCGGCTGATCACCGACCCGGCGAATCAGCCGGTGCTGATCCACTGCGCCGCGGGGGCACAGCGGACGACCGTCTGCGTGATGATGTACGAGAAGCTCGTGAACAACGTGCCGCTGGAAGAGACGCTGAAGGTCTCGATGGACCACAAGCACGATCCGAAGGACAACCCGAAGCTGTGGCCCTATGTGCAGCGTTGGGCCGCGGAAATCGAGCGGGCGTATCGCGATGGCGGGGTGATCGATGCGCCGGAGTTCCGCCCGTATCGCCCGGTGGCGCCGAAGCCGGCAACGCCAGCGCCGACCACACCCGCACCCTGAGCGACGCGCGGAGCAACCGCACACGCCCCGCGTGATTCACAGATGGACGCCGCGCCTGAGGCTCTGCGAAGGCACGGGCTGCGGGCGCTCACACACCCTCCGCGACGATCATCGCTCGGCAATCACGCCTTCGCGGCGCTCGGTGCCAGCACCAGCGCGCCGTACGTCGTCAAGAGCTCCGGCCTCGCCGCGAGGTACTCGAACGCCGGGAACTGCGCGACGCCGATCGCCCGCTTGCACAGGTCGGTCCACTCGGTGAAGTCGCTGGTCGGCAGCGCCGGCGCGCCGGACGCGGCTCCGGCGATCGGCTGGCAGAGGTCCAAGAACTTCTGGCGGATGTCGGCCCGCTCGGCGTTCTCACTGGTGCTCGTTTGCGGCGCGAGCTGCGCGAGCTTGACGATCTCGGCGTGAGCGGCGCTGCGCCAATCAATGCCCAGCGGCTCGAGGATCGAGCCGGTGCCCAGGAGCTGAAGCGCCCGCTGGGCGTGCGAGGAGATGCGGTCCTCGGCTCGCGCCAGCACAGGCTTCATCTCCTTCAGCGCGTCCTGGGCGTTCAGAAACGCCGCGTTCAGCGCCAGCCGCTTGAGCGCGATGTGCGGCACGCCGTAGCTCAGCGCCGCCCGCAGCGGCTGCGCGCCGGAAGCCACGAACATGATCATCGGCGAGTATCGCGTCGGGAAGTACTTCGCCAGATCGCTCTCCAGCTCCGCGATGATGTCCGCGTGATGCCGATCCGGTGAGATGTGCCCGAACCACAGCGATGCGCCCGACGCGCCGAGCTCTCCAGAGCCCGTGGCGCCCGCGGGGTCCATGTGCGAGAGATCGATCGTCACGTTGACAAACAGCGGGTCCATCGAGCCCGGCGCGAGATACACGAACTGCATCGTTGGAGCCGCGGCGTAGTACAGCGCGTCCCGCAGCGAGAGCGTGACGTTCAGCGGCTCGACATACGAGCCGTCCTTGCCCTGTCGCGGCAGGCTGAGAGCCATGGTGCCGCGATCGATATCGGCCTGGAGCCAGCGCGTCGCCAGGCCGGCGGGGCGCTTGTGTGGTTCGACGAGCGAGTTGTTCCACTCGCTGCGGAGCGAGACGAAGGTGAGGCGGCCGTGGCGCTGGGTCTCCGGCGTGCGTGCGTGCTTGATCACGTCGCGCAGGATCGAGACCAGCGCCTCGGTGACGACGAGGCGCGCATCCTCGCTGGAGCGCTGCTTGGCGTGAAAGTCGATTCGGATGTTCAGGCTGATCTCGGCATCGGGGCTGGTGTAGAGCTTCGGCGCCGCCGAGCCGCCGAAGAGCCCGAGCCCGAAGCGCACGCGGGCGCCGGGCAGTGGCTTGCGCGTCGCGCCGTGAAACGCATCGGCCAGCGCGAGCATCGGCTCGCGATACTGCTGCACGCTCGCGTCGGCCAACTCGCTCATCACCGGGTGCGCAAAGCAGCCGGTGCCCGCCAGCGGCTCAACGCGATAGGGGTCCTTTCCGACCAGCGACGTGCCGGGGATGGTGATCTGGCGCGGCGCGGGGGGTTGGTTGGCGGCGTTGGAGGCGGCGTTGGAGGCGTCGGTGGTCATGGGGCGATCATTGGCGACGCGGGTGACGCGTGCGCGCGATGTCGCGAGAACAAAGGCACGATGTGCCCCCGATTCTCACGGCGTCGGCTGGCCCGGCATCGGCACCCAGAACCAGTAGTCCTTGGTCATCACCTCGCCCGGCGTCATGGCGACGTAGTCGGTGTGGCCGTCCAGGAAGCTCATCACGGCGCGGTTGGTGTCTTTGAACTCGCCGACCCAGTTGCGACGCTGCGAGTCGTTGGCGACGACGTCGGCGGTCTGGTCGTGGACCCAGACGAACTTGGACGGGATGAAGTTCGCGGCGGTGGACATGCGGCGGATGCCGAAGTTCATGACGCGCCAGGAGTACACAAGCGAGTTCTCGCCGGGGCGCTGGCCTTGGCCGCGCTGGTCCATCCAGGTCTTCAGCGGGTTCCACCACGCGAGGTTGGTGTGGTAGCTGGTGCCGGTGTCGTCGTAGCTGGAGAATCGCGGGTCGGGTGTCGGGTACGGCGAGAAGAACTGGTAGCTGGCGGTGTCGCCCGGAGACTTGAAGACGGGCAACTCGATGGCGCGGCGCTGGCCGATATCGGTGATCGTCGTCGGCAGGCTGAGCTCCGGGTAGAGGTAGCTGTTCAACGGGCGCTTGCCGGGGGCCAGGTCGTACGCGCCGCCCTGAACGCCGAGCCAGCGTTCGTTGCAGGCCTTGCCGCCATAGGTGAAGCTGCTCCAGCCGACGAAGCTGCCGCTGACGGTGAGGACGTAGGGCATGGCCTCTTTGAAGTCGGTGCGATAGGTGAGCGCCGCGGCGAGGATCTGGCGGTTGTTGCTCATCGAGAGCGAGAGGCGCGCGAGGTTGCGGGCCTTGCCCAGCGAGGGCAGCAGGATCGAGATGAGCAGCGCGATGATGGCAATGACCACCAACAGCTCGATGAGCGTGAACCCGGCGCGAGTGATCTTCTTCATAGGCGCAATCCTGTGTGATGAACCCGCGAGGTGGGTGCTGATCGAGGTCCGGCGGCGCGGCGGCGCACGGGCCGGTGGGGAATCAGGGCTTCTCAAGCAGCGAGTGCGAGATGCAGCACATCGCTGGCGCCGGCGGATAGGCCAGGCGGTATCGGAAAACGCGGAACTCGGTGATCGGGCGGTTCAAGCGAGCCGCGGCCAGCGTCAGCAGTTCGGCGTAGCGCGGCATCGCTCGTGTTGGCGGCTCCGGGATGGCCCGACCGAGATCGATCAAATCAGTGGGAACGGGCAGCGCGGCGGCGATCGCTGCGGGATCCGGATACAACGGCCCGCCCGGCGACATGCTGAAAACACGAACGCTCGGCGAGTGCGCGAACGTCAGCGACTCGTGGACGAGAAAGTCAAAGACCAGTTCTTCCGACGGCGTGTACAGGTACACACAGTGGTCGCCGGTCTCACCGGGGATCGAGGCGTGGGGCGGGACGGCGCCGAGATCGACCCAGCCGTAGACCACGTCGTTGGACGCGGAATAGCCGACATGCCCAGGCTCGAGCATGTAGCGGAAGCTGCCGCCCGGACGCTCGACGGCCTTGATCCTCACGTCGTCGGGACGGCAGAAGTCGCGCAGCAGGGGCGTCGCGTCACCCGTCGCGTCGGATGTCAGCGGCACAGTGCCGGAGTTGTTGACCGCAACGTTGCCGGGGCCCCAGTTGGCGATCGTCGCCACCGACCAGGGCACGTTGGGCCGCAGGCGGCAGAGTTCTAGAAGACCGCCGATGATGCCGACATCGAGCAGGCCGGGGGTCTGGCTGGGCGAGAGGAACTGGGCCGTGAACTGTGTCGTGGCGCGGACGCCCAGCAGCGATGAGTTGCACTGATAGCCGGACTTGCGGAAGGCCTCCATCCGCTTGCGGGAGGTGCCGCCCTTGGGCACGCTGACGATCATCTCCAGCGTGTCGCGATCGCGGGCGTGCGTCGAGACAAAGCCCTCGAAGCGGTCGATCGCGTCGTTCAGTTCGGTGGCCCGCTCCGCCGGGGCGCCCGCCTTGACCATCGCGGCGTGAAAGATGGCCAGCCCCGACCGGCCCGGGACGTGCTGAAGGGCGCTCCAGGCATCCTCTTCGCGGACGGCGCGGCTGATCCGCCAGGCGAGCGTCTTGTCAATGCGGAACCGGCGAGACAACTCCTGAGGAACCGCCGGGTCGCCACCGACGGACTCGATGATCGCGACCAAGGCTCGCCGCAGGTCGCGGATGGCAACCTGGCCATCGCTGGCAAGCTGGGGGGAGGCGGGTTGGCTGGAAATGGTGGTCATTCTGACATTTATCGGCCAAAACACCCAGTGGCGGTTCGGGCAGCGGGTCCGTCGGAACGATTGTACCACCAATCTTCGACGCATCCAGCGATCCAATAAATTTCTCTGGAGAAATCTTCGGCATTTTCTTGCACTGTGCCGAAATGACGATAACCTTTATTCGCGGCAGGCGTTGGATGCCGGGTCTTGCGCGTTTTCCCGCGCTCCCGGTCATCCCGCACCATCTGGATCGAAACCCGTTTCTTCCCATCACCCTCAGTCCCCATCACCCTCACTCGGCCTCGCATCCGGAGAACCCACCATGAAGACTCGATCGATGTATCTTGGCGTACTGACCGCGGCGTTGCTCGCGAGCTCGGCCGGCGCGCAGCCTCGGCTGATCTCAACCCCTTCCAAGGGCATTCAATCGATCAGCAACGCCGACGGCGCGGGGACGTATGTTCTGGCGGGCTCGTCGCTCTCGGGGGTGTTTCGCCAGACGTGGAACGGCGCAACGAACACGCTGACGGAGTCGGCGGTCGGCGCGGCGAGCTCATCGGGCGGGTATGTGAGCGCTGATGGCACAATCATCGCGACACAGTCGGCCAACGCGGCCCCGGGCCAGCTCTCGGGATTCAACAACAATGGTGTGATCAGCCCGCCCTACTCGGCGACGCCCGCGCTCACGTCGGTGCTGCTGTCGAACACCGCTCTGGTGAGCTCGACGTGGAACTCGACGACGAACACGTTCCTGCGTGCGACGTCGTGGCCGGCGAATCCGGCGGTGCGGTCGTTCGGCCCCGGCATCAGCGGCGGCGCGATCAACACGCCCTTTGGCATGTCCTCGACCGGGCGGTATGTGGTTGGCCAGACGTACGTCTCGACGTACAACAACAACTCCGCGGCCCCGGGCACGACGATCAACACGACCAACACGTACTTCCGCCCGTACGTCTGGGATACACAGACGGGTATCGGCACGTTCCTCCCCACGCCGTTCCGCACCTCCACGCAGACCTGGCGTGCCCGCAGCGGGCAGGCGTATGACGTCAGCACCGACGGCACGGTTGTGCTCGGCTCGCAGGAGCACAACGTCTCCTCTCTGCCGGAACCGGACCCCGATGCCGCTCGCATCATCGTGTGGCGATGGAACGGCAGCGCGTACGTGAACACGTTCCTGCCGGGCAATCAGGACATCAACGGCAACATCCAGTCGCTCAGCACCGGCCCGAACCAGTGGCACATGAACGATGACGGCACCAAGATCACCGGCAAGTCGCGGAACATCGCCGGCGAATCGTGGATCTCGCAGTGGAACTGGAACGCGGGCACGCAAACCTGGGACGGCCCGGTGCAGCTCTTCCGCGATGGCCAGCTCTCTGCTCCGGCGAGCTGGCTGACCAGCGGCTTGATCGCAAACGGCGTGATCTCCGGCCTGACGATCACTGGCGTCACCGAAGACGGCAACACGATCGTCGGGTTTGCGACGTATTTCAACGATGGCCTGCCGCAGCGTGGCGGGTTCATCTGGAAGCAGTCTGACGGCCTGGTCCGTGACTGGTATGACTACCTCGTGTCGCTGAACGTTGCGAACATTGGCCCGACCCAGAACTGGGGTCCGGTGGGTGAGGGCGCGGCCCCCAACACGGACTTCACGCGTGGCCAGCCGGCGCTGGGCTACCCGTCGGCGATCTCGCGTGATGGCGCCCTGATCGCGGGCTTCCACAGTGCGAACCAGCAGATCATCGGTTCGCAGCCCTGGATCCTGGACTCGGTGACGACCGGCTGCGTGCCGCCGTCGATCACGCTGAACCCGACAGCGGCGATCTCGATCTCCAACTGCTCCGGCGCGTTCAGCACGATCTTCAACGTCGCCGCCTCCGGCTCAGCGCCGTTCACCTACCAATGGTACCGCAACGGCGTGGCGCTGGTCGACGGCGTGCAGGCCAGCGGCGGCACGATCACGGGCGCGACGACGCTTCAGGCTCGCCTGACATCGCCGAAGCCGGGCGACGCGGGGACGTATTACTGCATCGTGACCGGCGGCTGCGGCACGGCTCAGACGACCAACTCGGTGGTGACGGTGGACGCCGCGACGGGCACGCCGATCGTGAATGATGTGTGCAGCTCGGCGCTTGAGGTGGGCGAGGGAACGTTTACGTTCAGCCCCTGCGGCGCGTATGTGATGGACCCGGTGGCCGGTGCGCCGTCGTGCCTGCCCTTGGGCGGCGTGTTCAGCTCGGACGTGTGGTACAAGTACGTGCCGACGATCACCGGCTTTGCTCGCGTCGAGACCTGCGGCGCGAGCTATGACACGATCGTGTCGGTCTTCTCGGATTGCAACGGCGGCGAGCTTGAGTGCAACGATGACTATCTGACGGGCACTGCGACGTCGTGCACCTCGTCGCGCAGCCGCGTGGCTCGCTTCGCGGTGACTTCGGGTGTACCGGTGTGGGTCCGCATCGTGGCCAAGGCGACGACGCCGGGCACGACGGGCTCGGTGCGGATCCTGGCGGCGCCGGCGGCGGCACCGAACGACAACTGCGGCAGCCCGACCCCGGCGGTGCTCGGCAGCAACAGCTTTGATCTGACCGAGGCCTCGGCCGATCCGCTCGTGGTGACCTGCAACACCGCCACTGCGGCGCGTGACGTGTGGTACTCCTGGACGGCTCCGCAGACCGGCCTGCTGCGTGTGTCCACCTGCGGCGGCACGACGCTGAACACCGTTCTGAGCATCCACCCGCAGTGCTTTGATCTGGCCCTGGCTTGCAACGACACCGCGGTGGCGGGCGATTGTGCGACCGGCACCTCGAACCAGGCGTCGATCTCGAACTTCGAGACGACCGCTGGCGCGACCTACCTCATCCGCCTGGCCGGCAACAGCAACAGCGCGATCGGCCTGGGCACGTTCTCGCTCACGTTCCGCCAGGATCGCTGCAACCCCGCGGACATCGCCAACGACGACGGTGCGACGCCGCTGCCGCCGGCGGCCGGTGGCGCTCGCCTGACGAACAACGGCGTGACCGAGGGTGACTACAACCTGTTCTTCGCCAACTACTTTGACGCGATCCCGGTGTGCGACATCGCCAACGACGACGGCGCCCCGCTGCCGCCCTTCGGCGCGCTGACGACGAACAACGGCGTGACCGAGGCGGACTACAACCTCTTCTTCTCGATCTTCTTCGACGGCTGCGCGCTCTAAATCTCTACTGGCCACAACTGGGCAGTTCGGCACTGAACCCTCAGCACTCAGGACTCATTGCTCAGTACTCCTCCACGGACCCCGGCTCGATCTCGAGCCGGGGTCCGTTGCTTTGTGACGGGCGTGGTTGTGGTCGATACCATCGGCACCATGTCCACCGCGATCACCATCGACCAGATTGTCAAGAGTTACGGCGGTGCCGGCGCGCCGGCGGTTGATGGCGTCTCGCTGAGCATCAAGCCGGGCGAGCTGTTCTTTCTGCTTGGCCCCTCGGGCTGCGGGAAGACGACGCTGCTGCGGATGATCGCGGGGTTCATCGAGCCGACTGGCGGCCGCGTGCTGTTTGCCACCGGCGATGGTCAGGGCGAGCGCGACGTGACGCACCTGGCGCCGAACCTGCGCAACACCGGGATGGTGTTTCAAAGTTATGCGCTGTGGCCGCACATGACGGTGGCCAAGAACGTGGCGTTCGGGCTTGAAGTCCGCAAGGTGGCGCGAGCGGAGATCGAGCGGCGCGTGAAGGAAGCGCTGGATGTCGTGCAGATGGGCCACCTCAGCGAGAGGAAGCCCAACGCACTCAGCGGCGGGCAGCAGCAGCGCGTGGCCCTGGCCCGGGCGCTGGTCGTACGCCCGGATGTGTTGCTGCTGGACGAGCCCCTGAGCAATCTGGATGCGAAGCTGCGTGTGGAACTCCGCGGCGAGATCCGACGCATCTGCAAGGCCGCGGGGATCACCACGGTGTACGTCACGCACGATCAGAAAGAAGCGTTGAGCATGGCCGACATGGTCGCGATCATGCACAGCGGCAAGGTCGTGCAGCTCGGGCGGCCCGGTGATCTGTACCGCGCGCCGGCCAACCGATTTGTCGCCGAGTTTCTGGGCGAGACGAACTTCATCGAGGGCACGCTGGAGAACACGGGCGCGGGGGGCTCGACGATCCGCACGCCGTTCGGGACGTTGACCAGCTCGCAGGGTGCGCCGGCGGGGCTGAGCGTCGGCGCTGGCGTGCTGGTCTCACTCCGGCCCGAGGCCCTGCGCGTCACGCGGGGCGGCGCGGCCGGCACCGCTGGCGCGAACACGCTGGCGGGCACGCTGCTGGAGACGACGTATCTGGGCGAGCTCTCGCAGTTGGTGGTCGAGCTGCGTGCGCCGGGGGGGGGCGGGGCGATGAAGGTGAAGGCGGCGGTGCTCAATCCGGGCGTGCGGGATGATGGGAGCGTGGGACTGCCGGTGGCGCTGGTGGTGATGCCGGAGGATGTGGTGATGGTGCCGCGCTGAATGAAAACGCCCCGGCGCGACGGCCGGGGCGGGGTGAGGCGGGGTAGGTTTCGAGTTCGGTGAGAGCCGCGGCCGAGGTGCCGCGGGCAACACTCAGGCCCGACGACGGCGAGCGGCCATGAGTCCGCCGATGGAGAGGAGCGCCGCCGCGCCGGGGGCGGGGATCACGGGCTGGGCGCCGTTGCGGCCGATGCCCAGGGCGCTGCTGACGGTGACGGACGAATCGGGGGCGATCGTCAGGCGCCACTGCATCACGGCGGCGTTGTCCGCGGCGGCGAGGCCGCCGGCGTTGAGATCGGGAATGAAGTTGTCAACGCTGGTGTCAGTCATCTGGCCGTTGATGGCACCGAAGGCACCGGCGCCGGCGCCGTTGGCACCGAAGCCAGCGAAGAGCGCCGACCACGGGCCGCCGGCGGCGGTCGTGTCGCTGATCGACCAGATGCGGTTGCCGCCGCTGGTGTCCAGCGGGGCGTAGATATCGCCGCCGAAGTTCGGTGAGTTGGCGCCGAGGTCGATGTCGTAGGCGTTGAAGAGGTCGATGGAGATGGCGCTGCCCGAGGTGTTGGTGATCTGGAGCGAGCTGAGCAGCAGGGCGCTGTCAACGCCGGTGCTCAGGACGGTGAAGGACATGGTGGCGGCGGTGCCGGCGACGGGGCTCGGGGCGGTGGCGCCGGGGCCGATGAGGTTGCCGAAGTCCCAGGTGGCCTGGTTGGTGCCGGTGAGCGTGCGGCCGGTAGCGTTGGCCAGGTGGCGCTCGCGGGTATCGCCGGAGATGCGGTAGTACCAGTTGCCGCTGAAGATCTGGCGGTTAGCGGCGGTGGCGGGGGCGCCGCTGAGCTGGAAGTTCATGGAAACGTTGCCGCTCGCAGTCGAGCTGGTGGGAAGGGTGCCGGTACCGCCGGCGGTGTAATCGAAGATGGCGGTGCCGTCGGTGAGACGGGCGCCGGTGTTCTGGGCGGTGGCGGTACCCGCGGCCAACAGGATCGACGAGATAGCCACAATCGCGATGCGACTCTTCATGGGGACACTCCTCTTTCTGGTTCGGGGCGGTCGAGAGAGATCCACCGCCGAACCAACATCTCTTTGTCAACGCGTGCTGATCACAGTCAGCACATCTCCTCAGTTGACGAGTTGAACATAGTGGATTTTCCGGGGTGTGCCAGTCTCTCCGCACAAATTACCCTGATCTGCGGCCGGTAATCACCGGAAGCGCGACGGGCGGTCGGGTTTCGAGACCCGGGCGAGCCAGACTTCGTACACACTGGGGGGTTTCGGTGTCAGATCGGCGGGACCGGCGAGCCGATAACGGCGCCTCGCGGATCCGTACACTCCATTCCATGCCCGTCCTCCTGCGATCTTTGTTGCGACTTGGCCCGATCAACCCGATCGCGGTGCGGCTTGTCCATAACGGCTCGCGCCGGGCCAAGCACCTGTACTTGCGGCTTGCGTATCTGGGCGTCCTGATCGCGGTGCTGCTGTGGGCGCTGGTGATCAACGTCAAGGCGGACGAGATGTCGTTTCGTGAGCTGGCGTCGGCCGGGGCGCTGAGTTTTCAGGCGATCGCGTACTTGCAGATCGCGCTGATCTGTGTCCTGGCGCCGGTGTTTATGGCCGGGGCGATTGCGCAGGAGGCGGACCCGCAGACGTGGGACATTTTGCTGACCACGCCGCTGGGAGCGGCGGAGATCGTGCTTGGGAACCTGATCGGGCGGTTGTTTTTCATTCTGGCGTTGCTGCTGGCGAGTCTGCCGCTGTTCGCGGTGACGCAGTATTTCGGCGGTGTGTCTGGCGAGACGATCCTCTCGAGCTACGCGATCGCGGCGTGCGCCGCGGTCGTGGTGGGGTGCGCCGCGGTGGCGTTGAGCGTGAGCCGCGTGGTGGGCAAGCGGGCGGTGTTTACGTTTTATGTCTCGGTGGTGAGCTTCATCGTGCTCACACTGGGCTGTGACGGGGTGATGGGCGGCGGGACGACGGTGACGTACTTCACGGCGCTCAACCCGTTCCTCTCGGTGCGGGCGCTGCTGGATTCGACGGGCTATGCGTCGATGCCGATCGAGCAGGCGGCGGGGTGGGATCGGTGGTTCCTGGTCGCGCCGGTGCAGACGTTTTGTGCGTTGTCGGGGATCGTCAGCGTGCTGCTGATCGGCGCGAGCATCATCACCGTTCGCATCGGCGGGATCGCGGGCGTGGGTGGGCTTGGCGGGTCCAGCGGGCGCGGGAGCAATGCCGATGGCAGCGCTCGGGCGCCGTGGTATCGCCGGATGCTCGGGTTCGCCGCGGCGGGGGCGCAGACGCGGGCGGCGCGTCATGTGTGGACGAATCCGATCTCGTGGCGCGAGGCGGCCTCGCGGAACGCGACCTTCGGGCGGACGGCGTCGCGCTGGGGGTTCCTGATTGCGGGCGTCGGGTTTGGTGCGGCGCTGGTGGTGTTGCTGCACCTTGGGCGGCTGTCGCCGGGGACGTTCCGCACGGTGATGCTGTTCACGGTGGTGGGGGAGTTGGCGGTGATCACGCTGGTGGCGATCAACATGGCGGCCACGAGTGTGAGCCGCGAGCGGGAAGATGGGACGCTGGATTTGCTTCTGACGACGCCAATCACGCCGAGCCAGTATCTGACGGGCAAGCTGCGCGGGATGGTGTATTACCTGCTGCCGATGCTGGCGGTGCCGCTGGCGACGTTGGGGATGGCGGGGGCGTATTCGTTCGTGGGCGAGGTGGGCGGGCTGGGCGATCCGAACCCCATCGGCGTGACGTACACGATGTCCGCGTCGTCGAGCCCGTGGGGCGGCGGCGGCGCGGCGGTCGCTGCGACGAGCGTTGCGCCGCTGGTGCTGGCCGAGGCGTTCATCGTCGCGACGCTGGTGACGCTGCCGTTCATGGCGCTGTGCGTGATGGTGGGGATGTACATGAGCCTGCGGAGCAAGGGGACGCTGGGTGCGGTGGTGTGGTCGGTGGGCGTGATGTCGGTGGTCGCCGGCTTCGTCGGGCTGTGCGCGTGGAACGCGGCGTACTCCGTGCCGGTGCTCGGGAGCGTGCTTGGCGCGCTGAGCCCGGCGTCCGCGGCCTACGCGCTGATCTACCCGGAACTGGCAATGTTCGGAACCGCCGGCGCCGAACGATCCGGCATGAGCGCCGCGCGCACGGGGCTGTTCATCGGCGCGCTGATCTCGGCGGCGGCCCACATCGCGGTGGTCTACGGCATGCGCTCGGCCATGACGCGGAACTTTGACATGACGGTGCGGAAGCTGGCGGGGATGAAGTAGGCGGGCGTCGGCAATCGGGATTCGGCAATCGGCAATCGTGGAAGGCAGAATGCCAAGACCCCGGCGCAAGATGTGCCGGGGCCTTTTCGTTTTGGCTTTCCACGATTGCCGATTGCCGCTCGTCGATTGCCGATTGCCGATTGCCGCCCCCTCACCTTTCGCGACTGGCGGCGATCCACTGGGCGCGTTGCTCGGGGGTGAGCAGGGCGAAGATCTTTCGGGTGGTTTCGGCGCGGGCTTCGGGCGTGGGCTCGCCGCCGGGGTTGGCGGCGCCGCCTTGGCGGAGGATCTCGCGGATCTTCTCCTCGAGTTCGGGCGTTGCGCCGATGGCTTTCATCATGGCGTCGGCGCGCTGCGTGCGGTCTTGCACCGTGGAGCGCAGCGACCGGCCGATCTCGCGCATGGTGAGCATGGATTCACGCCGGCGCGCGTCAAACGCTGGGGGCGTCGCGGCTTGGTCGCCGAGCCGGCGGCGCGGGCGCGCTTCGGGTGAACCAGCGGCGGGCGTGGCCCCGCGCATCGAGTCTTCGCCGTCGGCGGCGCCCGGGGACTTGGCCGGGGCGCGGTCGGCGACCTCGGCCTTGGTGTACTCGTCCAGCAGGCTGGTGAACACGGCTTTGTTTTCCGTGCCGAGAAGACCGGACACGCGCTCGCTCAGCGGCGGCTCGAAGAGATCCGGCTCGGCCTGGCGCAGCTCGCGGATCTTGGTCATGGCCTTGGCACGCTCGCCGCTCTGGCTGTCGCCTTGGATGTCCAGGAACAACGTGTAGTGCTTCTGGAGCACCTGGTTCACGCGCGTGGCCCGATCGCTCCGCAGCGTGTCGATCGCGGCCTTCTCCGTCGGCGTGAGCTTCAGCAGGTCGATCGCGGCGTACTCCGGGCGCGTCTCCAGCGGGATGAGCTTGCCCGCGAAGTCGCGCGTGATGAGCGTCGGCTTCGGGGGTGTCGCGGTGGCGGGCTTGATCGAGGGGCCGCCCATCGGGTTCGCCGGCTCCACCGCCGGCGCGGGCGGTGACGATGCCGGCGCGGGTGCCGGATCTTCGGCGAGCGCCGCTGAGGACACGAGGGTGCCGGCGATGACGAGAGTCGCGAGGATTCGTGCGGGCATGTTCGGCTCCGGTTGGCACGATCGGATCGTCGTGCGTCAGACGACAAACGTCGCAGCGCCGGGCGTATTGCAGCCGCGGGCGCGGCGGCGAGGCGAGCATCCGGCGGCCGAGAACCATCGCCGTCGGACGGCGCGTTGATTGATCAGAAGACGGAGCGGAAGCCCAGGGCACGCCGGAGGTCGGCGATCTGGCCGGTGTGGAAGCCGTTGTGGAAGATCATGCGGCTGACGAGTTGCCAGAGGGGCATCTGCTGGCCGGAGCCCCAGGGCACGAGCTGATCGAGGGTGGCGTCATCGGCGGAGCGGATGCAGTTTGCGAGGCGGTCGATGGCGCGGTTGTAGATCTCGGTGCAGCGGGCGAGGGTGGGGAAGCGGTCGTGGCGCTCTTCGGGGCGGCTGCCGAAGGCGACGGCCTCGCGGTCGAAGACGCCGCGATCGCGCGAGCCGCCGGTGCCGTCGCCGGTGATGAAGTCCGAGGCGGGCAGCTCGCCTTGATCGAACATGGAGGCGACGCGGTGCATGGTCAGTGCGCAGTGGCCCAGGATCCACGCGAGGTGGTTCGGCAGGTCGGGGGTCTGGCGGACGTGCGTGACGTCGTTGAAGCCCGCGAGGTAGCGTGCGGTGAGAGCCTTGGTTGATGCGACGGCGTCGGCGAGGATCACGGCGCGGGGCGATGGGGCGGTGCTCATGGCCAAGCGTAGACGGAGCGCGTCGGTCTCTAGGGGTGCGGGGAGTGCGGCAGGAGCGGCGGCGGTGGGGGGGTTGGGGAGTTCGGGGAGGTCGGGGGGGGTAGGGGCGATGGCGGGCCGGTCCGCACCGGGGTGCGCCGCGCCTCGGGGAGGTTCAACTGTTCGAGCTCGGGCGCGGGGTCGGTGGTGTGCGCGTTGGCGCGGTTGAGCTCGGCGATGCTGGCGTTCTGGGGCGTTTGCGCGGGATCGGGCACCGGGGCCGCGGGCGCAGCGGCCAGCGGCCGCTCGTGGTCGTGCGGCGGCGCGGAGTTTCGGGCGCTGATCGTGAGCGCGGCGCTGATGATCGTGGCGCCGAGGATCAGGCACGCGGCGATGGCCAGACCCTTTCCGGCCAGGGCGGCGCGGCGCCGCACGCGCGCGTGGCGCAGCTCGAGGCGGATGTCGTCGTCCATCGGGATCTCGGTGCTGGCGGCGCGGGCGCGCCGGCCGAGGTCGGCGAGTTCTTGTGTCAGGATTTGCAGGGGGTCTTCACGCATGGCGGGTTCCTCCACGGGCCGGAGGCGGGGTGGCAGGGCGATCAACGAACGGCAGGGTGATCGGTGGCGGCGGGGGCGGCGCGGCGGAGTGCGCATCGCCGGCGGTCATCAGTTTGCGAAGGGCTAGTAGCGCCGATTGATACCGCGACGCGCCGGTGGTGCGGGGCTCGTCCAGTGCCATCGCGATCTGATCGAACGTGAGGCCGGCGACGTGCCTGAGAACGAGAACCTCACGATGGTCGTCGCTGAGGCGATTGATCCAGAGGGCAAGCTCGCCGAGCGCGACCGGCGGCTGGGTGCTCGGCACCGCTTCGGATCGCTCTTGCGCCGCGGCGAGCTGTCTGCGGCGGAGGCGGCCCTCGCCGCGAGCGTGGTTGTAGAGCTCGTTGCGGGCGGTGCGGAGGAGCCAGGGGCCGACCTCGCGAACTTCCATGATTTGAGAGCGTGGGCACTTGAGAATCTTGAGGAAGACGTCTTGCGTGATGTCGTCGGCGAGCTGTGCGCCGCCGCCGAGGACAAGGGCGAAGGCGCGAACGCGCGGGGCCCAAGCGAGCCACAGCCAGCGGGCGGCGGCGTCATCGCCGGCGTGCATGGCGCGGAGCATGGCGAGATCGGAGAGGGTGTCTTTCAAGTTGCCAAATGGTCAAATTTCCAAATTGCCAAACTTCGGACGATGAGTTGGGGGCAATGCGCGAGTTAGGGTTTGATGCCGAGTTGTTCGAGGGTCTTCGCTGGGCGCGGAGGTGGGAGGTCGTTTGGTGGGGTGTAGTTCTCAAGGGCCGTGATCGTTTGGGCGATGGTGGCGAGGGCCTTTGTTTCGCCCTGCTTTGCCCGGGTCACGGTGGGGCCGAAGATCTGTGTGAAAGTGCCGAACTCACCCGCCTCGGCCCTCTTTTCGAGCGCGGCGAGGGCGGCAGCGGCGTCGGCGCCGGCGGTTGTCCACGCGGCGACGAGCGCGTCAAAGAACGCGTCCTGCTGCTTCAGCTCCGCGACCAGAGCCTCTTCGCTGAGAGCCTTGACGGTCGGTGCCGTGTCCTTGCCGAGCATTGCGCCGAGCGCCTTCCACACGCGGCGGGGATCGGCCCGCTCGGCCTGCACCTTGTCCGTGATCCATCGCAACAAGTTTCGCTCGTTGATGTTGATCGAAGCCCGGAAGCCGAGTGCGTCGGGCTCTTGCATGGCCCGAAGATCGGTGAGCATCGCTTCGCGTGAGTGGGCGTCGAGCCGCTTGAGTTCGATCATCGCGCTCGCATCCTCGCACGCGGCGGAGACGACGGCCGCCGCGACGAGGCTGGAGATGAGCAGTCGCTGGGCGGCGGTGTGGCGTGCCAGTCGGATCGTCGCGACGACGCAATCGCCGGCGCGTCGAACGTCCGGCGGCGTTTCCTGGAGCGCACTGGCGGCGGTGGTGCGGAGCAGTCGGGTCGAGAAGCGGACGAGACCGAGCTCGGGGAGTAGCGCGCCGACGCCCTGGGAATACTCAACACCCCAATCGGCGTCGGGCTTCGCGGCGGCGCGAAGGAGCATCTCGGTGGTGTCCGAGAGGTCCATCGCGGCTTGGGTGGCTTTCTCTTGGAGCTTCTCTTTGACCGAGGCGGGGGCAACACTCGAGAGCGCGTCGCGGTAGGCGGGGGGGCTCAGGCTCCAGGCGCGCCAGTAGCCGAGCACGGCGTTGGTGGATTCTGGAATCGCCGGCTGAGCAGGCGGTGCCGACTGTGCCGGCGCGGGGGGCTGCGTGGCCACTGGCTCGGCGGCGAGCGCAGCGAGATTGCCGGCGGCCAAGAGCGTCGCGACCACGCTCAGGGCCTGAAATCGGGAACGGGTGCGCGGGCCGGTGCGAATGAACATCATGCGGTTGCCCCAGGAAAACCAGCGGGTGAATGGCTCAAAGAAGAGACACCGCGGACATGAGAGTGTACGGGCGGATCGACTTCTCGGCGGGGTCGAGAACACACGGTGTGCGTCCGAAACGCCGCGTGAGAAGCGGGATAAACGGGCTTGGGCGTTCTGGTCAGACGTGCGGATGGGCTGGTGTGGGCGGCGGCGTGAAGTTGGGAGAAATGGGGGACGATGCCAGAGCGGCACCGAGCGGGCGTGACGCGGGGAGCGTCGGCGGCGGGGCGAGAGGAGCGATCCGATGACCAATGGCACGATGCAGGGCAGCAAGTGGGCCGAGAAGCGGATTTTCACCACCGGCGAGGCGGCGGAGATCTGCAAGGTCTCGCAGCAGACCATCATCCGGTGCTTTGACGCCGGGCGTCTGGGGGGCTTTCGCGTGCCGGGGAGCAAGTTCCGCCGCATCCCGCGTGCGGAGCTGATCAAGTTCATGCAGGGCAACGACATCCCGACGGACGTGCTGGAAGCGGTCGCGACCAAGCGCGTACTGGTGGTGGACGACGACGCGGCGATCGTGGAGTTGTTCCAGGACCTCTTGAGCCGCGACGGTCGGTGGACGGTTCGCAGCGCCGCGACGGGGTACGACGCGGGGATGCTGACTGAGAGCTTCCGCCCGCACGCGATCATCCTGGACTACATGCTGCCGGACGTGAACGGCAACATCGTGTGCCGTCGGATCCGCGAGAACCCGGAGTTTGCGGACACGAAGATCATCATCGTGTCGGGCGTGGTGAACCAGGCGGAGATCGACGACCTGCTCAAGAGCGGCGCCGACGAGTTCATCAAGAAGCCGTTCAACATCCAGCAGCTCATGCAGAAGCTGACGTCGCTCGTTGGCATCTGATGTCTGGCGTGGCGCTTCGCGCACGCCCGCGGCATGTGCGCCCGCGATCGGGCGTGGCTGTGGCGTGTGTTCGTGTCGCGCGCTTCGTGTGACCGGCGGCAATCCATCTGACAGGCGAGAAGACCCGGGGCAAGGAAGGCATGCAGGAAGAACGTGTCAACACGATTGCCCGCGCCGAACCTGGTGCCAAGGGCGCGCAGGTCGAGCTGGTGCTGCGGCACCTGACGGCGCTGCCGACGCTGTCGCCGATCGCGGCGCGCGTGATGGCGCTGAGCAGCGCCGGCGATGCGGACTTTGATGAGATCATCGCGCTGATCGAGGCGGACCCGAGCCTCTCGGCCAAGATGCTGTCGATGTGCCGTCGCAGCAACGTCGCGGCGGGCCGGACGATCACCAGCGTGCGGCGCGCCGTGATCCACCTGGGGCTTGAGGCGGTGCAGTCTGCGGTGCTCAGCGTGCAGATCTATGAGCTGCTGGGCCAGGCGCCATCGTCCAGCGAGCGGCGCGAGGCGAGCCAAGCTGGTGAGGGTGCCGGTGGCGATGCGGGCGCGGGGAGCGCGGGGGCGTTTGATCGGCTGGGCTTCTGGCGGCACTCGCTCGGCGTTGCGTGCGCCGCGGAGGCGATCGCCAGCGAGCACAAGTCGCTGAAGATCCGGCCCGACGAGGCGTTCACCGCGGGGCTTGTTCATGACCTGGGCAAGCTCGTGTTGGATTGGATCCTGCCGAAGTCCTTTGGCAAGGCGGTGCAGCTCGCGGCAAGCCGTCAATCAACGATGGCGTGGGCCGAGCGGCAGGTGATGGGCGTGGACCATCATCTGGTGGGCAAGCGCGTGGCGGAGCACTGGTCGCTGCCGCTGGCGTTGCAGGATGCCATGTGGCTGCACGGCACGCCGATCGAAGCGTTGCCGCCGACGCCGAATCGAACGCTGGTGATGGTGGTGACGCTGGCCGACGCGCTGTGCCGCGAGCTGCACATTGGCTGGAGCGGGAGCCATGATCGGGATGTGACGGTTCGTGCGTGGTGCGCGGAGCTTGGGCTGACCGAGGAGTCGGTGCGGAAGCTGACGCCCCGGATGCACGAGGCGGTGAGCGTGCGGAGCCGCGACATCGGGCTTGGTGATACACCGGGCGAGGAGCTGGTGGTTCAGTCTTTGACATCGGCCAACGAGCAGCTCGGACGATTGCAGCGCGTGTGCCAGGTGAAGGCGGCGCAGTCGCGTCAGCAGACGCGCGTGCTGGATGTGCTGGCGAACTTTGCGATGGCAGCCGGCCCCGGGCAGTTGCTGGGTGATGTGCTGAGCGACATCGCGGTGTCGTTCATGGAGTTGTGCCAGGGCCAAGCGGGCGCGCCCGGGGCCGGTGAGGATGCGCCGTTCTTTGCGATCGTGCACCAATCGCGCGAGGGGGCGGCGTGGCGCGTGGGGACGCTGGATCAGGCGACGCGCGAGCTGCGGCTGAGCGAAACGATCGACGCGGCGAAGGACAGCGACGGCTCGCCGATATCGCTGGCGTCGCTGCATGTGAGTGAGGATGGTGGGGGGCTTGGGAACAACCTTGGGGGGACGATCGGGTTGCTGACGTGGCTGAGCGAGCACCTGTCGCAGGCGGGGGCGGGGGCCGCGCCGGACTTGCGCACGCTTCGGACGATGGCGCTGCCGGCAACGTTCGGGCCTGGTGCGGTGATCGTGCATGATCGCGATCTGTCGGGAGTGCTGGGCTCTCGGGCGGCGCAGGATGCGCTGCTGGGCACGTGGGCAAGGGCGATCGCCTCAGCGGGCCAGCACGACGGGGCACGCCGGCTGAGCGAAGAACTTGCGCAGTGTTCTCGTCAACTGATCGAGGCCCAGTCGCGCTTGACGAACTCGCAGAGTCTTGCGCGTTTGGGCGAGCTGGCAGCGGGCGCGGCGCACGAGATGAACAACCCGCTGACGGTGATCAGCGGGCGGGCGCAGGTTCTTGCGCAGCGGATGATCGATCAGCGCGATCGCGCGGATGTTCAGCAGATTGCGCAGGCGGCGGGCCGATTGACGGAGCTGATCAGCGCGATGCACCTGATCGCCAGGCCACCGGCGTTGCAAGCGGTGCCGACGCCGATCGGCGGGCTGCTGTCGCAGCTCTGCCGGCAGATCCGCGGCGGCGGCAACGGCGCGAGCACGGGCCCGGCGATCCGCGTCGAAGCGAGCCGCGTGCGGAGCCCGGTGCTGCTGGATGTCAAGCTGTTTGCGCGGGCGATGGGCGAGGTGGTGGCCAACGCGCTGCAGGCGGAGCCGAGGACGGGCGTGGACGTGCGCGTGTGGGAAGACGAGCTGGACGATCGGCTGATGATCGAGGTCCGAGACGACGGCTCGGGGCTGAGCGATCACGCCCTGCGGCACGCGTTTGACCCGTTCTTCAGCGAGAAGAAGGCCGGTCGGCGGTCGGGCCTGGGGCTCCCGATTGCTCGGAGCCTGATCGCGCTGCATCGCGGCGAAATGTGGATGACATCTGAACAAGGCAAAGGGACGAGCGTTTTCATCGCCCTGCGCGATTGGCGCGCAGGCGCGAACGAACCTCTCCGAGAGCGGGCGGCCTGAAGGTGCGCCCGAGTTATGCCGAAGTTGGTGATCACGGATTGGATTTGCGGTTCCATCTACGAGGGACGACATGCACAGCAACTCGAACGAGCACGACGCGAGCCTGAACTCTTTCCCGATCGATCAGAACGCCGGGCGCGACGGTGTCGCGACTGGTCGCGTGCTGATCGTGTCCGGATCGATCGAGAAGCTCGACGGCCTGAGCCGCGCGCTTACGACCAATGAGCTGCGATGCACCACGGTGCAGAGCGCCAAGCCCGCAGTGGAGCTCGTGCTCAGTTCGGCCAGTGGGCGCGCATCGCAGTACGAGCTGGTGGTGCTGCACACAGAGCGCTGCTCGCCGGCGGCGATGAAGTTCGTTCGCGAGATGTCAGATCTGGATGTCGCGACGGTGCTCGTGTGCCCGCAGGTGAGCTTCGATGAAGCGGTGCAGGCGATGCGGGCCGGGGCCAGCGACATCGTCTCGGGCACCGTGCGCGGCAAGGACCTGCAACGGCGCGTCTGCTCGGCGCTGGCGCAGCATCGCGGCGCGCTGAGCCGCCAGTTTGTTCACGATGATTGCATCCCGCTGCTTGAGGATGTTGACCCGCAGGCGGCGCGTGTCTCGGGCTTCCGCACGCCGACGAGGCCGGACCATCTGATCGCTGGCAGCGTGCCCAAGGCGCGCCGGATCAAGGACGCGCCGGCGATTCCCGCTGACGAAGACACCGACGGCATGGCCCGCTTTGAGACGATGATCCGCAGCGAGCTGGATGTTGAAAGCCTGCTGCGCCACTCGCTGGAGTTCCTGCTGGCGCAGGCCGGGCCGACGAACGCGGCGGTCTTCCTGCCCGCCGCGAGCGGCGACTTCTCGCTCGGCGCGTACGTGAACCTGTCGTGCCCGAAGGACACGGTTGAAGTCCTGCTGGACCATTTGGCCAACGTCGCGGCGCCTCGCCTGGAGAGCTCTGTCGGCGTGCTTCGGATGAACACCGATGATCTGGTTGAGCAGCACGTCGGCGCCGGCACGCAATGGCTGAGCGGGCACGACGCGATCGCGTTCTGCTGCCGCGATGAGGGCGAATGTCTCGCGGTGTTCCTGCTGTTCCGCGAGCGGCACGCGCCGTTTGCGCCGAACCTTGATCGCTTGTGTGCGAGCCTGAGCTCGTGCTTCGGCGCGCAGCTTGCACGCGTGGTGCGCATCCACCATCGCCACCTGCCCAAGGACAAGTGGGGCAAGCTCGGCGAGCCGCTGGATGACGCCGATGATCAGGGCGGGATGGCGGCGTGAGGGAGCCTTCAGCCGTCAGCCTTCAGCCGTCAGCCTTCAGCCGTCAGCAAGAGTTGTCAGTTGTCAGCACTCAGATGATGAGCCGCGATCGAGTTGTTCGAGATCGTCCTGCGTCGCCTCGCGGCTGACTCGATACGAACCCAGCAGCCAGCGGCCAAGGTCGGCCCGGCGCGCGTGATCATCGACAAACGGCCACGTTGGCGAATCCGGCGCGACCGGCTTGCCGGTGATCGGGCAGCTCACCCACGAGCGCGGCGTGTCGTCGGCACCTGCTCCACCGGTGTGTGATGTCCGCGAGGGCGCGGGTGTACACGCGGCCCGCTGGAACGCCTCATACCCGGCGCGTGACGACCAAGACGGGTGCAACGCGACCCTGATCAGACGCTGATCGGGCGATGCGGGTGCGTGCGACAGCTCCACCTCCGCGACGCGCGACGGATCGAGCGAGCGGATGAACGACGCGACACGCGAGGGCCACTCGATGAGCAGCGCGTGCGGCTGATCGGCGCGAGAATCCAGGCCGAGTGATTCGATGTCGCCGTCGGTGAGGCGGTAGGCGTCGGCGTGCAGCAGTTGCAGGCTCGCGCGATCTGGCGGGGCCAGGTACTCGTTCAGGAGGACGAACGTCGGGCTGCTGACGTTTCGCGGGTCGTGGCCCAGGGCGCGGGCGACGCCGCGGGTGAAGGCGGTCTTGCCGGCACCGAGTTCGCCGGTCAGCGTGACGCAATCGCCGGCGACGAGCATCGCCGCCAGGAGCGCCGCGATGCGCTCGGTATCGTCTTCTGAGCGCGAATGAAATGCGAAGACTTGCGGCGACGAGGCTTCGCGATCGGGATTCGTGCTCTCGGTGCTCATGCGTGGTCCCAGCCCAGTGCTGAAGCGTCGTGTGCTCGCCCTTTGTCGTCGATGATGACGCACGCGGGCGCGGATTTCTCTCGACGTTCGACGCGACCGATCTTGGTCACGCGCACTCCGCCGGGTAGCTCCGCGGGGCAACTGCCATCATCGAGCGCAGTGAACAGAAGCTGATAGTCCTCGCCATCGCCTGCGCACGCCAGCGGCCCGCGGCCTGCCGCGTCCGGGTGCAACGGAATCTCCGACGCGACGATGCGGAGGCAGACCTCTGAAGCCTCGCCGATGCGACCGGCGTCGCGCCCGAGGCCGTCGGAGATGTCGATCATGGAATGCAGTCGCGAGCCCATCGCGTCCGCAAGCGCGACGGCCTGAAGGTGCATCGGCTCGAATGTGAGGTGTCTTCCGCTGGTGAACGAGCCGCCGATACTGCCGGTGACGAAGACGGCATCGCCGACGATCGCGGTGGAGCGAAGGACGGGGCCGCGCGTGGGGTGCGGCGTGCCAGCGATGGTCACGGTGAGCACCATCGGCGCGCCGGCGGGGAGGGAGGCGAGATCGCCGCCGACGAGCGGGCAGTCGAACGATCGGGCGATCGCGTGCATGGCGTGGAAGAGGGCGTCGGCGTCCGAATCGGTCATCGATGGCGGCAGCGCGCCCGTGGCCAGCGACCAGACTGGCGTGCCGGCCATCGCGGCGATGTCGCTGACACTGCGGGCGATGGCCTTGTGGGCGACCGCGTTTAGCGGCGTGTCGGGCGTGAAGTGCCGCCCCTGGATGAGTTGATCGACGGTGATCAGCAGGTTCGCCGGAAGGGCGGAATCGGGCCCGGCGCGCAGAGCGGCGCAGTCATCGCCCGGGCCCACGACCACGAGCGGGCCGAGGTTCTTCGAGCGATCGGCAATCAGCCTCAGAAGGCGGGATTCCAGCACGCCGGATGGTAATCCGCGGGTGCCACTGGTGCGCTCGCAAGTATTTTTGCGGAGGGCAGACGGATTGGATCCGGGACGCGCATCGGGTAAGCGCCGCCGCGAGTCCGCGGCGTGATTGGTGGGAGTTGCTCATCTGGGTGCGGATGTCGGGCGATCAGCGCTCGCGGAGGTCTCTATGCGCACATCGGCAATGCGTGGCGAGTTGCGAGTAAGGGGCGGCGACGCGGCGGGCTCCACAACGACCGCCGCGGATCGGTCACGATCACGAGACCGACGATTGAACGCGATCGTGATCAGCGGCGTGTTGACACTCTTTGTCGGTCTTGGGCTGCTTCGCGTGATGGAGGACCAGGAACTCCCCGCGCCGGGGTATCCGGCCAAGCCGCGCTGGGCCAAAGGCGGCGCGGAGACGACCACCCCGTCGACGCGCGTGTACCTCCCAGAATGCGACGCGGCGAAGCTGTCCGCCGATGAGGTGCCGGTGATCATCACCGCGATGTGACCGGATGGCCCCGCAGCGGTGCAACCCGTCGCATCGGCGTCGGCTCGATTCCCCCGATGGTGGCCAGCAACACTTGAGGGGCGAAGGCGTTATCCTCATGGCACCACATGAGATTGACGCTGCGCTGGAGGCTGATTCTGTTGATTTGCGGGCCGCTGATCGCGGTCGCGTGCATTCTGTTGGCGTGGGACTATCAGGTCCAGCGGCGCCAGGCGGCGGCACAGGTCGTCGAGATCGTCACCGATCGCGCTCGGACGAGCGCCGATCTGATTGACGCGCGGCTGAGCACCGTGATGCAGTCGGCCGACGCCGCGGCGGCGGCGATCTCGGTGCGCGGCACCGCTGGCGAAAATCTGCTGCGGATGGTCTTCAGCAACCAGGTCCGGGCCAACCCGTTCATCGCCAGCACGCTGGTCGTGCTCGATGGCGGGGAGGGACGCGGGCCGGTGGGGCTGATTCAGCGACGAGGGAGCGGCGGCCAGCGCGCCTCGATGTCCACCGATGTCATGCGGCTCTTGGGCGATGATGTGGCGTGGTTGCAAGCGGGCCAGACGTCGGCGCGCGGCTCGTGGCATGGGCCGCTGCGCGTGCCGGCCATGGGCGCGGGCGCGCTGTATATCTACGTCGCGCCTGTCAGCGAGGGTGATCAGCCGGCGCGGGGCGTGGTCGCGCACGCGATTCGCGCCGAGGAGATCCAATCGATCCTGATACCCGAACTCCGCGACCCGATCGCCGGCCTCGAACGATCCGGGCCGGGGCCGGACCGCGCCGAGCCGCCGGCGCCGAGGGCGGAGCCGTCGCCAGAAGATTGGTCAATATCCTCGGCGTTCGGCCCGTCGGGGTTCGCGGTGATCGATCGTGAGCTTCGGATCGTCTCCAGCCGCAGTGTTTCGCGAATCGGGACGCAGCTAGCCGGGCAGCCACCGAACCGGACTTTCAGACGGCCGGTGGATGTCGCGGAGGTCTTGGGCAAGTTCGCCGGTGAGCCGGCGGGCGCGACGGAGGTGGACAGCGCGATCGGCCTGCTGCCGCCCTCGATGGAGGCGTGGGGCTCGTGGCTGGTCCACGCGCCGATCGAGTCCACCGGCTGGACGTTTGTCACCGCGGTGCCGCAGCGACTCGTGATGGAGCCGATTGTCACCAGCATGCGCACGCGAGCGTTCGTGCTGCTGGGTGGCATCGTGCTGGTCGCGATCGTCATCGCGGTCTTCAGCCTTCGAATCAGCCGCCCGATCGAGAAGCTCGCGCGCGCCGTGGAGCGTGTGAGCCGGGGCGACCTGAGCGCAACGGTGCTGCCCGACGGGCGAAATGACGAGCTGGCGCGACTGACTACCGGCTTCAACGGCATGGTGTCGCGCCTCGATGAGCAGATGGCGGCGCTGAAGCGAGAAACCGCGGCGCGAGAGAGCATCGAGAGCGAGCTGCGGATCGCGCGGAAGATCCAGACGGATCTGCTGCCGCGAACGTTCCCGCCGTTCCCGGAGCGAGACGCGTTCGCGCTGCACGCAGTGAACATCGCGGCGCGAACGGTGGCCGGTGACTTCTTTGATTTCTTCTATGTCGACGGGCGGCTGTTTGTCGTGATCGCCGACGTGAGCGGCAAGGGCATGCCCGCTGCGCTGCTGATGGCGGTGACGCGGACGATCGTGCGGAACTTCGCCGCCGTCGGGCTGGAGCCGGCGGAGATCGCTCGCCGGGTGAACTCGGCGCTGCTGGCGGACTCGGCCGACAGTCTGTTTGTGACGATGATCATCGCGCGATACGCCGAAGAGGCCGGCGAGCTGGTCTACGTGAACGCCGGCCACCCGCCGGCGCTGGTGCTGTCGAAGCAGGGCGGTTCGCGCCTGCTGGGCGGGCCGACGGCGCCGCTGCTGGGCGCGATGGCCGAGGAGCAGATCGGCGAGATCCGGCAGGCAACCGCGGTGCTCCAGCGGGGCGAGACGCTGCTGCTGTATACCGACGGTCTGACGGAGGCGACCTCGCCGGGGCGCGAGCTCTTCGGTGAGGCGAGATTGCTGGCCGAGACCGGCGCGATGGCTGGCGAGCCGGTGCGGGGGCTGTGTGAGCGGCTGATTTCGCGAGTCGATTCGTTCCAGGCCGGGCTCGCGGCGGACGATCTGACGATCGTCGCGCTGCACCGGGTGTAGGGCCCGCGGATTGCAAAACGCGCGGGGGGCGGCACGCGAACAATCTCTTATGGAATCGATCAGCGTCTTTGACATTTTTAAGATCGGCGTCGGCCCGTCATCGTCGCACACGATGGGGCCCTGGCGGGCCGCGCAGCGATTCATCAAGGTGCTCGCCGAGTCCGGCGCGTTCGCCAGCACGGTGCGCGTGCGGACGGAGCTCTTCGGCTCGCTCGCCAAAACCGGGCATGGGCACGGCACCGACCTTGCGATCATCCTGGGCCTCAGCGGCGAAGACCCCGTGACCTGCGAGGTCAACGGGCTGCACGACCGCGTCAGCGAGGTTGTTCAGCGCGGGCGGCTGGCGCTGGCGGGGTCTCGGCCGATCGAGTTTGATCGCGACGCGGACCTGGTCTTTCACATGAACCGCGCGCTGCCGTTTCATGCCAACGGACTCACATTCACCGCGCTGCTCGAGAACGGCCAGCGCGTCAGCGAGACGTACTACAGCGTTGGCGGCGGCTTTGTTGTTCAAGAGAACGAGAAGGCCACCGGCTCGCGGGCCGCGGTGCTGAAGTATCACACCGAGCGCGCCGAGGACATCGTGCGCCACACGCGCGAGCACGCACTGACGATCCCGCAGATGATGCTCGCCAACGAGCACGCCTGGAATCACGACGAGAACATCACCGCCGGGCTCCTGTTCATCTGGCAGAACATGCTCGCGTGCATCCATCGCGGCTGCCACACCGACGGCACGCTCCCCGGCGGCCTGAATGTCACGCGGCGGGCCAAGGGCATCCACGATCGCCTCACGGGCTCGCAGGGTCTGGCCGCGATCAAGCGCGTGCTGGACGGCGCGGACTTCGAGCACGCGCACCCGGTGCGGCGCTCCGGCTCGGGGGCGGAGATCGACCGCTGGTGCGAGGCGATCCGATCCAGCGCGACGGACTTCTCCCGCACGCTGCGGTGGGTCAGCACCTTTGCGCTGGCGGTGAACGAAGAGAACGCGGCGTTCGGGCGCGTGGTGACGGCACCGACGAACGGGGCCGCGGGCGTGATCCCCGCGGTGATGATGTACGCGTGGTGCTTCCTGGACCTGTCGCGCTATCAGGGCGTGCTGCCGGGCACGAGCGTGCGCGAAAGCGCGATCATCGATTTCATGTTGACCGCGGGCGAGATCGGCAGTCTGTTCAAGAAAGGCGCGACGATCTCGGCGGCCATGGGCGGGTGCCAGGCGGAGATCGGCGTGAGCAGCGCGATGGCCGCGGCGGGCCTGACGCAGCTCCTGGGCGGGAGCGTGGGCCAGGTGCTGATGGCGGCTGAAATCGCGATGGAGCACCATCTGGGAATGACATGCGACCCGATCGGCGGGCTGGTGCAGGTGCCGTGTATTGAGCGGAACACAATGGGCGCGATGAAGGCGATCACCGCGGCGAACATCGCGCTGGACAGCGACCCGACCAAGGCGCGCGTGAGCCTGGACTCGGTGATCAAGACGATGTGGACGACGGCGCAGGACATGCAGACGAAGTACAAAGAAACCAGCGAGGGCGGGCTGGCGATCCATGTGAGCGTGGGCATCAGCGAGTGCTGAGCGACCGCGACACCCTGGCCGGCGGTTCGCGCAGCGCGAGCGTGGCGTCTGATCGGGCGAGCGGTCGAGCGAGACGGCCAGTGGGCGAAGTATGAGCGAGATCGACCTTGAAGCCCCGGAGTACTGCTGCGCGATCCTGCGAGATGCTGCCGCGCGGTATCTCATCGAGCGCCGTCCGGCCCACTCGATCTATCACGCGCGCCGTCTGACGTGCTTCGGCGGCGCGCGAGAGGCGGGCGAGTCACCCGAGCGGTGCATCGCACGCGAGCTTGCTGAGGAGCTGGGGTGGGATGAGCAGCGGATCGCGGCGCTGCGGCTGCGCCGGGCGGTGCGGCTGGAGGCACCGTCGCGCCTGATCGCGTGGTTTTTCGTGGGCGAGGCGGTCGATCCGGCGTGGCCGGTACGGTGTGAGCCGGGGTATGAGGTGGCCTGGATGACCGAGACGGCGCTGCTGAATCAGCCGTCGCTCTCGAGCTGGCATCGGGCCGCGGTGTGCGCGATGATCGCGGGCGAGGGAACTGCCCGCGTTGCGAAGTAACAGGGGCGATCGAGCGGAGTTCGGTGATCGACCGGCTGCGCCGCCGGGCAAAGCGGCGACACCGGGCTGGGCGTTTTGTCGTAACAACAACTATTGTTGCCGCATCTATATCTCCGCCGGCGCGTGCCGGCAGACCCGACCACGAAAGGACCACCCATGATCACCGTTCGCCCCAGTTCCGCACGCGGCAGCACCAAGCTCGGCTGGCTCGACTCCCGCCACACCTTCTCCTTCGGCCGGTTCTACGACCCGGCGTTCGAGGGCTTCGGCGCTCTGCGCGTCATCAATGATGATCGCGTCGGCCCGGGGCGGGGCTTCTCGCCCCACGATCACCAGAACATGGAGATTCTCTCGTACGTCCTCTCCGGCGGCCTGGCCCATAAGGACTCCACCGGCACAGCCCGCGTCATCGGCCCGCGCGATGTGCAGCACATGTCCGCCGGGCGCGGCGTGACCCACTCGGAGTTCAATCCCTCACAAACCGAGCCGACGCACTTCTTCCAGATCTGGGTCGTGCCGAACGCGATCGACGCGACGCCGACGTACAACGAGCTGAAGTACGACCCCGCGGCCCGCGCCGACACGCTCCAGCTCATCGCCTCGCCCGACGGCGCTTCGGGCAGCATCCGCTGGACCTCAGACACCAAGCTCTACACCGGCGTCTTGCACGAGGGCAAGAGCGTCGCGCTCGATCTGCCGCCCGATCGGCGCGCGTGGGTCCAAGTGATGCGCGGCGGGATCTCCATCAACGGCATCTCGCTCAGCGAGGGCGACGGAGCCGCGGTCAGCGCCGAGAGCCGCCTGACACTCACGGGCGGCGCCGGCGAGAGCGACATCCTGATCTTCGATCTGAAGTAAAGCCCGCCGGTGGCTCGCTTGCACCAACGAGCCCGCACGATTCGCCACTCTCCCCCGCGCAGCGGGGGAGACGGCGAGTCCGCGAGCCAGCGGGGGGCGTTGGCTCGCGGCGCTGCCCATCCAGTCAACGACCGCTACGCCACACGCTCACTCGCCGATGAGACTCTCCCACTGCGGTCGCACCGCCGCCCACGTCACTGCGAATCGCTCCCGCATCGCCGTCAGCGAGCTGGGAATAACACGCACACGCGCCACCACGCCCATGAAGTTCGTATCCCCGCCCCAGCGCGGCACCGCATGAACATGCAAATGCCCCGGCACGCCCGCGCCCGCGGCGCGCCCCTGATTAATCCCGATGTTCACCCCCTGACACTCCAGCGTGCGCTCCACAAGATCCGTCGCCAGGTCGGTCAGCATCCAGAGTCGCCGTCGCTGCGGCGCTGAGTAGTCCAACAGTCGCGCCCGCGGCTCACCGAGCGCCACGAGCAGGTGGCCGTTGGAGTATGGGTACGCGTTGAGCAGCACCATGCCGTGGGGCGATCGGACGATGACGTGGTTGTCAATGTCCTTCGCCGGCGCGAGCCAGTAGTCTTCAAGAAACGAGCCCGAGGGAGCCTTCGGGCGTTTGTCCGCCTCTGCACGGCGCTCGCTTTCGGACAAGGCCTGGAGATAGTCCAATCTCCAGGGAGCTTGCAGCAGAGCCGCGGGACCGACCGGATCCGGCCCGGCCATGCGCGGCAAATCCGGTCGCTCTTCCGGCGCCGGCGGGCTTGAAGCGGGCCCGCGGGGCGATGAATGTGCGTTCGCCGGCGGCGGAGTGGCCGGAGCGTGCGAGCCTTGCGGGAGCGGATCAGTTGGCGTTGCCATAGGGTCATCCTAACACTTGCCGACGATCGCCGGGTGAGCGACGCGAAGTCGCGTGCGGATGGGGGCTCGTGAGGCGAAGCGTGGCGGCGGGCTCAACTCGGCCGATTCTCGGGCCGATGGATGCAATGAGGCCGTGCGGGCGTTCTGCTCGCCGATCGCAAGGAGGCGTCGCCATGAGCCAGTTGAAGACCAGTGATGTGCTTGGACAGCGTTCGACCCCGGGGTTCAAGACGGACCAACTTCGGATGGAGCGTCGCAGGATGCCGCGGAACATCGTCGAGTCACGCGTGACGGCGGTGTTCACGGGTATGGAAGGGCGCGTGGGCGTGATGCCGCTGGAGATTACCGATAGCTCGGCGACGGGCCTGGGCGCTCGGACGACAACGATGGTGGAGACGGGAACGAAGGTCATGATTTGTCCGGCGGGTCTGCCCGTGCCGAGCCGTGGTTGCACGGTTGTGCGTTGCATCGCCGGCCCGAACGAGGGCGAGTACGAGATCGGCCTGAAGTTTGACTCGCGTCGCGCCGCCTGAGCACGATCACTTCAGCCTGGACGATCCATCGCGCCAGCGCGACGGATCGCGCCGGGTCCGAATCGCTCAGACACCGCGTCCGCGGCGACATCCGTTCGCTCCGCGCGCGAGCTTGCCGGTGGCGAGCTAAACAGTTCGAGCTGCGCGCCCTCGTCCAGGCCGCCGAGGCTGACGCCGATGAGGCGCAGCGGCGCGCGATTGGTCCTTCGAAACTCGATGAACAGGGACTCGCACGCGAGCCAGAGCTCGCGCGTGTTGCTCGTCGGCATCGGGAGCGTCTGCGAGCGCGTCGCGGTCGTGAAGTCGCCGGTGCGGAGCTTCACGGTCACGACCCGGGCGTGGGTGCCTCGTTCACGAAGGAGCCGACTGGTCTTCTCGACCTGGGCCATGAGCGTGGCTCGAAGAACTTTGTCATCGGCGACGTCTTGGCCGAATGTCCGCTCGCTGCCGATGCTCTTTCGCTCGCCAGAGACGTGAACGGGCCGGTCGTCGTCGCCTTGAGCCAGCCGCTTCCAGTGCCGGCCCATGTCGCCGAAGTGATGCGCCAGCAGCGCGTCTTCGGCACTCAGGAGCTGCGCCACCGTGTGAATGCCGAGCGACTGGAGCTTCGTCGCGGTCTTCTGCCCAACGCCCATCAAGACGCCGCAATCCAGCGGCGCCAGCACCCGCGGCGCGTCGGCCTGCGCGATCTGTCGCACGCCGTCGGGCTTGCCCAGATCGCTGGCGACCTTGGCCAGGAACTTGTTACACGAGATCCCGACCGTGGCCGGGAGGTTGAGTTGTGAACGAATATCCCGGCGAATCGCCGCGGCGATCGCGGGGCCGCCGCCGGGCTGCAGGCGCTCCAGCCCGGAGCAATCAAGGAACGCCTCATCGATGCCCAGAACCTGCACGATCGGCGCGTGGCGCGAGAGAATCTCCATCACTCGCCGGCTCACGTCGCTGTACACCGTCATGCGGACGGGCTTGACGATCGCGTGGGGGCACAGTCGCAGGGCCTGGGCCATCGGCATCGCGCTGCGGCAGCCGAAGACGCGGGCTTCGTAGGAGGCGGTCGTCACGACGCCGCGCGAACTGGGCGACTTCGATGCGCCACCAACCAGCACCGGAACCCCCCGCAAATCAGGGTCGTCGCGCTGCTCGACAGACGCGAAGAACGCGTCCATGTCGACATGCAAGATCAAGCGGGGTGCTGCGTTCATCGGGGCCTCACGGGCGATCGTGTCGCCGGTGTGATTTGCGTACAGCATACGAACATCGCCGCCGCTCGGAAAGCGCAGGCTGCGAAAGTAAAGTTACTCGGTGCTTGTCCCAGTCCCTATTGCGGGGTAATGTTCCTTCTTCCTTTCGGAAGAGGGGTTGGGGTCGTTGTCGTCAACATCGCTCATATGTCTTGCGATGTGCCCACCATCTCCACTCTGGAAAGGTCTCCATGGCTCGAACCTCCGCTCTTGCAAAGTTGTCCATCGCTGAAATCAACAGCGAGATCCGTCGTCGCCAGCGCGGCGTCGGCAAGCTCATGAAGAAGCGCTCGAAGCTGCTGGCGAGCCTCGCCGAGATCGATGCCGCGATCGTTGCCGCTGGCGGTAGCGTTCGCGGCGGCGGCGGCCTGACCAAGGCCGGCGGCACGCGCAAGCGCCCCAAGAACGAAATGAGCCTCGTCGAGTCGCTCCACGCGGTCCTCAAGGGCAAGACGATGTCGGTGACCGACGTCTCCGAAGCCGTGCAGAAGGCCGGTTACCAAACCACCAGCCCCTCGTTCCGCACGATCGTGAACCAGGCCCTCCTGGCCAACCGGTCGAAGTTCAAGAAGGTCTCGCGCGGCCAGTACACCTCCGTGTGATTGTTCCGCTCGGGCAACCGATCGCGATGCGACGGGCACGCTTCGCCGCCGCTCGCATCGGGCATCGCCCGCGACGCTTGAAAAACAAGGCCCGCGATCCTCGTGATCGCGGGCCTGTTTCGTTTTCTGAAGGTGCGACATTCGAGGATCGAAGTCGCCGCGATGCACGCCTGCCCCGCGCGAACTCGCCACGAGAGCGCAGGCGGCCGAATCGCGCTTTGGCGGCGCGATGAGGCCAGAGGGTACCGGCTCGTTGATCAGCGGATCGGTTCGATGCCCAGGCGCGACGGGCGATCAGTCAGCAGCAGCCGGCCCATGTCCGATCGCATCGCCCGCCAGTTGTGGTCAAACGTCTGGAACGCGGCGTTCTCGGCCTGCTCCTCGGTCTGCTGGAGCGTCGCCATCTCCGGCGCGGGGTTGAAGCGCAGATCGCCAAGCTGCTCCTCTGAGCGAGTCTGGCAACCGCCGGCAAGCAGGAACAGGCCGCCGGTCAGGATCATCGTGCTCATCAAAACTCGCTGGCGCTTCATTCGGAACTCCTTGGCTGGAAGAGAGTTGTAGCGTAAGCCACACTCTACGTCAAGACGGTTTCCGCGGGTGCAGGGCCTCTGGGCAACGGGTGAAAAATCGCCCCGCGCCCGGAGAAACCCTCCCGAGCAGGGGCCGAAAGTGATCGCACGGCGCCTCGCCGCCAGTCGCCCGCACGTCCGCCCGGCGCGATCGTCACGGACCACACCCGCAATCGCCACCCCCCAGCACACACCAAGGCCCACGATCGCCCGACCCATCATCGTGCGAAGCGCCAGCCGCGGACCGCGCCGCGAGTTCTCATGCTGGCAAAGCGCCCGCGCTGGCCGCGCCGGGCCAGTGGATCAACCGGGGTCCATCGCGCAAAGTGCCGAACACTCGGCCAAGGTTGCGTTGTTCCGAGCGCGCCGCGGAACCCCGCAGAGCGGCGGGGCGAATAGCCGGACACTCCGGCGGCAAAGATTGCCTCGTGCGTCAACGCCGCCGCGCCCACGGAGCCCACGATGACCACCGAAAAACTGAGCGTCCTCCCCCCCCGCCCGGCTGTCACCACGCCCACGCGGCTGCTCGCGGCATGTGCCAGCGCCCTGGCGCTGTCGATCCTGACTGCGCCGGCCCCGGCCCAAAACTCCCTCTTTGCCCCCTGCGCCCAATGGAAGACCTTTGAGCAGGCGGGCCTGGGTGAGACGCTGCGATCACAAGGCAGCATCACATCGATGGTGGCCTTTGATCTTGATGGCCCGGGCCCGCAGGGCGAGTCGCTGCTGGCGTCGGTCTTCGGGTCGGCGTCGATCGACGGCCAGCCGGTGCCCTCATTGATGCGCTGGACCGGCGAGGCTTGGGTGCCCTTGCCCGGGCTTCAGACTTCGTCCGGCACGATCAACCTCTGGGTCATCGAATCGCCCGACGGCACGGGAAGATCGCTCTTCGCTACCGAGTCGCTGTTCGGAACGAGCCCTCAGCTCAGGGTCTCTCGCTGGAACGGTTCGGAGTTCGTGTTGTTCGCGGCCGCGCCGACGACGGGGGCCAACTCGCTTGCGTCGATCGCGAGTTTCGATCCCGACGGACCCGGGCCCCAGCCGCGGGAGTTGTACTTTGTCGAGTCCGGCTCGTCCGCGCTGCTCTTCCGCATCCGAAACAGCCAGCGCGATGTCGTGTCGACCATATCGATGTCCGCGCCGCGGCTGTTCGAGTACGTCTCCGCCGATGGTCAGCAACGCCGCCTCATTCTCTCGGGCTCGGGTACGAGTTCTTCGATCGCGAACTTCCGCGGGATCGCGGCGTTCACCGGCACGCTCTGGGAGGCCATCGGCGACACGCTCTTTGGCACAACCGAGACCTCGGGTCCGGCCGTCTCCGACGCGACGATGTTTGACCCTGACGGCCCGGGACCACTCCCAGAATCGCTCACGATTTCGGGCTACTTCCGCGTTGGCTCACTGGCGGGACCGCTCGGACTCGCGTACTTGCAGGGTCAGCAGTGGGTCGCGCTTGGCAGTGGCTTGGTGGGCTCGTCTTCAGTCGGCGCGATCCGACTGGTACCCATTCCCGCCAACAACGAATCAACCACTCGCCCGCGCGCCGTGCTCATCGGCTACTTCACAAGCGTTGACGGCGTTCCGGCCCGATCCGTCGCCCAGTTGGTCGGCCAGACCTGGCAGGAATCGCCACTGGCATCGCCGTCCGTCTTCCCGCCGTCACCGATCGCGGCGTTCGACGCCGATCTCGGCGGACCACAAGCGCCGTTCGTTGCCCTTTCAAACAGGCTGGCCCCGGCCACGCTTTCTGAGCACAAGGACATCGTCATCGCGTCCGATGGCCAGTCGCGACAGCCGCTTCGGGGTCAGTTCGTCGGCGGCGCGGCAAACGTCCTTGAACTGCGCATGCTCGCCGACGACCAGGGCGTGCAACGCCTGCACGCGGCAGGCGAATTCGTCTACGCGGGCGACCGACTCGTCGCCCCGGTCGTCAGGCTCGTGAACGGATCGTGGGAGTCGGTGGGTACGCCATTCTCCAATACGTTCACATCGATCGTGCGACATGACCTCGATGGCAGCGGCCCGGAGCCCGAGAAATACGTCGCACTTGGAAACGGCTCGCCCGCTCGCTCGCTCTTCGCGCTCAACGGCGAGACGTGGACCTTGGTCCCCACAACGCCGGCGTCCAGCAACCTCAGCATTCTCACAACACTTGAATCTTGGGATCCGGACAATCAGGGGCCCGGTGCGCCCGTGCTGCTGGCGTCCTACGCCGCGACAACCGGCCTTTTCAACCCGTTCCCGGGCGTGCTGGTTGACGGCGTCTGGCGGCCTCTTGGCGTGTCCCCAACCGGGAACGACACGCTCAGCAAGTTTGCCATCTGGGACGCTGACGGCCCCGGCCCTGACCAGCGTCGCCTCTACATGAACGCTGGCGGACTCCATCGCTTTGAGCCCAACGGCACGGATCCCGCGCAGTGGGGTTCTTCGCCGTGGACGCGACTCAGCCAGCCGGCTTTCGGGAGCGGGTTGATCGTCAACCGCGCCGCGCCGGCGGCCACGCCCGCCCTCATGTTTGATGGCAGCTCCCAGCGGTCGTCCTCTTCAGGGTCGCCGATCCGTCAGTTCTCCGCTGGCGCCTTTTCGAGCAGCGTTCTGGGCTACCGAACCACGTCGACTGCGTCTGAAGCAACGATTGACCTGTGGGACTCGGACGGCGACGGCCCCGCCGCCTCGCGCCCCATCGTTTCACCCGTCTTCACTGCCAATATGCCCGCGGATGGCTTCGGTGGCGGAGAGAACAACTGGAGGTATCGTGCGTCGATCCTGAGTGATGGCCGGTGGTTTGGGCTCGGTGCGCGAAACACCAGCTCCACGGGCAATGGGCTGTTCGTCTACCGCCCAGACGCGGGCTCCACTCGCGAAGTCATCCTTCAGTTCTATGGAACAAAGCGGTTCGCGTCGTTTGCTCAAGACATCTTCGTCTTCTCCGCCGACTGCCCCTGCTCCGTCGCCGATATCGCCGACGACCAGGGCAACGCACTCCCAGGCACCGGGCCCAACAACGGCGTCACCGAAGGCGACTACAACCACTTCTTCACCGCCTTCTTCACCGCCTCGCCAACCTGCGACATCGCCGACGACCAGGGCAACCCCCTCCCCGCCGCGCCCAACGTCCCCAACAACGGCGTCACCGAGGCCGATTACAACTGCTTCTTCAGCCTCTACTTCAACGGCTGCCCGTAAGCGACACAGCCGCGGGGGGTTGTCACAACCAAGACTGATCACACGGGCCCGCCTGAGCAACGTTTTTGATCAGCGTGAGAAGAACATCACGCTCAAACTCGACATCGGCACCTGTTACATCCGGGCGCAGCACAGCCGCGCCCGAGGAGACCACCATGACCGTTCGACCTTCCTGCGTTCTCTCGATTCACCAGACGCTGGCCGCCACGGCACGCGCGGCCGTGCTTTGCACAACTGCGATCGTGCTGACCGCGGCTCCGGCCCTGGCCCAAAACTCCCTCTTTGCCCCCTGCGCTCAATGGAAGACCTTTGAGCAGGCGGGGCTGGGTGAGACGCTGCGAGGTGCGGGGAGTCTGATCTCGCTCGTCACGTTCGACCTCGATGGCGCGGGGCCCGACGGCGAAACCGTGCTGGCGACAACCCAATCAATCTACCTCAACGGGCAGCCGACGACGCCGGTCATCCGTTGGAACGGAACGACGTGGGTTCCCGTTCCGACGCCGCCGGAGTTTGGCGGCGGGACCACGCTGTGGGTCGTCGAATCGCCCGATGGCACGGGCAAGGCGCTGTACGCGACGACAAGGGAATTTGCCGCGGACATGACCCCCGTGCTGTATCGGTGGACGGGCACCGAGTTCGCGATGGTGGCAAGCCTGACGCCGAACACGCGCGTGAGTATCGCGAACCTCGCAACGTTCGACGCCGACGGCCCAGGCGGGCCTGCGCCGCGCGAGTTCTATCACATTGAAGCCGGCGGCAGCGGTGTCACTGGGCTTCGCCGTCTGCGAGCCGGAATCTCCGAAGTCGTGACACCGCTGGCGCCTCCGAGCAATCAAGGATTCTCGAACTTTCAACTGTTTGAGTACGCGCCCGGGGGTGAAATCCCGTCGCGCCTCGTTCTCGCCGGGCCGACTTCGACAGTGACGAACGGGTTCGTCATCCGGGGCATCGCGGCGTACGACGGGGTGAGCTGGAGCACGCTCGGAGACTCGCTCTTCGGCTTGACATCAACGCGAACGCCGACCGTCACCAGCGCCGTGATCGCTGACCCCGACGGCGCGGGGCCGCTTGGCGAAACGCTCATCATCGCCGGCCAGTTCCGCGTCGGCTCGCAGACCGGACCCGCGGGGCTGGCATATCTCCAAGAGGATCAGTGGCTGCCGTTTGGTGCCGGGCTGACCGTGACCGTGGACGTCAGCAGCGCCGTGCGAATCGTCTCGATCCCGCAGAACAACCTCTCGTCAATTCGTCCGCGACTCGTGATCGAGGGCAGTTTTTCAACGGTTGACAACCTCAGCCTGAATCGCACCGCGATGCTTGTCGGGCAGGCGTGGCAAGCTTTCCCGGCGTCGGATTTTAGCTATTCGTGGTTCGCGCCACTTCCGACGACGGTCGACTTCGACGGCGCCGGGGGCAACCCGCCCGAGATCATCTTTAGCCGTGGACGCCGGAACGACCCGGCTGTGGATCCGATTCCTGCGATCGCGTTTGATGGAAGCAACACGCGCCCGCTCGCCTCGCAACTGATCAGCAGCGCCGCCGCGCGGGTCTTTGAACTCCGATTGCTGCCGGATGAGACCGGCGTGCTCCGACTTCACGCCGCGGGCAGCTTCAACTACGCGGGCAACCGATTCATCGGCTCGGTGGCGAAGCTGGTGAACGGGTCGTGGCAGACGATCGGCACCCCGCTGGCCGATACGAGCAGCTCAGTCGTCGTCCACGACTTCGACGGCCCCGGCCCGCAGCCGCCGACCTATGCGCGGCTTGCGACACGCAGCGGTGAGTTTCAGAAGCTGTTCGTGCTCGATGGGCAAACTTGGAACGAGTTCCCGACGACGGTTGCTGCTGGCGCCGCCACGATTCGCAACACGCTTGAGAGCTTCGATCCTGACGCTGAGGGGCCGGGCCTGCCAACGCTCCTGAGCACGTACACATTGACAAACGACGGCGCTTTCAACCAGAACCCGTCGGTGCTTGTGGGCTCGACGTGGCGCCGTCTGGGCGCGTTTTCTCGCGTATTCAACTCGTACAGCCCGCTCGTCACGTTTGACGCCGACGGGCCCGGCGGCTCTCCGGCACGGCTCTATATCAACGCGGGCGGACTGCACCGATTTGATGCGACAACGACTGACCCGGCGACTTGGGAGAGCGTGCCGTGGACGTCGCTCAGTTCACCGAGCTTTGGATCGGCTCTCGCCGTTGATAGAACGCCGTCGTCGAGCCCGAGTTTCTTGTTCGACGCCCCCGTGTCGCAGTCGGCGCTCGAGGCAGGCGGAAATCTGTTTCAGCGCTTTTCGCAAGACGCCGTCACGAGTGCGGGGCTTGGATTTCGACCGCGAAATTCATCGATTTCTGACTCGCAGATGACGACCTGGGACTTCGACGGGAGCGGACCGCTGCCCGCGTCAGCGATCATCTCACCGGTGCCGCAAGCAAACATTCAGCGGAACTCGGTTTTCGGCTCGTCTCCCTGGAACTACCGCGCTTCCATCGCAAGCGGCGGCCGCTGGTACGGGCTCGGCTCTCCGCTCACGAGCCTCGTCTCCGCAAGCGGCCTCCTGGCGTACCGGCCTCATCCGGCTTCGGGCGACGAAGTGCTCCTCCAGTTCGGAGGCAAGCTGAGCTCGGTGGCGAGCGACATCTTCGTCTTCTCCGCCAACTGCCCCTGCTCCGTCGCCGACATCGCCGACGACGCCGGCCTGCCTCTGCCAACCTCCGGCTCAAACAGTGGCGTCACCGAAGGCGATTACAACCACTTCTTCAACGCCTTCTTCACCGCCTCACCCTCCTGCGACATCGCCGACGACCAGGGCAACCCCCTCCCCGCCGCTCCCAACGTCCCCAACAACGGCGTCACCGAGGCCGATTACAACTGCTTCTTCAGCCTCTACTTCAACGGCTGCCCGTAGGCCACGCGCCGCGGGGTTGCCGCAACCAAGACTGATCACATGGGCCCGCCTGAGCAAGGTGGGCCCTTGGCGTTTTCCGGGGTCGCCGGCTGCCCGCCCCCGCCCCTGTCACCTGCCGTCACCTGCCCGATTGCCCGCCGCGAGTCCCCGGCGGGTGATAAACTGGTCCGCTATGAAGATCATCTGCGCCCGTGATGCCCTGCTGGAAGCCGTGAACCTGATGTCGGCGGTTGTGCCCGCTCGAACGCCGGCCCCCGCGCTGTCGTGCCTGAAGCTCAACGCCACCAAGCAGGGCGGCGTCGGCTACCTGCAGATCACCGGCACCGATGCCGACACTTCGCTTGAGCTCAACCTCACGCAGGTGGACATCGCCCAGCCCGGCGTCGCAGTCATCTCCGCCGAAAAGCTCCGGCAGATCATCCAGGCGTTTGATCAGCGCGAGAAGACCGTCACGCTCGAACTCGACAACGACACCTGCCACATTCGCGCGCAGCACAGCCGCTTCCGCGTCTTCGCGTTCAACGCGGCGGACTACCCCGCGGTCCCGGCGTTCAACCCGTCCACCGGCGTCGCCAACGCCCGCTCGCAGTTTGCCCAGTCCGTCGGCACGCTCCTGCGCCTCATCAACCGCACGATGTTCGCCACGGCCAAGGAAACCTCGCGCTACGCGATCAACGGCGTGCTCCTGAAGCGCGACGGCAAGAAGATCGAAATGGTCGCCACCGATGGGCGTCGCCTGGCCCTCTGCCGCGCGACCGTCAAGGTCGCTTCCGAGACGCCGGTCTCGTGCATCGTGCCGACCAAGGCGCTCTCGCTGTTCACGCGCCTGGCCGGCAACCCCGAGTCCGCGGTGCGCGTCGCGATCACCGACAACCGGATCTTCTTCGCCTTCGATGACGCGGAAATTTCCGACGCCAAGGACGCCAAGAAGGACGCGAAGGAAGGCAAGGAGCCCAAGGCCTCGCTCCCGCCTCGCGCCGTGCTGAGCTCCACACTCGTCGAGGGCGCGTTCCCTCCCTACGACGACGTCATCCCCAAGGACCAGGACAAGAAGGCCACCGCATCGCGCGACGAGCTCATCTCCGCCGTGCGCCAGGCCTCCGTGCTCACCAACGAAGAGTCCCGCGGCATCCGCATGGCCTTCAGCGCCAAGGACAAGAGCGTCAAGCTCTCCAGCCGCGCACCAGAACTGGGTGACTCCGAGATCGACCTGGGTCTCGCGGGCTACGAGGGCGAGGACCTTGAGATCTGCTTCAACCCGCACTTCTTCTCGGACGTGCTCAAGGCCCTGGACGAGCCGGAGATCATGATCGAGTTCAAGGCCCCGAACAAGCCCGGCGTGCTCAAGGCCGGGCCGGATTTCCTCTACGTGCTCATGCCCGTGAACCTGCCGACGTGATCGAGAGTAGAACTGACCCCGTTTCGTGCCGATCAAGAGATCTTCGCCGGCATCCCCACGATGCGCGGCCTCCCTCTGACGCCCCCTCATCCGCTGAAAGGCTCGCTATGCCCCTCGCTCGCTCGCTCGTGGCCATCGCCCTGATCTCGTCCGCCGGTGGCTCGCTCTGTCTCGCTCAGCTCGTGCCCACCGTGCCCGAGGCCCCGAAGAAGTCCCCGGCCTACACGCCCCCGCCGCTCCAGCCGAGCGTCACGCCCATGCCGGCCCCCGCGCCGGCGGCAACGCCCGCCCCCGCCGCGCCGCAGATGCCAGCCCCGGCGCCCGCGCCAGCGGTGAAGACGCCAGACCTGATCAAGCGCGACGCTGCGGGCAAGGTCATCCGCCTCACGGTGCCGACCGAAGAGGCCGCGATGTCGATGATCGAGCTGGATCCCTCGACGATCGAGCGCCGGATGCTGCTGACGATGGAGCGGCGGGCCCACCAGGATGCGTTGATCGTCAAGAACCCCAAGGACGCGATCTCGCTCCGCGCGACCGTTCGCGACATCAACACGACGGAAGACTCATCGCGTCTGGTCCGCGCCCGCACGCTGATGAACAACCTGCTGATCATGAGCAAGTCGTACTCGGCGTTCATGGCCGAGGGCGGCGGCATCACCTCCGCAGAGCAGAAGGCGATCGCCGATGCGTCCCGGGCGTACGTTGACGCGATCACCGCCGAGGTCAACGAGAGCATCAAGGGCCGGGGCGACTTCAACCTGTCGCTGGTGTCGTTCGCGCGGGCCAACGTGCCGCGCTCGTGCCTGGAGTTCAATCGCGAGTTCAACCGGATGCTCGTGGACGCCGGCAAGCAGTGGTCCACTGTCCGCACCGCGGCCGGCGACCTGAGCGCCGCCAGCGCCCTTGAGCCCGCCATCACCAGCGCCAAAGACGACGCCGCGCTGGCCGACGCCGTGGTCGCAGTGCTCTCAGCAATCGAACCCGACGCCGCGTCGGCGATCCTCAAGAAGGTCGCCACGCCGATGCCCGACAAGCCGCTGGTGCAAATGGACCCCAGCAACCGCCAACAGATGCAGCCGCAGACGATTTCGCCGAGCCCGATGCCGAGGCCGTGAGGGTGGGGAAGGGCCGAGTTTTGAGGGCCGAGGGCGCGGAAGACAACGGGAATCGGCAATCGTGCTCGATTCCTATTTGCTGCTTTGAGCTTTGAGCTTTGAGCTTTGAGCTTTGAGCTTTGAGCTTTGAGCTTTGAGCTTTGAGCTTTCAGCTTCTTGCTGAAGGCTGACGGCTGACGGCTCACTCAAGCATTTCCTTCTTCCGCAGCAAATGGTGATACGACTGCGCGAAGCGGTGGGCCTCGTCGCGCACGCTCTGGACAAGCCGCAACGCCGCGTTGGTCCGCGCCAAACGGATCGGCTCACTGCGGGCGCGCACGTAGATCAACTCCTCCTTCTTCGCCAGGCTGATCACCATCGGCGGCTGGATCTCCAGTTGCGCCAGCGCCTCCTCCGCGGCGTGAAGCTGCCCCAGCCCTCCATCAATCATGATCACATCCGGAAACAACTCCTGCCCCGCGCCCGCATCACGATACCGACGCGACACCACCTCGCGGATCGACGCGTAGTCGTCGTTGGCCACCGAGCGGATCTTGTACCGCCGATATTCCTCCTTGAACGGCCGACCATCGACGAAGCACACCTTGCTGCCCACCGTCTGCCCGCCCTGCAGGTGTGCGATATCGATCCCCTCGATGCAGCGCACGCCCCGCTCAAGGCCCAGGACTTTCTGCAACGCGGCGCATCCCTTGGCCGGGTCGAGGGCCGCGATCTCGGTCTCGGGCTGCCAGCCCTCGGCGACCTGTGCCCGCTCATCCAGCTTCTCGATCGATCGAATCTGGTCACGAAGGGCCGCGGCGCGTTCGTACTGCATCAGCCCGCTCGCGGCATCCATCTCGCTGCGCAGCTCGCGGAGCATCGCCGAGCGCTTGCTCGAGATGAACCGCGCGAATCGCTGCACATCGGCGCCATACGCCTCAACGCCGATGCGCTCGGCACACGGCGCGGTGCACTGATCGATCGCCGCGAGCAGGCAAGGCCGGAAGAACTTGTTCCTCGGATCGCCCGCGACAATATCAATCGAGCAGGTGCGAAACTTGAACGCCCTCTGCAAGAGCTGCACCGCCTCGCGCAGCGCGCCGACGTTGGTAAACGGGCCGTAGACCTTCGCCGACTTGAGCAGCCGCGTCAGTGTCTCGTCGCCGGCGCCGCTGGGGTTCCGCGTGACAAAGACGCGCGGGTAGTCCTCGTTCTGGGTGATGACCAGGTACGGGAAGCTCTTGCCGTCTTTGAGGCGTGCGTTGAACTTCGGCGCGGGGCGCAGGTCTTTGATCAGCCGGCTCTCGGTGAGCAGTGCCTCCCACTCGCCCTCGCACTCGATGACGTCAAAGTCCTCGACAACATCCAGCAGCGGCTGCTTCTTGAAGCCCAGATCCGCCGAGGGGACGAAATAGCTCGAGACACGATCCGGCAGCGTGCGGGCCTTGCCCACATAGACAACCGTGCCCTGAGCGTCCTTCATCAGGTACACGCCGGGCACACTTGACAGCGATCGCGCCTTCTTCAGCAAGCGATCCAGACGATCTTCGCGACTCGTTTCCACCACGCTATTCAATACGCGCCGATCACTCGCAACCGAGTACCGCTCGCATTATCCGGGGCCCGCCGGCGGCGTGCCCGGCGCGGGCGATGGCGGAGACGCAGGCTGTGCGTTGGGGTCAACATTCGGATCCTGGTTCGGATCCGTTGCCGGGTCTTGCTCGGGCTTAGGCTGTTTGTCCTTGTCCTTGTCTTCCGGCGCAGGCGGCGGCTCGATGGGCTTGCCGCTGTCCACGTCTTCGCCACGCAGGTGGCGGGTCATGTCGCGCATGAGCAGCGACATGCGGGCCTTCTGCTTGGGCGAGGCCAGCTCACTGCTGCGAACCACCGCGCCCGCGGCACCCATCGCCATGTTGTCATCAAGCTTGGTCACGCGCGCGCCGTTGCGCTCCTGGTTGCGCTTGGCGTCGCGCTTGGCCATCGCCGGCCGATCCTCTTCCTTGACCGGAAGGGTGAAGCCGCCGATGTCCTCCATCATCTTGGTCATTTCGACGAGCGACTTGTCGAGGAACTCGCCGCGCTTGGCCTTGGGCACGCTGGTGTAGTCGCGGGCGAACTCGTCCCACTGATCGACCATGAGCTTCTCGGCGTTCTTCTGGAGCTGCGCCCGCGCCGGGCCCATGATTCCCGCCGCGAACGACGCCATCAGCGCCGAATCGCCCGAGTCCATCCCCTTCATGCGAGCAACCAGATCCTTCAGCAGATCGCGGCGCTGCTTCAGCGGCAGGCGATTGAACTCATCGCTCAACAGCATGAAGTTCAGCGAGTCTTCCAGATCATCCACCAGCACCTTCGGAACCGCCATCGGGCGCGTGGCCACGTAGTACCACACGCCGCCACCGATGGCCAGCGCAACCACCACGCACCCGACCACGGCGCGGGTGCGCCGGCTGTCGAGGCGCTCGCTCAGTGCCGCGAGCTGCTCGCGCAATCGCCCAAAGCCGCTGCGCCGGGACTGGAGTTTGAAGTTGGCCATGCTCATGGTGTGCTCGATTCAAAGCAGAGTAAACGATCAACGCGCGGCGGTGACTCAGGGGCCAGGAGGAGCGGGGGGGGTGGGGGGGGTGGGGGGAGTTGGAGGAATCACCGGCACCTGCGGCACCGAGTTCTCGACCTGCTCACGGGGCGAGATATCAACCTCGCCGACGTGCCAGTCGCCGTAGAACAGGCCGTTCTGCCCCTTGTTGCCGCCCAGCGCGTGCCAGGCTTTGGCGTCGCTGAGCACGGGGATGTTGGTGCCGTTGCGCCAGTAGTTGCTGACCAGACGCTGCGCCTTGGACTTATCACCCAGCAGCGGCCCCTCGGCGAACACCATCATCATGCCGGGCCAGTATTCGTAGGAAATGCCCAGGCTCAGGCCCGCCTCGTCTTCGGGCTTGCGATCGCTGGGGCAGAAGAACGGATCGACGGGGATGTACTTGCTCTCGGGGTCGTCGGGGTTCTCGCGCTTCGGCGGGTTGACGTCCATGTACGCCGCGAGGATGTCAAGCAACGCCGGATCGCTCGAACTGGCGATCGCCGGGTCGTAAAACGGCCGGACGTTCGGGAGCAGATCTTTGTAGTTGTTCTGGTACATCTGGAACGACTGACCAAACGAGCGGAGGTTCGTCTGGCACTTGACATTGCGGGCGTAGGCCCGCACCCCCGCCATCGCCGGCACCAGGAGCCCGATGAGCACCGCGATGATCGCGATCACCACGAGCAGTTCGATCAACGTGAACGCCCGAATCGCGCGCCGGGGCCCGCGGCCACGACCGACCGACGCCAGCGCACCGCACCCGACGCGTTGATCACGACGAAGATTCATGCTGATCATGGGGACATTCACAAGGCACCTCCGGTACCGCCGCGTCAGGGTGTACCCCGTACCGCTCGGCCAGGTTGCATGCGCAATGTCGGTCGGTCGCAGCGTCGGCATCAGCACAACCCAGATTCACACCTGCCGCGAGCGAGGAAGACACAAACAAGACCCGATTATCCGAACGTCGCGAGGATGGCCTCCGCCATGCGGTGGTTCAGGTAATGGCCGGAGCGATACCCGCAGATGCGCCCAAAGATCGGCCGGCCCACCAGGGCCAAGTCCCCGATCATGTCCAGGACTTTGTGACGGGCTGGCTCGCCCTCGAATCGCTCGGCCGTGCCGACAGGGCCATCGGGGCCGATCACCAGCACGTCTTCGTAGGTCAGGTGCTGGAACAGGCCCGCGCGCCGGAACGCCTCGGCCTGCGCCAGCGTGTTGAACGTCCGCGCCGGGGCGATCTGTGTCGCAAAGTACTCGACTGAGGCTTCCGCGAGATCGCCGGTCTGGTGATGCTGAATGAACCGCTCCATCCATGGTCGGATCGGTGCGTCGGGCCCATAGTCGAGGCGATACTCGAAATCCGTCACAGTGTCGAGGGCCGACAGTGAAGCAGCGGCGAGATGGTGGGGGGCCGGGGTGTGGGGGACGGGCGAGGCCTCAATCCACGCGTCCGCATCGCCAACGCGGATGGTTTCGCTGATCACGATCGGCTCGCGTGATTGATCGGGGAGCTCGGCAACGCCGACGCGGCGGATCGCCTCGACCAACGGGCGCGCCGAGCCGTCCATCATCGGCACCTCGGGGCGATCCAGCTCGACCGTCGCGTGACTGATGCCCAGGCCGAAGAGCGCCGCGACGACGTGCTCGATGGTCATCGCGACCACCGACGGCTCGCCACCGCCCGCGCCACCCACCTCCCGAGCCGCGGCGACAAGCTGCGTGTAGTGCTGGCCCGGGATCGGGCGCGTATACGCCGTCAGTGCGGGTGCTTCAATCGGCCCCTGCGCGCCGGAAACGAGCCGAAACACAACCCCGGCCGCGTCGCGAGGCAACACCCTCATGCTCACCGGCACGCCCGTAAAGAGCCCGCGCCCGGCCAGTTCAACCGGTGCGTTCAGCGTGCGACATGGCAGGTGCGTGGCCAAGGAGGTCTGGATGTTCGCAGCCCAGGGTCAGAGATCAAGCCTCTTAGCGAAGTCCCGCGGCCTTTTTCATCGCCCACAGCATCCGCATGTAGTCGCGACCGGGCATCGCCGGATAACCGGCAAAGGACTGGCCGTCGGGCACATCGTGCATCAGGGCCGCGTTGCCGGCGATCTTTGCGCCGTTGCCGATGGTGAGATTGTCGCCGATGCCGCAGTTGCCGCCGATCTGCACACCATCGCCGATCGTCACCGAGCCCGCGATGCCCGTGCATCCGCAAATCACCGTGAACTTTCCCACGCGGCAGTTGTGGCCGATTTGCACGAGATTATCGATCTTGGTGCCCACGCCGATCACCGTCGCGCCAAACCGCGCGCGATCAACGCACGAGCCGGCACCGATCTCGACCTGGTCGTGAATCTCGACGATGCCCTTGTGCGGGAGCTTCACAAGGCCCTGACCGGGATCGGGTCGGTAGCCGAATCCATCGGCACCGATCGAAACACCCGCGTGCAGGATCACCGAGTGACCAACGCGGCATCGCGCGTAGATCGTCACCTGCGGGTGAAGCGTCGTGTTGTTCCCGATGCTGACGTGATCGCCGAGGCTCACGTGAGAGATCAGCACACTGCCCTTGCCGACGCTGGCGCCCGCGCCAATCGAGCAGAACGGGCCGATGAACGCCCCCGCGTCGATCTTCGCCCCCGGCCCGATGACGGCGCTGGGATGAATGCCCGGCGCCCTGGCGGGCTCGTCGGGGCTCAGGGCGGTCAGCACCTTTGTCAGCGCGACATCGGCGTCGTCCACCTCGATGATCGCCCGAGTGGCCGGGTCGTGCCCAACGGTCTTGACGCCGCGAGCGATCAACGCCGCTGCTGCGCTGCACTCGCCCCAGCGATGGGCGAACTTCTCCGAGCGGATAAACGTGATCGCGCCGGCGTCGGCGCTGTCGAACGAATCCACCCGCTCGATGCGCAGGTCATCGCGCCCGTCGATCGGGGCCCCGAGCAGCTTCGCGATGTCGCCGGTTGTCATTGCCAACGTGTACCCCACGACTCCGCTTCGCCCCCAGCGGGCGACAGCGAGTGTTCACTTGCACCGTCCACCATCAACTCCCGGTCAGGGCTTGCCGCTCTTGAACTCGATGTTGAGCTGGTTGATGATGTCCTGGGTGATGTCGTGGGTCTTGGCGGCGTACAGCACTCGGCGCGAACCCAGCACGCTGCGAACCGCGTCGGTCGAGGCGCCCGAGGGGATGTTCAGGCCCTGATCGTCGGCCATGACGATCGTGTAGCCCTGCATCTCGGCGATCTTCTTGGACGTTTCAGAAACCTTCATGTACAGCGCCTTGAAGATCTCGGCGCGTTGTTGATCCAGCAGCGCGTCGTACGCGCTGCGCTTGGCGTTGGCCATGGCCTGCTTCTCCAGCAGCTTGATCACCGCCGCCTGCTGCTGGTTGATGTTGCCGATGACCTTGGCCTTCTGGCTCTCGTCCTCGAGCTCCTTGCCCAGCGCCGTCAGCTCGGCCTGCTTGGCGGTCGCGTTGTCCATCAGCTCCTTCTCGCGCACGCCACGCTCGTCGAGCGCTTCAAAGACCTTCGGCAGATCGACCAGCGCGATGACGGGGGCGGTCGGCGCGAACATCGCGGCGTTGTTGCGAGCGGTGGCCTGGCCGACCATCAGCAGGCCGGCACCGCCGATCAAAAGGGCCGCGGCGATCATGCTCCGGTTCATCAGTGTGGACATCATGGTTGGGCTCCTGGCCCCGGTGGGGCGGTGAATCTGTCGTCGGTCCGCTACGGGCGCAAACAACGCCGGAGAGCGAGCGAGAGTCGTGACATCATTGTTAGCACCTGCTCGCACGAAAGTCGCACGGCGCGGGGAAACAGCACCCCCCGCCCCCCCCCGTACCCCCCGTACCCCCGGGCCACCCCAGCGCACCTCAGAACGGGACATCCAGCGTAAACGAGAAAATGCGCTTCTCGTCAAACTCTTCGCGACGCAGCGGCACCGCGAAGTCAAACGCCAGCGGGTTGGGCCCCAGCATCGGCAGATAGAGCCGGAAGCCGCCACCGACCGCGACGCGATACTGGCTGACGTTGAAGCGCGAGGCGTTGACCGTGCCCGAATCGATGAACCCGACCACCGAGATGACATCGCGCCACACCGGCTGCTCGACCTGCAGCCCGTTGAAGAGCGACCAGGTTCCGCCGACGGGGTCGGCGCCGACGACGGGCGGGTTGGTGCCGGCAATGATGCCCCGGGGCGAGATTCCGCGGAACGAGAAGCCACGGAACGACGTGCCGCCGCTGTAGAAGCGCTCAAAGAGCGGCACGTCGTCCTGATCCTCGGGGATGAGCCCGACCGAGGAGCGGAACGTCAGCACCGTGGTGCGCCCGGAGAAGTCCTCGTACAGCGGCAGGTACGCGCCGAAGTTCGCCGCCAGCTTCCAGAAGTTGAAGTCCCCGCCGACGCGTTCGATGCTGGCATCGAACTTGGTGCCGCGCGTCGGGCGGATGTTGCTGTCGGTGGCGGTGCGTGCGATTCGCGCGCTGACACCGGCCAGGAAGTTGGAGCCCTCGACATTCCGCAGGTCGACGGTCGTGCCGGATTGAAAGTTGCCGAGCGTGACCTGTTCAACGCGCCCCGAGATGCCGCCGGCCCACCGCTCGCCGAAGCGACGCCCGAGCGTGCCCGAGAGGCTGATCCGCGTCTCGGTGTACTCGTCGTAATCCCAGCGACGGAATCCCGTGCCAACGTTCGCCGCGTAGTCGGTCTCGAACAGGTTCGGCTCGCCCAGCGAGATCGAATAGTTCTGAAAGTTCGTACCCGGCTGGAGCTGAATCGCAAACGACTGGCCCGCTCCGCGAAACGCTCGCCCCGTCAGCAGCTCGCCCATGCTGTCCGGCGTGTCCGAGACGTCGAAGTTCCGCTGCGCAAAGTCGATCGTGCCGATCAGGCCCAGGTCCGTGTTCACCGCGGCCCCGAAGCCCAGCCGCCCGGTGTTGGTTTCCTTGATCTCCACCAGCACGTCGCGGTGCGCGGGGTTCAGCGGGTCCGGCGGCTGGATCGTGAGCTTCACGCTCTGCTGCTCAAAGAGCTGCGTCTCGTCCAGCGCGTCTTTCGTCCGCTTGATAAACGTGGTGTCCAGCGGCCGATCGGGCAGGAGCTTGACCTGCCGGCGGATGACCTTCTGCTGCGTGAGTTCGTTGCCGCGAACGGTGACCAGGCCGGTGAGTGATGGCTCACCCTCGCTGATGACCAGGAGGATGTCGACCTCGGGCCGGTTGACATCGCGGATCTCTTCGCGGGCGACGGTCGAATCGACGTAGCCGAGCTTGCCGTAGGCGTCCTGCACGGTCTCGATGCTCTTGCGGATGCGATCGAGGCTGTACACGTCGCCGGCCTTGATCAACATGAGCCCGGCGATCTGCTCTCGCGAGTAGACGCGCGGGCTCAGGTCGCTGGGCACGTCTCGGGTGCCGGGCTGCGCCAGCGCAACGCGGACGCTGCGGAGCGTATAGACCTGCCCCTCGCTAACGATGAACGTGAGGATGGCCTCCTGCCCGTTGGGCGAGGGGCGGATCGTGCGATCAACGCGGACATCGAGGTACCCGCGGTCCTTGTAAAACTGAATGATTGCCGCGACGTCCTGGTCGATCACCGAGTCGTCGAGCGCACCGCTGCTGAAGATGCCCCAGGTCTCGGTCTTGATCTGCGGGCGGAGTTGGCTGGCGTCAAAGGAACCGTTGCCATCAAAGCGGATGTCGGTCACCTTGAGCCGCTCGCCTTCGCGGATCTGGAAAATCAGGTTGCCGCGCTCGCTGAGCTCGGCCTCGTCGACGGTGACATCGGCCTGGTAGTAGCCGCGTTTGCGGTAGAGATCCTTGATACGGCGCACGAGGCGGTCGATCTGGAAGCGATCGATCGGCGTGCCGGCCAAGAGATCGATCTCGGTGGCCAGATCCTCGTCGCTGATCTGGCGATTGCCCACCGCCCGGGCGGCGCGGACGATCGGCGTCTCGATGAACTCGTAGACCAGGCCCACCGTGCCGTCGTCAAAGAGCGTGGCCAGGGCCTCGATCTGGTTGAAGCGCCCCAGGCGGTTCAGGCGCGCCACATCGGCCCGCACCGCCGCCTCGCTCAGAGGCGAGCCCTCGACCGATCGCACCTGATTCAGCACCAGTTGCGGCGCCACCGCACGCAGGCCCCGCAGCTCGACCGAACGAACCAGCCGATTCTCATAACCCGCCAGGGCCTTGGAGACCTTTGTCAGTGCCGGGCCCTCGCCCGCAGGGATCGGCGACGGCGGGCGTGGCGTCGCGGGCGCCGCTGCCGCCGGTGGCGTCA
>JALHNK010000003.1 GCA_022843565.1 Phycisphaerales bacterium
GGTCGATAAGTTCGGCAACGCCTTCCGCGCGCTCCTGGGCGCCGATGCGGTGCGCGAGCTCCTGGAGCGCACGGACCTTGACAAGCTCGCCGAGGACCTCCGTCGCGACCTCAAGGAAACCAAGAGCAAGCAGAAGATCAAGGACCTCTCCAAGCGCCTCAAGATCGTCGAGCAGATCCGCGGCAGCGAGAACGACCCCACCTGGCTCGTGCAGGACGTCATCCCCGTCATCCCGCCGGACCTGCGCCCGCTGGTCCTGCTCGAGAGCGGCAACTTCGCCACCAGCGACCTGAACGACCTCTACCGCCGCATCATCAACCGCAACAACCGGTTGAAGAAGCTCATGGACCTGAACGCGCCCGAGGTCATCATCCGCAACGAGAAGCGCATGCTTCAGCAGGCGGTCGATGCGCTCTATGACAACGGCCGCTGCCGTCGGCCGGTCCTGGGCTCGTCCAACCGCCCGCTCAAGTCGATCACTGACATGATCAAGGGCAAGCAGGGCCGCTTCCGCGAGAACCTGCTCGGTAAGCGCGTCGACTACTCCGCGCGCTCCGTTATCGTCGTCGGTCCGGAGCTCAAGCTCCACCAGTGCGGCCTGCCCAAGAAGATCGCGCTGGAGCTCTACCAGCCGTTCATCATCCGCAAGCTCAAGGAACACGGCTTCGCCGACACCATCAAGTCCGCCAAGCGCATGCTCGAGCGTCGCGACCCCGAGGTCTGGGACATCCTCGAAGAGGTCATCTACCAGCACCCGGTCCTGCTCAACCGCGCACCGACGCTGCATCGAATGGGTATCCAGGCCTTTGAGCCCACGCTGGTCGAAGGCAACGCCATCCGCCTGCACCCGCTGGTCTGCGGCGGCTTCAACGCCGACTTCGACGGCGACCAGATGGCCGTGCATCTCCCGCTCAGCGTCGAGGCCCAGGCCGAGGCCCACGTGCTCATGATGAGCACGCACAACATCTTCTCGCCCGCCTCCGGCAAGCCGATCATCTCGCCCAGCCAGGACATCGTCATGGGCGTGTACTACATCACGTACATGCCGCCCGATGAGAAGGAGCGCCCGGACAACTCCGTCAAGGCCTTCAGCAGCCCGAAGGAAGCGATCCTCGCCTACGAGCACCGCAAGATCTTCATCCACGAGAAGATCGTGGTCCGTCTCGACGCCTTCACGCAGTCGGTGGACGAGCAGTCCTCGCCGCCCAAGCCGATGGCCGAGAACAACCGCATCGCCACCACCGTCGGCCGCATCCTCTTCTCGGAGATCATCGAGCGCGGCATGCCCTTCTACAACTGCGCCCTGGGCAAGAAGGGCGCCAGCCGCGTCATCGACGATGCGTACGCCTTCGCCGGCCGCGCTGCGACCATCAACCTGCTCGACAAGCTGAAGGAAATCGGCTTCAAGCAGTCCACGCTCGCCGGCCTCTCCTTCGGCATCACCGACCTGCGCATCCCCAAGGACAAGCAGGCCCTCCTCGACGACGGCCAGAAGAAGGTCGATCGCGTCGAGAAGAACTACGAGCGCGGCATCATCACCGCCCGCGAACGCTACAACCAGCTCATCGACATCTGGTCTCACTGCCGCGAGCAGGTCACCAAGTCGCTCCAGGCCACGCTCAAGGTCGACCGTCGCCTGCCCGACGGCACCGAGGCCGCCAGCGACGACAAGAAGGCCAAGTTCTACCTCAACCCCGTCTACCTCATGAGCGACTCGGGCGCTCGTGGTAACGTCAGCCAGCTCATGCAGCTCGCCGGTATGCGAGGCCTCATGGCCAAGCCCTCGGGCGAGATCATCGAGACGCCGATCCGCGCCAACTTCCGCGAAGGCCTGAACGTTCTGGAATACTTCTCCAGCACCCACGGCGCGCGTAAGGGTCTGGCCGACACCGCCCTCAAGACCGCCGACGCCGGTTACCTCACCCGCAAGCTCTGCGACGTGGCGCAATCCGTCATCATCCAGGTCAACGACTGCGGCTCTCGCCGCGGCATCCGCAAGCGTGCTCTGTATAAGGGCGAGCAGGTCGATGTGCCGCTCCGCGATCAGATCATCGGGCGCGTGTCGCTGGTCACCATCCGCAACCCGATGACCGAAGAGATCGTGGTCAAGGAAAACCAGGTCATCAGCCAGGAGATGGCCAAGCGCGTCGAAGAGCTCAACATCCAGGAAGTCTTCGTCCGCTCTCCGCTCACCAGCGAGGCTCGCACCGGCTGCTCCGTGCTGGACTACGGCATGGATCTGTCCACCGGCCGCATGGTCGAGCCGGGCATGGCGGTCGGCATCATCGCCGCTCAGTCGATCGGCGAGCCGGGCACGCAGCTCACGATGCGTACGTTCCACACCGGCGGTATCGGTCAGCGCACCACCAGCGAGAGCGACTACCGCGCGAGCAACGCCGGCAAGCTCGAACTGCGTGACTGCAACGCCGTGCCCGGTAAGGACGACGAAGGCCACGACGTGTGGATCGTGCTCAAGCGCAACAGCGAGCTGGCGGTTCTTGATGCCAAGGGCCGCGAGCTTGAGAAGCTCAAGATCCCGTACGGCGCGTACCTCATGATGCCCGAGGGCACCGAGGTCAAGAAGGGCGATCGCCTCGTCCGCTGGGACCCGCACCGCACGCCCATCCTCGCTGAGAAGGACGGCATCGTGCAGTACGTCGACATCCGCGAGAAGGAGACCTTCCGCATCGAGGACGCCGGCGAGGGCAAGAAGGCCAAGGTCATCATCGAGCACAAGGGCGACCTGCACCCGGCGATCAACATCGTCGATGCCCAGGGCAACATCCTGGACTTCCACTATCTCCCGGCCCGCGCTCGACTCGAAGTCGAAGACGGCGCGAAGATCCGTGCAGGTCAGATGCTCGCTCGCCAGCCCCGCGCCGCGTCGGGCTCGCAGGACATCGTCGGTGGTCTGCCCCGCGTGACGGAGATCTTCGAGGCCCGCCGCCCGAAGGATCCGGCCGTCATGGCGGCCGTCGCCGGCCGCGTTGAGATCCACTCGGACAAGCGCAAGGGCAAGATCACGATCATCGTGATCCCCGAGCACGCGCCCGAGCTGCAGAAGGCTCACCACGTCTCGACCGACAAGACCCTCTTGGTCCACACCGGTGACTTCGTCGAAGCGGGCCAGCCGCTGACCGAAGGCCCGATGGACCCGAAGGAAATCCTGGCGATCAAGGGCGAGGAAGCGCTGTGGGCCTACATGCTCGACGAGGTCCAGAACGTCTATCGCGCCCAGGGTGTGACGATCAACGACAAGCACATCGAGGTCATCCTCTCGCAGATGCTCCGCAAGGTGCGAGTCGAGAACCCGGGCGACACCGATCTGCTGCCGTTCGACGTCGTCGATAAGTGGGAGTTCAAGCGCAAGAACACCAGCGTCATGGAGATGCTGATCGTGACCGATGCCGGCGGCACCGAGCTGGCGGTCAACGAAAAGGTCCACCGTGACACCGTTCGCGAGGCCAACGCTCGCGCCGAGGCCGCGGGCCGCGAGGGCTGCAAGACCAAGCGAGCCCGCCCGGCGACGGGCCGCACGCTGCTCTTGGGCATCACCAAGGCCGCGCTGTCCAGCGAGTCGTTCCTCTCCGGTGCGTCGTTCCAGGAGAGCACGAAGGTGCTCACCGAGGCGTCGCTCAAGGGCGCAACCGACGAGCTCTTCGGCCTCAAGGAGAACGTGCTGCTGGGCCACCTGATCCCCGCGGGCACCGGCTTCCGCCCCTACCAGTCGCTGAAGGCCACCGCCCTCGGCCTCCCGGCCAGCAGCACCGACGACGAGGACGCGATGCTCGAAGACGCGGCTCTGGTCGCCGAACGCCTCGGCGCCTCGACCGACGAGCTCCTGGGCATGCCCCAGGTGCAGATCCCCGGCTCCGGCGAGAGCGTCTCGTCCGGCAACTGAGCGGCCGCAACTCGCGTTCGTTCAACCAACTGAGTTTCCCCGATGGCCCGCCAGCAATGGCGGGCCATTTTCTTGGCCCACGGCTGGCTGGCCGCTGATGGCTGGCGGCTGTGGGCTCAGCGAGGCACGCTCACGCAGTCCCAGACTTCCCCTCACCCTTGGGCAAAAGCGACTCCAGCCGCGCATCAAGCTCCGCGCTCGCGCGCGGCGACAGCACCGGGATCGCCGTCGCGCCGGTGGTCAGCACCACGAACACATACGGCCGGCACATGCCGCACCCCGTGCAGCACTTGGTCTGCGCCGAGATCGCACTGATTGACATCCCGCTGGCCGCGAGGCGCTTGATCTCCGCAAACGGCACACGATGGCACACGCACTGGGTCACCATCCGAAGAGCGCCTTGATCTGCGTGCCCATACGCCGCGCCGCGACGCCGCGATGGCTGATCGCGTGCTTCTCCGATGGCGAGAGCTCCGCCGCCGCATGCTCAAACGCCGGCGCAACCAGAAACAGCGGGTCGTAACCAAACCCATTCTCCCCCGCCGGCACGCGCGGCGGCAACCCGATCCGCCCCTCCATCGTCCCCCTCGACCGCGCCAGCACCTGCGCCGGCCCGCCGCTGGCCCCCGGATTCGCCAGCGTCATGACGCACACAAACCGCGCCGCACGCTGCGCATCCGGCACACCCGAAAGCTCACGCAGCACACGCTCGTTGTTCCGCTCATCGCGCTCCGCACGCCCCAGCCCCGCCGCCCGCGACTCATCGCCATCGCAAAAGTAGTGCGAGCTGATCACACCCGGGCGACCATCAAGCGCATCGATCTCCAGACCGCTGTCGTCCGCCAGGCACAACATCCCCGTCTGAGCCGCGTACGACACCGCCTTGATCTGCGAGTTCTCGCCAAACGTCGCCCCCGTCTCGCGCGGCTCGCGCAGCGCCGCGGCATCCGGCGCATCGCCCAACGACAGCAGTCGCACATCCAGATCGATCTCGCGGAAGATCGCCATCAGCTCATCCACCTTGTGCGGGTTGCCGGTCGCCAGCATCAACGTGCGAGAACTCATGCCCGCAGGGTACGGCCAAAGACCCGCGGCATCCTCACGATCATGCCACCGCCCGGTGCCTCGATCCTCACGTGTTCTGCGCTTTGCCGAGCTCTGCCCGAAGGTCCGCCGCGAGCTGAAAGAACGCGTCACCCGGAAGCCCGATCTCCAGACCCTCCAACGCCATCGCGGCTCGCTTCGAATCCTTCAGATGCCGCAGCGAGATCAGCGCCAGCAGCACGCGCACACCCGGCGTCTCGCGATCATCCAGGTACATCTCGGCATACGCCTGATACGCGCCCGCGGCGCTCTCGTACGAGCCTGATTGGAACAAGTGATTGGCGATCGCGAGCTGCGATCGAGCGTTGAGCGTCGTGGCCTTGCCCGCGTCTTTAAATCGCTGGAGCATCTGCACATACGCCGCGCCCGCGGCGTCCATCCGCCGATCGTTGATCGCGGTCGAGATGGCCGCGCGGGCCTCGGCGAGCGCCGCGCCGTCGGCCTCGCTCATCGCCGGCCGACCGATCCACCGATCGCCGCGCGCCCCAGACCCAGCCGATGCCCCCGCGGCCCCGGCAACCTCGGCGCGGAACTGTCGCCGGCGCGCGAAGCGCTGGATCACGCCAAACGCGTCATAGGTCTGGCGTTCAACCAGCCCGCCGGCCAGCAGCGCCACGCTCACGATGATCCCCGCGCCATACCCGCCCAAGTGGGCCACAAACGCGACGTTCCCGCCGCCGCCGGAGACCGCGAAGTACACGTCCTTCACGACGCCGATGATCACAAACCACCACGCCGGCACCTCAAAGACGCCGATGAACCCAAAGAGAAAGAGCATTCGCACCCGCGCCACCGGGAAGAAGACCAAATACGCCCCAGTCACGCCCGCCACAGCGCCCGACGCCCCGAGCACCGGGAAGAACGACACCGCCATGTGCGCCAACCCCGCCAGGACTCCGGCACAGAGATAAAACGCTAGAAACCCCGCGTGCCCCAGCCGGTTCTCAACCCCCGCGCCCATCACCCACAGCACGACCATGTTCCCGATCAGGTGCAGCCAACCGGCGTGCATGAACGCATACGTGATGAAGTTCAACCATTGCGGCTCGGTCGGCTTCAGCATCAACTCGATCAGCAGTCGGACATACCCCTCGGGGCTCGAGTGCTCCAGGGCGTTGAACGCCGCGAACACCGTGACATTGATGAACACCAGCGCCATGGTGACCCAGGGCCTGCGCCGCAGCACGACATCGGTTCCCAGCGGGATCATGCCCCCCGAGCTTAGCAAACCGGCCTGCCGGTGAAGCGCCTAAACTGCACTTCGGCCGCCCAGCACCCACCTCACTCACCCAGCCTGACCACGCCGAGTCCGGCACTTTGGGAAGCATCCGTCTATGCCGCTCGTTGTTAAAGGCCTCGAAGGGATCGTCGCGTCAGAGACCAAGTCCTCGTTCATCGACGGCGAGAAGGGCATCCTGGAGTACGCGGGCATCGCCATCGATGACCTGGCGCGCAACAGCACCTTCGAAGAGACGGTCTATCTCCTCTGGAACAAGCGCCTCCCGAACAAGGCGGAGCTCGACGAGCTCTCCACGATGCTCCGCGATCGCTACGAGCTGCCGCCCGGGATGGAGCAGCGCCTCGTCGCCCTTCCCACCAGCGCCCAGCCCATGCACATGCTGCGCACGATGGTCAGCGCCCTGTCCATGCACGACCTGGAACCCAACAAGATCGACGCCGTCTCCGCGCGCCGCAAGGCCCTGAACATCCTCGGCCACACCCCGACCCTCATCGCCTACTTTGATCGCTACCGGCGCGGCCTGCCCCTGGTCCACCCCCGCAAGGACCTCTCCTTCGCCGCCAACTTCCTCTACATGCTCAACGGCAAAGAGCCCACCCCCGCCATGACCCGCGCCTTTGACATCTGCATGATCCTCCACGCCGACCACGGCCTCAACAACTCCACCTTCGCCGCTCGCGTCATCATCAGCACCCTCAGCGACATGTACTCCGCCATCACCGGCGCCATCGGCTCGCTCCGCGGCCCCCTCCACGGCGGCGCCAACGAGGGCGTGATGGAGATGCTTACCGAGATCGAGAAGCTCGCCGCCGAGCAGCACAAGAACCCGATGGACGTCATCGAGCCCTACATCCTTGATCGCCTGAAGCGCAAGGAACTGGTCATGGGCTTCGGCCATCGCGTCTACAAGACGATCGACCCGCGCGCCACGTTCCTCAAGACCTTCTCCAAGCAGATCGCCGCGGACACCGGCAACCTCAAGCTCTACGAGATGTCCAGCAAGATCGAAGAGATCATGGCCCGCGAGGTCGGCGCCAAGGGCATCTTCCCCAATGTCGACTTCTACTCCGCGACAACATACCACTCCATCGGCCTGAAGCTGGACCTCTTCACGCCCATGTTTGCCATGTCGCGCGTCAGCGGCTGGGCCGCCCACTGCCTCGAACAACTCGACGGCAACCGCCTCTTCCGCCCCGCCGCGGAGTACACCGGCGCGCACAACGTGCCGTATACCGCGATCGGCAACCGCTGATTCATCGAGCCACATCATGACCGACAACGAGTTTCGATCACTGGCGCTCTCGCATGCGGGAGCCGTCGAAGGCGTTCACATGGGCCACGCGGATTTCCGCGTCGGCGTCCTGCACGGCGGCAAACTCAAGACCCGCGCCAAGCCGGCCGTCTTCGCGGCGCTGGATTCGCCCACCGAGGGCTCGGCCATGCTCCGCCTCCCGGCCGAAGTGCAAGACCGCGTGACCAAGTCCCGCCCCGAGACCTTCGTGATCGCCAAGGGCGCATGGGGTGAAGCCGGCTGCACGTTCGTGAAGCTGGCCGATGTCACGCTCATCGAGCTCCGCCCGCTCATGCACGCCGCGTGGCTGGCGCGATCGACGAAGCCCACCAAGCCCGGCGAGCCGGCGAAGTCCAAGAAGCAGACCGCCGCGGTGAAAGCCGCCCGCAAGGCCGTCGCAAGAGCCGCGAAGGAAGCCAAGCGAGCGATCGCCGAAGCGCCCGGCACGGGCGCACGAGTCAAGCGCGTCTAAGCCTCCACCCTTACCCGGTTCCTACCGGGGGAGGTGCCGCGCATCGCGGCGGAGGGGGCAAGACTGTGATCTCCTCGTTGTCACAACAATCGCCGCAAGTCTTCGGCCTGTGTCCTGCCGAGGGTCGCACCGAACGACATCACACCGCGCGCCGACGCCGCGTCGCCGCAAGCCCCGCGACCGCAAGCAACGCTGCCGCACCCGGAGCCGGGATCAACGCGATGCTCACCGCATCAAGTGCCGCACCACGGGCATTAATGCCGGTCGTCGCGCGGAACGTGAGCTGATTCGGCCCGCCGGTGTCGTTCGCGGTGACGTCCACGAAGCGTTGCTGCCAGTTCATGAACTGGCCGTTGCTTCCGCCGTGGGTCTGGGTGTTCTCGGCGACGACGTTTCCGTTCCAGAGCACCTGCATGGTGAAGGCGAAGTTGCCACCCCACACGTTGCCCGCCTGTGCCCAACTGATGCGGTACCGCCCGCCGACCTCAAGGCCGGTGATGGCCTGCGTGATGGCGCTGGGCGAGCCGACGCCGACAAGGTCGATCCAGTATTGGCCTTCGAACGCCGAGAACTGGAGGTTGGGCAGGCTGCCGTTGGGCACCGCGTGCACGAACTCGATATCGGTGGGGCCAAGATTGGTCCAGTTGCCAAAGGTCTGGCCGTTCGACACGGACTGGAACCCGGTGCCCGGGGCTTCGAAGCCGCCGTTGACAACCTGGGCAGAGACGCTCGAAGCGAGCGCGCACGACAGCAGCACAGCAGTAGCAACAAAACGCATAAGATTCCTCCTCACAGCGGGGTTCACGAACACTCAGCGTCAACGTACCGCCGCTCCGCGCAAATGCCAATAAAAACGCCATTTTGGTCGCTGTTTTCAGGGTGCCGAAGTGAATCGCACGAGCCACGACCCGATCGAACCGCCGAACGGAGCGAGAGCGGCCATCGGACCTACGCCTCGCGACCCTCGCCGGACCACGCCGTGCGATGGGACGTCCGTGGTCGGGGCTCCGCGAATCACGCGGGAGGCGCGCCGTGCGTAGGTGTGGGCGGTGGTGGGGGGTGGTCGGGGGTGGTGGGGGAGTGCGATCAGGCGTGGCAGTGAATCCGCTGACCCGCCTCGGAGAGGCGGGCGACCAAGTCCAGCTCATCGCACGAGGCGCTCACCAGCGTGCCATCGGCGCGTCCAACGGCGCCGACCTCAAACTCCAGCCCGTGCGAGATCGCGTACTGCACCGCCTTGCTCTGAACGATCGCGCCGACGGTGCCGCTGAGCCGGAGGGCGGTCTCATAGCTGGCCCTGTCATATCGACGGGCGCTGCTGTCCTTCGCCGGGTCGCGCTCGTAGAGGCCATCAACATCCTTCACCAATCGACACGAGGCGCCGAGATTCCGAGCGAGGAACAGCGCCGTCAGGTCGCTGCCGCCGCGCCCTAGCAGTGTCGTGGCGCCGAACTCATCCACACCCACAAACCCCGGCACCACCACGCAGTCCAGCGCCTCAAGCCGCGATCGGATCAGCGCGGCGTCCACACTGATCGCCAGGCTGTCCTGCGGCTCGCCCGCGGTCAACAAGTTGATCTGCCGCGGCGTCAAGACACACGCCTTCGTCTCCTGCTCCGTCAGCGCCAGCGCGAGCAACGCCGCCGCCGCCAACTCGCCGGTCGAAAGCAACAACGCCGTCGCGGTTGCATCCGGCGCGTGACTCAGGCGCGACGCCTGCTGAATCAGTCGATCGGTCGTGCCATCAAGCGCACTGACGACCGCGACGACCTTCCATCCGGCGCGATTCCAGCGATCAACCTCGCGGGCACACTGCTCAACCTCGCGCTCATCGTGCAGCACCGAGCCGCCAAACTTGAGCACGACGACTCGGTCAGTGGCGGGAGTTGGGGGGCAACAGGTGGCGGAGGCTTTGGTCTCGGTGATGATGCTGGCGGTCATTGGGGTTTCCTTGAAGTGGCAAAGTGGCAAAGTGGCAAAGTGGCAAAGTGACAGAGTGACAGAGTGGCGAGAGCTCGCGTGGGGCAGGCGTCCTCGCCTGCCTCCCGCAGACTCTCAATGCGAAACGCGCGAAGTCCAATCAGCGGTGGCTCAGGTTGAGCTTTGCTGCTTCGAGCTTTGAGCATTGCCCATCGGGCGCCGCCTTTACCCCCGAGCCACCGCAACCACCTCCACTTCCTCCACACCCTCCACCCCATCGGTCTCCGCGATCGCGGCGTCGATCGCCCGCTCCAGATCACCGATAATCTCCGACGTGTCTTCGATCCCGACGCTGATTCGCACCAGCCCGTCGGAGATGCCGAAGGCCTCGCGCTGCGCCTTGGGCACATCGCCGTGGGTCATGGTCGCCGGGTGGGTGATGAGCGTCTCGATGCCGCCGATGTGCTCAACCAGCGAGCAGAGCTGCAAGCTGCGGAGGAAGACCTTGGCCGCCGGAACGCCGCCGCGGAGTTCGAACGAGATCACGCCGCCGTGGTAGTTGCCGATGTGCTGCTTGCGTGCCAGCTCGCGCTGCGGGAAGCTCTCAAGCCCGGGGTAGTTCACGGTGGCGACGCCCTCGTGGCTCTTGAGCCAGCGTGCGACGACAAGCGCGTTGTTGCTCTGGTGCTTGAGTCGCAGCGGGAGCGTCCGCAGGCCCTTCGCGGTGAGCCACGCGTTGAACGGCGTTTGAATGCCGCCGGTGCTCTTGCGGATGAACTTCAGCCGCTCGATGAACTTCTCATCGCGGCTCACGATCGCCCCGCCCAGCGCTGACGAGTGGCCCTCGATGTGCTTGGTCGTCGAGTACACGCTGATGTCCGCGCCAAGATCCAGCGGGCGCTGCAGCACCGGCGTCAGGAACGTGTTGTCCACCGCCAGCGGCACGCCCGCCGCCTTGCAGACCTTCGCAACCGCCGCGATGTCCGTGAGCACGAGCAACGGATTCGCTGGCGACTCGATGAACACCAGCTTCGTGTTCTTGGTGATCGCACGAGCGACTTCGAGCGTGTCCGTCGAGTCGACAAACGTGTGCGTGATGCCGAGCTTGCTGAGCACTTGCTGAACAAGCCGGATGGTGCCGCCATAGACCGCTTGGCCAACGACGACATGATCTCCCGCCCCCCCTCCCTCCAGCAGGGCAAAGAACAGCGCGGTTTCCGCCGCGAGCCCGGTGCTGAACGTCACCGCTGGCAAGGCCTCTTCGAGTTCACCCAGCGCGACCTCGAGCTCGGTGACGCTCGGGTTGCTGACACGCGAGTACGCGTAGTCCACCTTCTCGCCGACCTGCTCCTGGTGAAACGTGGTGGACTGAGCGATCCCGCTCACCAGCGCCTGCCCCTGCCCGCGAGGACGGCCCGCGTGCAGGGCGACTGTGCTGGCGGAGAAGGACGTTGCGTAACGCGTGGTCTGATCGGATGACATGGCCGTGTTCCTTCACGGCATCCAGAGACAGGCCACGCTGATGCGAGCCGAGCGAACATTCGCCCGGCGTGTGTGCGTTGTGAGATGGGATCGGGGCAAGGGGTTCAACGATCGTCGCGACCATCGAAGGTCACGAGCGTTGGACGTTTGCCGCGAGCCAATGCTCACGCAGCCGCATCGCCTTTCCTTGTCCGCCGCGGCCAGTCTTGTGGCCCGCGAGGTGGATTGGCTTGGCCTCGGCACCGCGTTCGGATCTTTGAGAAGACCGACTCGGTTGCCGCCCGGACTGAAAAGGCTGTCCGGGACTCTTGATGCTGGAAAAAGGTTACCGCGGGGCGGCGCGGGCGTCAAGTGCTTTGATCGCTAAATCCGGAAATGTGGATAGATTGCGGGAGCGGCAATCGGGATCCGGCAATCGGGAATCGTGAAAGACAGCATTTCAGGCTGCAATTGCGGCATCGATGCGGTCGGCTCGGCAATCGGCAGCCGGCAATCGGAAAAGGCAGAAATCCGGTCGTGAGCCAGCGAAATCGTCCAAACCTGTCGCCAGAGCATTCCCCACCCGCCCGCGCCACCAAGCACCGGTCCGACCCGATTGCCGATTGCCGATTGCCGATTGCCGTCTTCAGCGATTCCCGATTGCCGACTCACTTCCACAAACCAAAGCGGGCGACGCGACTCGAACGCGCAACATTCAGCATGGAAGGCTGACACTCTACCATTGAGTTACGCCCGCAGAGAAGGATGCTAGGCGATCTCGCGCGGCGCGACGAGCCAACGCGCGGGGTGCTTCGTCGGCGCACCGCCGAAGCGCGGCGTGCGGTCCCCGCGGCGCACGCCGCTCGCACCAAGACGCAGAACTCGCAACTCGCAACTCGCGACTCGCGACTCGCGACTTCCGCCCGGCGTCGCGCCGACATACGATCTTGCCCCTTGGAGAGGTGGCAGAGCGGTTGAATGCGCCAGACTTGAAATCTGGTTAAGGCCTCGGTCTTACGGGAGTTCGAATCTCCCCCTCTCCGTTGATTCTCGCGTGCCGATGGCCGTCGCGCCGCAGCTCGCGAGTTCCGCAGCGACACGCGGCCCGAATTCCTCTCGCGAGCCTCACCAGTTGCGATTGACCACCGCATCGGCCATCAGCGCCAGCACCCGCTTGGCTGGCGAATCCGAGATTGGCTCCAGCGCCTGCCGCGCGTCAGCGACCAGCGATTCGGCAACCCGGCGCGCGTGGTTGATCGAGTCGGTCTCGGCCATCCAGCCGCGCAGGAGGTTGCTGCGCTCGGTGGCGTTCATCGCGTTGTTGTGCAGCAGTTCGAGCGTGCGGCCGCGTTTCTCGCCGCCGGCAGATGCGAGGTGGTGGATGATCGGCAGCGTCAGTTTGCCCTTTTCCAGGTCCTTGCCCAGCGACTTTCCCACCACCTGCTGATCGCCGGTGAGGTCCAGCAGGTCGTCCTGAATCTGGAACGCGATGCCCAGCGACGTGCCGAATCGCTCCAGCAGCACCGACGCCTCCGTCGGCGTGCCGCCGGCTCGCGAGCCCTGGCGAGAGCCCAGCTCGCACGCCGCGGCGATCAGGCTCGCGGTCTTGCGCTTCACGATCTCGAAGTACGTCGGCTCATCGAGCGAGAAGTCCTCGCGATGATCCAGTTGCAACAGTTCGCCGGCGCACAGCACCATGCCCACCTCGGCGATGCGCTGGCTCGTGCGCTGATCGCCCAGCGTCGAGCACAGGCCGAACGCCGCGGAGAAGAGATAGTCACCCAGAATGACCGCCGCCTCGTTACCCCGCAGGGAGTTGACGGTCTGCGTGCGACGGCGCGTGTCGGCGTCGTCGAGCACATCATCGTGAACGAGCGTCGCCAGGTGGACCATCTCGCAGACGGTCGAGATCACCACCACGTTGTCGTGCGGCTCGGGCTTCAGCGTGGCGGCCTCGTCGGCGGGTGCGCTGGCCAGCGCGCTGAGCATCGCCAGCGCCGGGCGGATCATCTTGCCGTGGTACCGCTCGACATGGCGACAGAGCCGCTGCACCGGTGGCAGATCGCTTGTGAGCTGCTGCTGCATCCGCGCTTCGACCAGCGCCATCCCGGCCGCCAGGTGCGCTTGCACGGGTTCGAGTTCGGGCGAGATGGAGAGGAGTGAGGGCATTTGGGGAGGCACTGGGGGCTAGGCACTGGGCACTGGGCGATTGGGAAGAAGGCATCGAGGCAACGCGGCATCGAGGCATCGAGGCGGGACGGGTTCACGCGGTCGGCGCGTTGTTGATGTCGTCGATCAGCCGGCGCACGTGACCAAAGTCCCGGCGCGTGTGCGTGAACGCCAGTCGCGGCAGGTCCAGATGATCCTCCTCCACCTCGTACGGCCCACGCTGCACGATCGCGCCCGTGCGGATGAGCTTGGCGTACTTCTGCGTCAGGATCTCCGTCTGCCCCGCCGCCAGCGGCTTCCGAAGGCGGATCACCAGATCGTCACGCACGTACCGCGACGAGTGATAGTTGCGGTAGAACGCGTCGATCACGTTCGCGGCTTCCTCCGGCGTCTTGCACAGCGCAAACAGATTGAGGTCCTCCTCGCTGATCCACTTGCGCGTGAGCAGCCCCGCGCGGATGAACGTCAGGAACTCTTCCCAGTACGTCTCGCCCGCGCCCTCGCACAGCACGATCGGCACCATCGAGGCCTTGCCCGTTTGGATCAGCGTGAGCACCTCGAAGGCTTCGTCCATCGTGCCGAAGCCGCCGGGGAAGATCGCCACCGCCTCGGCCTGACTGATGAACATCAGCTTGCGCGTGAAGAAGTAGCGGAAGTTGATCAGCTTGCTGTCGCCGGCGATGACCTCGTTCGTCGATTGCTCAAACGGAAGCCGGATCGCCACGCCGAAGGATTTGTCACGACCCGGCCCGACGTGCCCGGCTTCCATGATCCCGCCGCCGGCGCCAGTGATCACCATCCAGTTGCGCTCGGCCATCAGGCGCGAGAAGTCCACCGTCGCGGCGTAATCCGGGTGGTCCTTCGGCGTGCGAGCACTGCCGAAGATCGTCACCTTGTGCGGGTCCGGATAGCGACCGAAGACGTTGAACGCGTATCGCAGCTCCTTGACCGCCGCGGTGATCAGCTTCAGTTCGCCGGTGCTCCGGCGATCGGGGATCAGCTTCAGGCCGGCCGCGATGAGGTCGTGAACGAGTTTGCCGTCAAAGGTCGCGGGGTTTGCGCCCATGTCGCGGATCAGCGCGTCGATGCGAGCGGCCATCTCCGGCTCGTCCACGCGACGCTGCGCCGGTGCCTCGGTGCCCTCGATGCGAACAACCTCCGCTTGCGTGATCGGGTCGAGTTCTTGGCGGTTCTGTGTCAAGGGATGCCTCTCATTCGTGCGTGCTGCCGTCGGCGTTCGGCACGCGATCGCCGGGTGGTGAACTTGCGCCCCCCACGGTACGCCCCGGCTCGGCACCGCGCGCAGGTTCGCCGGGCACAACACCCGCCGGGCGGGCCAGCAGATCCAGCCGCTCGGCCCGGAGGCGTTCCTCCAGTTCGGTATCGATCATGATCTCATCCTGCTCGCTGCCGAAGAGCCGCAGGAAGAACGCGCGCGGGCGTGACAGCACGCTCTGACCGATCTCGGGCTTGGACATCGTCCCCTTCACCGTGGTCGTGAGCACCTGGTTCCGCAGGCCGTCCAGCAGGTGGCCGACGATCGGGATCACGCCCGGCGCCCGCGTCGCCAGCCGCAGATTCAAGTCCTGCGTCGCCAGCGTCATCGTGCCCTTGCCGAGCACCGCGACCGAGCCGCTGAGCAGCCCGATCTCGTTGATCTCCGCCATCGGTCCGTTGATCTGGAAGTTCGCCCGGAAATAGTCAAGCCGCTCATCCAGAGGCAGGTTGAGCGAAGTCAGCTTGATCAGCGGCACCACCAGCGGCACGGTAATCACATCGCCGCCGACGATGCGAACGAAGCCCTCGCCCCGTCGCGATGCCGCATCGCCGAGTGTGCCGGTGATCTGGACGGAGCCATCCAGCGAGCCGCGCGTCAGATCGCCGCGATCGCCGGCGTGTGTCCCAAGCCCGCGATCCATCAGCAGCGGGAGGCCGATGGGTTGATCGGGCACAATGCCCGCGCCGGGCAGGGTCGCCAACGCGTCGTGCGAGCTCGGGCCGCCTTCGTTCGGGCGATCAAGTTTCTCAGCTTCCGCGATCGCCAGCGCGTCCGCCTCGTTGCGCTGGATGTCTCGAAGAAGATCCGCAAACCGCACGCCCTCGACGCGGATGTCCGCCGCGAACGTGCGGCCGCTTGTCGGCGTGCGCGGCTTGCCGAGCTCACCCCGCAGCGCGACGCGCCCCAGACTCATGCGACCGCGCAGCGATTCCAGCACGATCACGCCGTCGCGCCCCGGCGGGTTGGCGATCATCACGCCCCGTGCGTCGGTCAGCGTGACCGGCCCGGCGACCATGCCCGGCGACTCGAGCGTGAGCTTCATCCAAGGCAGCGTGCGCTCGGCGGTCTTCTCGATTTCGATGCCCAGCGTGCCCGAGGCGCGTCGGATGCTGAGGCCAATCTCGGCGCCGAGCTCACCGAGCCGCAGATCACCGGCGAATCGTGCCGCGAGCGTGCTCGCGCGCTCCGGCGTGCTCTCCGTCGCCGCCCGCGCCGGCACGCTCCGTAGCACCAGAGCGCCCTGGTTCAACGAGATCCCGCCGCTGAGTTCAACCTTGGCCTCGCCCAGTGCCGTCGCGACATCCCCGGGCAGCAGCGCCAGCAGGTCCGGCTCGATGCCGCCGGCCTGCGCGTCGACTCTTGCGTCGAGTTCCATCGCGTCATCACCGATGCGCCACGCGCCGTCGATCGAGCCCGCCCAGCGGGCCGCCTGGAAAGACAGTTGATCAAACCGACCTCCGTTGGGCGTGATGGTGACCTCGCCAGTGACCGACGGCACGTCGATCCGCTGGCCGTTTCGCGTCAGCGAGATTGCCAGCGGCTGCAGCGTCCCCGCGAAATCGAAGCCGCGTGTACCGACCGGCACATCCAGCGGCGTCAGCAGCGCCCGCGCGCTGGCGATCGCGCGGACCTCTGAGTCTTCGATGAACTTCGCGATCCCCTCGCCCCCAACAGACCGCGCCAGCTTCAGCACCAGCGGAGACTCGGCCCGCACGTTCTCCAGCCGCACGCTGAGCGGCGACTCAACTCGCAACTGCTCAATGCCCAGCCGTAGCGGCTCTGGGGCCTTCGGATTCGTCGGCACCGGCGCCGTCCACTGCACGCTCCCATCCAGCGCCAGGCTCCCCGCCGGCGCGCCGGGCCCGGGCTGGCCGGTGACCGTGAAGACGTTCAGAAACAGATCGTTGAAGCCGACGAACAGGTGATCGGGCCGGCCGCTCATCGCGTCCAGCGCCGAGACCGTCCATGTTCCGCCGACCTGGTCCACCGACAGCCGGCCGCTCTCGGTGGCCACCTCCAGCGCCTCGGCGCCGCGACCGACGACCCGCACGCGCATCTGGCGCGGTGCCGGAAACATCAGCCCGAAGATCCCCACATCCGCGCTCAGACGCCCGCCGGGTGCCCAGCGCTTGCGTGCTTCGCCGATGCTCGCCATTGTCTCTGGCGCGAACACGCCGATCAGCGACTCCACCGGCAGGGTGACATCGAACCGCGACAGCCGCACGCTGGCGTCCAGCTCGCCGGGCACGCCCTCAGCGATGTTGCCGAATCGCACCTCCGCCGACACGACGACCTCATCGCCGGGCTCCGGCGGGCCGACGCGATCGTCGTCGCGCCGCGACATGCGAGCCCGCACCTGGCCGACATCAAGGCGATTGGAGTTGACGAAGATCTCGCCACGCATGTCGGTTGCCAGCAGTTGATCCGTCTCACCACACTCAAGCGTCAGCGGCGGCAGCGTCGCGCTCACACCGTTGAGGCGGATGGTCGCTTCGTACTCGCCTTCGCCGGCGAACTCTCGCCCGACGAGGGCATCGCAATCGACCGTGCCGCGCACGCCCAGTGTGCGGATCAGCGTCGCGACGTCGAGCCCCGGCGTCGGCGGCTCATCGGCGACCCAACTCGGCAGCGCAGGCGGCCCCTGCTCGTCATCGTTCAGCAGCCCCGTGAATCGACCCGTCGGCGGCAGTGCCGCGAGCAGCAGTTCGTCGACCGGCACGCCGACGGCGCTGACGCGGAGCTTCGTCGAGCCCTCGCGCACGATGCCGTCGGCCTCGACACGCGCCACCGGCACCTCCGCCAGCAGCGTCGCTGTCCCGCCGGTCAGGCCGTGCAGCGCGCGAGCGCCGAGCGTGACCTCGCGGTCGTTGACGATGATGCGCATCCCCTCGGCCCGCAGCGGCAGCCCGAAAGCACCCGGCACCACGCCCACCTCGCCGAACCGCACGTCCACCAGCGTGCGGTAGTCCGTGCCGATACCCGCGTCGTTAATGACGTGAACGCCGATGCTGTCAACCGTGCCGCCGAACCTGAACGCCGGTCGAGCGAGGATCGCGCGGAGCGCCGCGCGCCGAGCTTCGCGCGCCGCGTGATCCTCCGCCTCGCGCCCAGCGCGAGGCTCGGCGGGCAAGGTCGCGCCCTGTCTGGCCTCGATCGCGTCAAGCGACTCCAGCTCGCGCCGCGCATCGCCGTGCTCCTGGGGCGTCGCGATGAGCCCCAGCTCGCGCAGCCGCTCGTGCTGCCGCCGGCTGAAGAGCAGCTCGAGCATGCCGGCCGCGGTGCTCTGATCAATGGCCTTGCGCAGCTCGTCGTCGATCGGTACATCCGTGAGCGTGACGCGGATGTCCAGGCCCGACTCGTCGGTGATCGGCGTGATCACGCCTTCGGCGAGCACCTGCGCGCCGCTGGGCGATCGCCCGCGCACCGAGACGATCTCGACCTTGTCGTCATCGAAGCGCACCTTGCCGCGCAGATCGACGATCGGGTACGGGAACCGCTCGAACGCCGCCTCGCCATCGCGGAGCAGGATCGATCCGCTGATGAGCACGTCGCCCGGGCCCTCGGGCGTGGGCTCGGTCCGCGAGACCTCGATCTGCGCGTCGAGCATCGCCGTCGGCCCGCCGAAGAGCTCGAGGTTCCGCCTGACCACCGGCGGCGCGAACCACAGCAGGCGCGGGTCCTTCTGGAGCTGGAAATCCCGAGCGACGAGCGTGCAGGTGTAGGGCGCGTCGATGCTCGTGCCGTCGCTGCGGAACTTCACGTTGATCGAGAGGTCTTCAAGCTGGCCGTCGATGGTCGCGTCCAGGCCCTCGCCCGAGACGCGCATGAGTCCCGAGACGCCCTCGAGGCGCGCGGTGCGCGAGCCGACGACCTCGGGCCGGCCCGCCGCGATCGGCAAGTTCAGTTCGACCCCGCGCAGCTCCAGCTCGGCGCTGACGCCCTGCCCGCGCGCGTAGCGCAGCTTGACCCCGGCCAGATCGCCCCGCATGCGCATGGCCTGCCACGCGGGCCGGATATTCGTTGGCACGCGCGCCGCGGTCCATTGCGTCAGGTCGATCGACGAGGTCTGAAACTCGCCGGCGCCGCTGATCAGGTCGATCACGCCGTCGGCCACCAGCGGCGTCCCGTCGCGACCCAGCGGCTCGCCGCCGTCCTGCTTCAATCGAAGCCGATACCGCCCGGCCGGCGTCGCCATCGTGCGAATCGGGCTGAGCGACGCGCGGATCGGCAGGCTCGCCAGCGTGACGAAGCCGCCGGTGCCTGTCGCGCTACTCACGCCATGCTCGCCGAGCTCAACGACCGCGTCCACCACGTCGATCGGCGGCAGTTGCAGCGCCTTGCTCGGGCCGCCGCTGGGCGTGTTGAGGGCCGCGAGGTTGACCGCGCCGCTGGTGACGTGCTGGCTGATCCGCAGCACCGGACGCGCGGCGGTGATCGATGTCGGCTCAACGCGCCCGCTGAGCCAGCCTGAGAAACTCAGATCGATCGCCAGCTTGTCCGCCGAGAGCAGGCGGCGCGCATCGCCGAGCTCGCCCGTCGGATCCGGCACACTGAGCACCGGCCTGTCGATGACGAGCTGCCCGTCGAGCGTCAGCCGCACCCACTGCGCATCAAACTCAGCGCCCACGGACTCACGCACGATCCGCGCCGCCAGCCAGCGCGGCACCGGCCCGCGCGTCACCACATACGCCCCGACCCCGAGCAGGATCACCCCGCCGATCGTCAGGCGCACGAGCAACCGCCAACGCCGTGCGCGCTTGCTGAGCACCTTGCGCCCTGGTTGTGCGACCCGCTCAGTAGCCATGAGCCGAAGCATGATACGGGCCGCGCCGCCCGCACACCGGCCATCACGCAGGCGTCTCGCGCGCCCCGAGCCCGCGTCCGAACCGGGCTTTCGGCGTGCGCCCTGGTTCGCGCTGCCGCTGGCTCCCCGGCGCGCCCGAGCATCGCTACGCTGTGTCGTGTCCAAGACTCGCCAGGTCTTTGCGTGCAGGTCGTGCGGCGCTGTCCAAACCAAGTGGATGGGCAAGTGCCCCGATTGCGGCGCGTGGGACAGCCTCGACGCCGAGCGACTCGAGCCCAAGGCGCGCGTTGACCCGCGCGCAACATCGATGGCCACCTGGGACGAATCGAAGGAAGACCTCGCCGGCGATGCGGAGCCGGCGCGCCACGGCGCACGCCCGATCACCGAAGTCGCCAGCGCCGAGGCGATGGACCGGCCTCGCATCGCCACCGGCATCAACGAGCTTGATCGCGTGCTTGGCGGCGGCTTCGTGCCCGGCTCGGCGGTGCTGCTGGGCGGCGATCCGGGCATCGGTAAGTCGACGCTGCTGCTCCAGGCCGCGGGAGGCCTTGCGCGAGCGGGCACGCGCACGCTCTACGTCTCCAGCGAAGAATCCGCCGAGCAGGTCTGCATGAGGGCGGCGCGCCTGGGCGTCACCGATGCGCCGGAGCTCTACCTGCTGAGCGAGACCTCGCTCACGCGCATCACCGAGCAGGCGGCCCGCGCATTGAGCGACTCGCCGCCGGGCCGGCCGCCCGTGCTGATCATCGACTCGGTGCAGATGGTCTACAACGCCGGGCTCGACGCGTTCCCCGGCTCGCTCACGCAGCTCCGGCGCTGCTGCGCCGAGCTGGTCTACTTCGCCAAGGCCAGCGGCGTCACCGTCGTACTCGTCGGCCATGTCACCAAAGACGGCCAGCTCGCCGGCCCGCGGCTGCTTGAGCACCTCGTCGATGCGGTGCTCTACTTCGAGGGCGACCGGTACCACGCCCATCGCGTGGTGCGGGCGGTGAAGAACCGCTTTGGCACTACGCTGGAGATCGGCCTCTTCGAGATGCGAGACGGCGGTCTGCATCAAGCCACCGACGCCTCCGGCCTCGCGGTCCTCAGCGGCGCCGGTGAGGCCCGCCCCGGCGCGGTCGTCTGCCCCGTGCTCACCGGCTCGCGATGTTTCATGGTCGAGATTCAGGCCCTCACCGCAACGGGCTTCTTGGGGGCCGCGAAGCGCAAGAGCTCGGGCCTTGATGCCAATCGACTGGCGATGCTGATCGCGGTCCTTGAGCAGCACGCCGGCCACCGGCTCGCCGATCGCGACATCTTCGCGTCGTCGGTCGGCGGCGTGCGGGTGGTGGAGCCCGCGGCTGACTTGGCGCTGCTGCTGGCCATTGCCGGTGCGAACCTGCGGCGGGCGCTGGCGCCCGGTGTCGCGGTGATCGGTGAGGTCGGGCTTGGTGGTGAGGTGCGGCCCGTCGGCCAGCTCATCGCCCGCGCGCACGAGGCCCAGCGGCTGGGATTCAAGTCGTTGATCGTGCCCGCCGCGAGTGCCAAGCAGGGCGCGGGGCTCGACGAGCCGTCGCTGTCGAAGCTGAAGCTCATCCCGGTCAAGAGCATTGCGATGGCGATCGAGCAGCTTGGTTGACCGACCGGCGTGATGACCAGATGCGAACAACGGCACCGCGGTGCTGCACGACGACGCGATCGTCGGTACGCTTGACGCCCGTCGCGGCATGATCGCAGCCGCGACCGCACCCGCGACCGCACCCGCGCGTCGTTGCCATCCACCATTGTGAGCCACCCATGCCCGCCCGCCGCCAGAAGAAGCCGACCAGCACGCCGAAGAAGGCGCCGAGCAAGCACGACTACTACGAAGCATCGGTGCAGGAGCCGGAGGCCGAGATCGACTTCATGCATCAGGCGTTCAAGGCCCTCAAACGCCCGCGCCCCGTCACGGTTCGAGAGGACTTCTGCGGCACCGCGATCAACTCGATCGACTGGGTGAAGGCCGGTCCGAAGAACCGCGCGATCGGCGTGGACTTGGACGCGGAACTGCTTCGCGATGTGGCAGCGGCGCGGGTCAAGTCGCGGCTGACCGAAGCGCAGCGCGAGCGGATCAACATCATTCCGGGCGATGTGCTCAGCGACGCGCTTCTGGCGCCGGCGCTGAAGGCCGACGCGGTGCTGGCGCTGAACTTCTCGTACTGGACGTTCAAAGAGCGCGCGGTCATGGTCAGCTATTTCAAGAACGTGCGGCGAGCGCTGACCGCACGTGGCTTGTTCATTCTGGATTTCTTCGGCGGCTCGGATGTCCTCGTTGAACTGCAAGAGCGGCGACGCGTGCGGAAGTTCGGCGGGTTTACGTACGTCTGGGATCAGCACCGCTATGACCCGGTCACCGGCGACTACCTCTGCAAGATCCACTTCGAGTTTCCCGGCAAACGCCGGCGGACGGCCAGCGGCAAGACGAGCCGCGGAGCCGACGTGCGCCCGCCGATGCGCAGCGCGTTCACCTACCCGTGGCGGCTGTGGACGCTGCCGGAGCTTCGCGACATCCTGATCGACGCGGGGTTCACGCGCGTCGAGGTCTTCACCGAGAAAGAGAACAAGCGAGGCGTCGGCACCGGCTTCTGGAAGCCCACACGCAGTGTCCCCGCCGACCTGAGCTTCGTGTGCTACATCGTCGCCGAGCCGTGAGGTGGGGATGACTGCTGGGTGCTAGTGCTGAGCGGGGGATGACCGCACGCGCATGTAGAAGCGAGTTTGGCGTGGGAAACGTACACGGCGGGGCGGAGGTGCGCGGAGGCACGCGGAGGAGAGCGTGCGGCGGCATGGGACGCTGCGTCACAACGAGCGCGTTGCGACTGCGGATCTGCGGCGGCATCGGCGGCACCGACCCGAGGACAGGTCGGTGGCACGAGAGTGGCGGCGGGAACGGGACTTCGAGCGACTTGAATCGCGAGGGACGCAGTGGGCCAGGCCCCCACGCAGAGGTGCTGGATGCGCGGGGCTTGCGTGTCCGCGGGGGCCGACCCGAAGCGGGTCGGTCCTGTCTCGGAGAGGCAGGGCCACCTTCGACCTGCCTCGGAAAGGCAGGTCCGCCGCCACCTCCCTCAGTGGGAACTGTGGGACGTGGCGGTGGTGCGGATAGTTGCGTCAGTACTTGCGGATGACGCCGCGGACGATGCCTTGGACTTTGCACTCGCGCACGAGGATCGGCGAGAAGACGGGGTTGGCGGGCTGGAGGCGGATGTGGTCCGTCTCGCGGAAAAAGGTCTTGAGGGTGGTCTGGCCGTCGGGCAGGAGGGCGACGACGCGATCGCCGTTGCCGGCGACATCGGTGCGTTCGATGAGGACGAAGTCGCCATCGAGGATGCCCTCGTCCTTCATGGAGTCGCCGGTGACCTTGAGGGCGAACATGCTGGATTGCTTGCCGGCGCGCGGGCCGAGCAGTTCGACGATGTCCAGTTCGTCGGTATCGGCGACCTTCTCGATGGGATAGCCAGCGGCGATCTTGCCGACCAGCGGGAAGCGGAGCGGGCGGCTCTCATCGGGGACGGCGACGCCCTCAGCGATCGACAAAGAGCGTGCCTTGTTCGGCTCGCGCACCAGGGCGCCCTTCTTGATGAGCGCTTCGACGTGCTCGAAGACGGTCACCTTGCTGACCCCGATCTGGTCGGCGAGTTCCTGCATCGTCGGCGAATAGCCGTAGCGAACGCGCCAATCGCGAATCAGTGAGAGAATACGGAGCTGCTTGGGAGTGAGGTTCACGAGTGATCTCCGGAGAAGCGGCGGGGAAACTCCCGCCAAGGTTCGATTCAACACGCCCCAGCGCGGGGAACATCAGTTTGAGCCAGCAGGCGTGCGACGCCCGCAACGAACGGGCGATGCCGTCACGCCCGCCGAGCAGTTGGGATTGACGCGACAACTTCGCCTCGGCGGTCAGGATCCGCTCCGCGGGCGTTTGGGCCTGGATCTGTGCGATGCTGGCGATCGACTCGCTCGCGGTTCGGGCATCCTCTTCGGATCCTCGCGCGCCCTGGCCCGCTTCCGGGCCGTCGGCTGCGAGAGCCTCGGCGTACACCACGCGCCCGTCGGGCCGGGCGTCCAGCGGCTGAACAAACTCGCCGCCGGGGCCGAGAAACACCAGCGGCATCGGCGTGCCGGCGCGATCAGCGATCGCCCGAGGCCCGGGCGTACATGGCTCGGCATTGACCGACTCTGAACTGCCCCATGCACCGGCGACGGCGAGCACGCCACTGGCAATCGCGGCAAGGACACCCACGACGCCCGCACGAGAAGGTGCTGAATCAAGATTGGGGTTCGGGATGCTCTGGCTGTGTTCGATCATCGGTCGGTTCTCCAGCGGAAGGTCCGATGGGTTCCACCCTGTGAACTTGTGTTCGCGATCCGGCGAACAGCACCACACACCAGCACAACGACGAGTCCGATTCGTTCACACGGCCGCGCCTTCGCGACCCGACTTCATCAGACAATCGAGACTCAAACGACAGTTCGTCTCCACCTTGTCCACACTTCGCACACTCGATGTGTCGCGGGCAACAAGCGATTCTCCGAGCTCAACTCCCTCACTGTCTTGCTTCCGATCGGCGTTCGTCGTCGCGATTCCTGACTTTCTGATCCCTTGGTTTGGAAAAGGATAGCCAATCATCGACCACACGGCAACGTTTGTGAGGATAATTTTCACCGAAATCTGGTATCCGATTGGTGATCAGCAACCGTACCGCATCTCTTTGTATGGAGGTTGCTCGGTTGACCCAAGATCTTGTGGTTGGCGGCGGCTGAGAATATTCGGTGGTGTCGCGGATCTGGTGCCTCGCGGCAGGTGTGACGCCCGGCAATCGCTTGGATTGACCTCGCGATCGAGACGGGTTGACGACCGATTGGGACCTCCGCACGCGGCCGCCGGGGGTCGTCGTGACGGCGCGACACCGGACCGGATCACGGGCGGGCGGCGGTCGTGACGAACTTTGAGCCGACGCGCTTCACCACGCGCCGGATCTCCAGCATGGTCAGTTGCGAGCGCAGCGATCCGACGTCGATCGAGGCTCGCTGCGCGAGCTCTTCGAGTGAGATCGGTGCGCCGAGGTGCTCGATCAGGCGCTGTTCGGTCGGGGAGAGCGTGGCGATGGCCAGCGTCGGCTGCGCGCGGGGTTCCGGTGCATCGTTCGATGCGGTGAAGAGGTCGTCCGGCGATGTCGCGGCGCCTGATTGGGCGTTCAGCGGCGTGTAGCGAGCGCTGTGAGTGCCGTGATGTAGGTGGCGTGCGGGTGCGTGGAGGGTTTCGAGGATGTCTGCGGGCGAGGTGGTGAGCGTTGCGCCGCCGGCGCGGAGCAGGTCGTGCGTGCCTTCGCTGGCGGGGGAGTCGAGGCGGCCGGGGATGGCGAAGACTTCGCGGCCGTGGTCCTCGGCGGCGAGTCGGGCGGTGATGAGCGAGCCGCTCTTGCGGCCGGCTTCGATGACCAGGACTCCGAGGGAGAGGCCGGAGATGATGCGATTGCGTGCGGGAAAATTCTCGGCGCTGGGGGCGGTGTCGAGCGGCAGCTCGCTGATGACAGCCCCGCGGCCGGCGGCGATCTGTTCGAAGAGCTCGGCGTTGTCGGGTGGATAGGCGTGTTTGAGGCCGCAGCCGAGGACGGCGATGGTGCGGCCGTTGAGTCGGAGGGCGGCTTTGTGAGCGGCGGTATCGATGCCGCGCGCACCGCCGGAGACGATGGTGATGCCGGCGCTGGCCAGGGAGCCGGCGAAGCGGTCGGTTTGTTCGAGGCCGTAGTGGGTGCAATCTCGCGAGCCGACGATGCCAAGGGGGTAGCGATCGGCGTGGGCGGCGTCGATCTGGCCGCGGATATAGAGGATGGGGGGCGGATCGGGGATCTGGGCGAGGAGGGCGGGGTACTCGGCGGTGCCGCGCGCGATGACGCGGATCCCAAGGTCGGCGGCGGCGGCGAGTTCGGCGTCGGCGCGAGCGTGTGCGGTGGAGGCGGAATCGATGATGACGCGGGCCAGGCGGGTGCTGACGCGCTGGACGGTGGCGAGGCGCTCGGGCGGGGAGCGGAAGACGGCGTCGGCGGTGCCGAAGGTCTGAAGGAGGCGGGCGATGAGGATCGGACCGAGTCCGGGCACGAGCGTGAGGGCGAGCAGTGAACGCGGGTGCTCAGGCGCGGGGTTGAGCGTGGTGGGGGGCATGTGGGGTGAGGATACTGGACGGGCGTGGGGGTCGGCAACGGACGCGCAAAAATCGACGCGGATCTGGCACGTTGGCCGATAACTCCTGTGTATGAACACGCAACAGTTGGGGAAGACGTTCGAGCGCGGCAGCAGTGCCCGCCGGCTCGGTGGCGATGGTCGCTTGCGTTCTGTCGCGGCGGTGTTCGCCGGCGCGATGGCGATTGTGTTGATGGCGGGGTGCTCGGGATCGGGGATCTCGAACCCGTTTGAGTCTGGCAGTTCGTCAACCACGAAGGCGCCGGCTCGAACGGCGCCGGTGGCGACGCCGTCGCGGGCGTCCGGCGGCGAGACGCCGATTCCGCGTGCGATTGTGCCGGGGGTTGCTGGGGAGCCGGAGATCCGCGTGCGATTGAGCGCGGGGGTCGGGTCGCTGAAGGTCGGTTCAACGGGCGGGCTCGTGTGGGTGACGGCGCTGGGCAGCGAGCGTCCGCCGGCGCGGATGGTTGCGCCGGTGAGTGTGAAGGTGACATCGCTGGGGTGGGAGGTTTCGGACGCGGCGGGGCTGACGGGGCGGTTTGATCGCCAGGCGGAGCTGCGGTTGCTGGCGCAGGCCAACGGGGTTGTGGATGTCGCCAGTGGGCCAGCGAAGGTGCTGGCGTCGGGTGCGGGCGCGCCGGGCGTGAGCACGCAGGCGAGCGCGACGCTCACGTTGGAAGGCCGGCGGTATCCGGGGGCGATGGCGCTCTCGGCGCGCAGCGATGTCGGCATGTGGGCGTTTGACGTGATCTCGCAGGTGGGTGTGGAGGAGTACATCAAGGGCGTGGTGGCGGCGGAGATGTTCGCGAGCTGGCCGCTGGATGCGTACGCGGCACAGGCGGTGGCGGCGCGGAGCTATGCGCTGCACGAGCGGCAGCGGGCGAGGTTGAGCGGGTCGAGGTTTGATGTTGAGAGCACGGTTTCGGATCAGGCGTACAAGGGCGTGGAGCTCGCGCCGCAGGTGGCCAAAGCGGTGGAGGAGACGCGCGGCGTCGTGCTGACCTGGAACGGCAGCGTGCTGCGGTCGTATTACCACAGCACCAGCGGCGGGCGGGCGGCGAGCGCCAAGGACACTTGGCCGACGTCGCGCGGGTTTGAGTACAACCTGGGCGGCCCGTTGCAGGCGATGCCTCGCGAGGAGACGGGCCAGACCTCGCCCTACTTCCGCTGGACGGTGAGCCGTACTCGCGCGGATGTATCGGCGCGAGTGCGTCAATGGGGCAGGGTCAATGGGCAGACGATCCGAGATCTGGGTTCGATCACGCAGGTGTTGGCGAGCGAACGCAACCCGGTGGGACGCCCGACGCGCTTTGCGATCAGCGATAGCTCAGGGCGCACGTTCGTGATCACCGGCGAGCAGTTGCGGCAGGCGTGCAACACGTCTGCGACCGGCTTCTCCGCAGTGGTCAGAGAAAACCGCGTCAACAGCTCGGATATGGAATGGCAGATCATCGGTGATGTCGTGACCATCCGCGGGCGTGGCTTCGGTCACGGCGTTGGCCTGTGCCAATACTCCGCAAAGGAGCTGGCGGCCCGCGGCGTGGATTGGCGGGCAATACTGAGCCGCTTTTACGGCGGCGCGAAGATCGAGCGGGCGTACTAGGGGGAGCCGCGAGCCGTCAGCGGTCAGCCTTCAGCCAAGAGCCAAGAGCCAAGAGCCGAGAACCGAGAGGCGATGGCGGTTCGTTGGCGCTTGGCCGTGGGATGGGGGCGGTGGTTTTGGCGTTCTCGGACGCTCTGGGCGGGGGCTGGGGCTTGGCGGGGTGCGTGGCGGCGTGGTTTCATTGACAACAACCGACAGTTCGCGTGTGCTTGAGGCGTCTTCGCGCCCGATTGGTGGCTCTTGCGCCGAGCGGTGCTATGTTCATTCTCGGACGCGGCGGGCGGATCGTGCTAGCCGCGCTGCGCGGCGTTGGGCGGTTGAGCGGTCGCGGCGAGTTGGGCCGGCGACGGTGGCGTGGGTGGGTCGGGGGTGTGGGGGGGGATGGGGGTGTTTGGCGCGGGGGTAGGATCACCGATGCAGCGGGTCGCCTTTGAGAATGATGACATCGAGCGCGTGCTGAACGCGACGGACCTGGTCCGGCTGATCGCTCAGCACGTGGCGCTCAAGAAGAAGGGGCGTGAGTACGCCGGCGTCTGCCCGTTTCACGACGACCACTCGCCGTCGATGATGGTGAGCCCGAACAAGCAGATCTACAAGTGTTTCTCGTGCGGCGCGGGTGGCGATGCGCTGAAGTTCGTGCGTGAGTATCACCGCATGGCGTTCCGCGAGGCGCTGGAGTTTCTGGCGGATCGCGCGGGGGTGAAGCTGACGCCCAGGCGGGCCGAGCGGGTGTACTCGACCGAAGAGATGAACGACGGCGCGGGCGTGTCTCGAGAGGATCTGGCGATGGCCAACGGCAGCGCGATGGAGTTTTATCGCGCGATCCTGAAGCACCCCGAGCATGGCAAGGGCGCACGGGCCATCATCGAGAAGCGCGGCATCTCGCCGGAGATGGTCGAGCGGTTCAAACTCGGGGCGGCACCGGATCGGTGGGACGGGCTGGCGATGTTCGTCGCGAGCAAGGGCTTCGAGACTCGCGCGTTTCTCGGCGCTGGGCTGATCAAGAACCGCGAGCAGGGTCAGGGTGCCTTTGATCTGCAACGGAACCGGCTGATCTTCCCGATCTTCGATCAGCTCGGGCGGACGATCGCCTTTGGTGGCCGGCGCATCAACGACGCCGATGAGCCGAAGTACATCAACTCGACCGAGTCAGCGCTGTTCAATAAGTCGGCTTCGCTGTACGCGTTGAACTTCGCCGCGGCGGAGATTCGCGAGTCCAAAACGGCGATCATCGTCGAGGGGTACATGGATGTGATCGCCTGCCATCAGGCGGGCGTGACGAACGTGGTCGCGACGCTGGGCACGGCGCTGACGCCGCAATCGGCGCGGGTGCTCTCGCGTTTGTGCGAGAAGGTGGTGCTGTTCTTTGATGGCGATGACGCGGGTCAGCGGGCGGCGGATCGGGCGGTGGAGGTGTTCTTTAACAGCACGCTGGAGGTGCGGATCGCGACGATGGCCGGGGCGCGGGCCAGGGGTCTGACGCAGGCGAAAGACCCCGACGAACTGGTGAAGCAGGCCGGCGGTGTTGAGCTGCTGAAGACGATCATTTCCAGCGCCACCGAGGCGCTGGAGTATCGCTTCCTGCGCTTGCGCGATCGCCTGGCTGGCGCTTCGATGAACCAGCGGTCTACCGCGGTGATCGAGGAGCTGCGCAGGCTCTCTGATCTTGGGCTGAATGATCTGAACCCGATCCGGCGTCAGATGGTGATCAAGCGGATCAGCGAGTTGGCGGGCGTTGGGGAGGAGAGCGTTCGCAGCGCGATGCGGGAGTTTGAGCCGCGGCGCGGGCCGCGATTGAACCGTGCCGACGGCGGACCCGGCGCACTCGGCCCGGGCGGCGCAACTGGCGCAAGCGGCAGCGTTTCCAGCTCAGGCGACAATCGTGACGGTGCGCGGGACGGCGAACCGGCCCAACCCAGCCGCGCAGCCCGCGGCCCCTGCGAGCACGCGCTCGCATTCGTGATCGCCGAGCCCGGCCTCTGGCTGACGATGGACGCTTCGCAGCGCGAGGCGCTCTGCGAGGATGCATTCGACGCGCCGGGGCTGCGAGCGATCGCGCGCGAGCTGGCCTCGATCGGTGGCGACGCGACGGAGGCGACGATCGCGCGGGCGCTGCGGGCGATCGCGAGCGACGAGGCCGCGGCGGAGCTGGCGGGTCTGGCGATGTCTGTCGAGACGGCGTATCAGGGTGACGTGGAGAAGCTCCGCGTCGACTTCGCCAGCGCGATCGTCGCGGCCCGCGCCACGGCGCTGGAGCGGAAGGCCGCGGACGAGGCGCTCCCGCTGACGGTTCGGATCACGCTTCAAAGGGACGCCAAGCAGCTTCGGGCGAAACTCCGCTCGGACTTGCCGCCGGGCAGTTCAGCACGCTAAGGTTTCATTCATGTGGGGCCGCCGCTGGGGAAACAGGGGGTCTGGTGAACTCGGGGTTGAGGCGATCGGCGGGGCGGGCGGCGCGGATGAGAGGAATCGTGGCGCGGGAGTTCGTGCGAGGATTCGGGACGCGGGATCAGGCAGCACATCGACACGGTGTCATTCCGAAGCAGATTCATTCCTGATGGGCCACAGGAGTATCGCCAGATGATGGGTGTACCAGAGAACCTGTCGAACCTGCTTGCCAGCGTCCAGTCTCGCGGCTGGGTGAGCTACGAAGAGCTGAACAACGCGATCCCCGATGAGTGGGTGTGCCCGGAGCGTTTGCACGAGTTGCTTGTGACGCTGGACCGGATGGGCCTTGAAGCGATCGACGAGATGGAGTTCCGCGCCCGCCAGTGGCGCGAGAACAAACGACGCCTCGAAGGTGCCGGCTCGCAGGTCGTTGTCGGCACCAACGACCGCCCGGCGCGCGCGATGACCGTGGTCGGCGGTGAGCGCAGCGGCTCGGCCTCCTGGAGCGCGATGAACTGGAATATGCGCAGCGGACCGGCGGCCCAGCCGGCCAAGGCGCGACTCATCGAGCCCGAGCAGCACGCCGAGAGCGATGAAGAGCTGCTGGATGATGAGGAACTCGCGGTCCTCCGCAAGGAGCTGGCGGCCGAGGCGGCGGCGATGGACGCCGGCAGCCGACGGATCGATGACCCGGTGCGGATGTACCTGACGCAGATGGGGACCATCCCGCTGCTGTCACGCGACGAAGAGATCCGACTGGCCAAGAAGATCGAGACGACGCGGATGATCTTCCGGCGCCGATGTCTGGAGAGCGATTACATCCTGACGCACGCGGTGGCGGTGCTGAAGCAGGTCCACAGCGGCGAGCTGCCGTTCGACCGGACGATGCGGATCAGCACGCTGGAGGCCAACGCGCGAGAGCGTGTCGCCAAGCGCATCCCCTACAACCTCGAGACCATCGAGAAGTTGCTGAAGCTGAATCTCGCGGATTGGGCCGAAGCGCGCGCGGCACGCACGGCGCGCGACAAGGAGCGCTACGACGAGATCCACGAGCGGATGGCGTCGCGACGCCGGCGGCTGGCGGTCCTGACCGAGGAGCTGTGCCTCCGCACCGGTCGGATCATCCCGCTGATGAAGAAGCTGCGCTCGATCAGCCGGAAGATGACGGAGCTTCGCACCGAGCTGAAGAACCCGGCCAAGGTCCGGCGGATGAACGCCGAGGATCTCTCGGCCATGCGCGACGAGCTGGACGGCCTTCGCCGCGAGACGCTTGAGGAGCCCGGCGATCTGGCTCTCCGCGTCAAGGCGATCGACACGGTCTTCTGGGAGTACGAGCAGGCTAAGCGTGATCTCTCGGGCGGCAACCTGCGCCTGGTGGTGAGCATCGCCAAGAAGTATCGCAACCGCGGGCTGAGCTTTCTGGACGTGATCCAGGAGGGCAACACCGGCCTGATGCGCGCCGTGGACAAGTACGAGTACAAGCGCGGGTTTAAGTTCAGCACGTACGCGACGTGGTGGATCCGTCAGGCGATCACGCGTGCGATCGCCGATCATGCGCGGACGATCCGCGTGCCGGTCCACATGATCGAGACGATGACCAAGCTCCGCAACATCCAGAAGATGATGTTCCAGGAGATGGGGCGCGAGCCGACGATGGACGAGATCTCCGAGCGGGCCGCGATGAGCCTTGTCGAGGTGCGGCGCGTGATGAAGATCTCGCGCTCGCCGGTCTCGCTGGATCGCCCGGTCGGTGAGACCGAGGATTCGTCGTTCGGTGATTTCCTCGAGGACACCAAGGGCGAGTCGCCCGTGCAGACCGCCACCAGCGGCTCTCTCAAGCACCGCATCGAGCACGTGCTCAAGAGCCTGACGTATCGCGAGCGGGAGATCATCAAGCTCCGCTACGGCATCGGCGACGGCTACACCTACACGCTGGAAGAGGTCGGACGCATCTTCAAGGTCACGCGAGAGCGCGTGCGTCAGGTCGAGGCCAAGGCCATCCGCAAGCTGCAGCACCCCGTGCGCTCGCGCAAGCTGGCCGGCTTCCTTGATCGCACCGCCGTCAGCGTGACCGAGATCAAGCCCGGCAAGCCGCTGGCCGGCGGCGTCGCCGGCGGGCTTGAGTCAGCCGATTTCGGCGATGACGGGCCGATCGTGAACCTGAACCCTTCGCAGATCGCGACGCTGGCGGAGATCAACGGCGGCTCGTTCGAAGGCATCCAGGATCTGGCCGAGCAGATGGCCGAGCTTCGCTGATCACGCTCGGGTCCCGTGGGGCAGGCGTCCCGCCTGTCTCCCGCCGACCCACTCATTCTTCACACCTTCCACGTCCGCTCTCGCTTAGGCCCGCGTGCCCGCGCCGCGCCCGATGAGTGCCATGCCGATTGCGCCGCCGATGAGGCCGATGCCGCAGAGCACGCCGATCGTCGGCAGCATGGATTCGAGCGACGAGCCGCGCCAGATGCCGCCTTCCAGCGCGAGCATGCCCCATCGCACCGGGCTGATGTGGCTGAGGCGTTGCATGAACGCGGGCATGACGAACAGCGGCACCGCGGCGCCGCCGATCATGGCGAGCATCATCATGATCGCCCAGCCCCCGCGGCTGACGGCCTGCTCGCTCCGCCCGACGGTCGCGGCGAACATCATGATCCCCGTGAAGGCGATGACGGTGGCCAGGCCGCCAGCAGCGAGCGAGAGCGGTGCGACCGGTCGAACGCCGAAGACGATCATCGCCATCGCGAGCATGAACACGACAACCACGATGGACACGATCGCCGCCGTGAGGCCCTTGGCCAGCAGGATGCGACGGGGCGAGAGCGGCGAGACGCAGAGGCGCGTGAAGGTGCCGCGCGTGCGCTCGCCGGCGAGGCTCGCTGCGAAGCCCATCGCGCATCCCATGAGCCCCCACATCATGCCCTGCGGGAAGCTGATGGCATAGGAGTTGTCGGGCACGTCGAGGCGGGCCTTGACCGCCGAGGTGCGGATGTTGACCGGCGAGAAACCGCCGCCGCTGGCGGGCGTCGCGTCGCCGGTCGGCTGCGTGCCGCCGGCACGGTTCAGCGCTGAGGTTGTCGTTGTCAGCGTTTCAAGCGTCGACAGCATCGTGCCCATGAGGAGGCGATTGGCGGGGTTGATGTCCTTGCTGGCGGTCAGCGAGGCGCGAGCTGTGTCGAGCATCGTCTTCGAGCGGGCCGGGTCGGTGAACGTTGTGCTCAGTTGCTGAAACGCGATCTTCTGGACGATGCCCTGGATCCAGCCGGTCTCGGCCTGGCGCGATGGATCGATGCCCAGCTCGACCGTCGCGCCGGTGCCGCTGGTGAAGAGCTTGTCCTGCAAAGACTGGTAGCCCGCGGGCACATGAATGAACGCGACGGACTTGCGTGCCAGCACCGCGGCCCGGGCTTCGTCGACGCTCGTGGCCATCGTCGCCCGCAGTTCCGTGTCGGCCTTGAGGGCGTTCACAAACAGCGCCGATGCCTCTGTGCGGTCGTCATCAACAAGCGTGATCGGGAGCTTCGGGGCCTCGCCGTCGCTCGAGCCGCCGGAGAACACGGCGCCGAAGAAGCACGCAAAGAGCACCGGGAAGATGATCGTGAAGAAGCACGCCGAGCGATCGCGCACGAGCATCCGCAGATCGCTGATGACGATGGCGAGGATGGCGTTCATGCGGTGTTTCCAGAGGCGACAGTGTCTTGGGGCGTGGAGGACGACAGAACGAGTGGGGGATCGGTTGGCGGTGGTCGAGAGCTCCCGAGCATCGAGCCCGGCCGGCGCGAGTCCGCCGCGAGAGGTCAATCTCGGAGCTCGCGTCCGGTCAGCGTGAGGAACACCGCCTGCAGATCCGGCGACTGCACCGCGGCGGACTTGACGTTGGCCCGCTCGGACTCGCTGAGCGCGCGGCGCAGAGCTTCGAGCGGATCGTCGGTCACGGTGACATCCGGCGCGTCGGCGTTCACGCGCTGGATGCGGACGATGGACGAGCCGCCGTGCTTGCGGATGAGGTCGTCAACGGGGCCGAGGGCCAGGAGCTTGCCGTGGTCGATGATCGCGACGCGATCGCAGAGCTGCTGGGCTTCTTCCATGTAGTGGGTGGAGTAGATCACGGTCTTGCCCTGCGATTTCAGATGCCGCACAATCTCAAAGAGCGCGTGGCGAGAGTGTGGATCAACGCCGGCGGTCGGCTCGTCGAGCAGGACGATGGCGGGATCGTGCACCAGAGCCGCGGCGACATTCAGACGGCGCTTCATGCCGCCGGAATAGGCGGCGACACGATCGTCGGCGCGATCGGTGAGCCCGACGAGGCGGAGGCACTCTTCAACGCGAGCCGCGAGCGTGGATCGTGAGAGCGAGAAGAGCGAGCCGAAGAGCCTCAGATTCTCTTTGCCGGAGAGTTCGTCATAGAGCGACACCGACTGCGTCGCGATCCCCAGGTGACTCTTGGCGCTAGCGTCGAACGGGTCGAGTTCACCGGCGACGCCGGGCACATTGATCGTGATGCGACCGTCGCTGGGCCGGAGCAGGCCGACGATCATGCTGATGGTTGTCGTCTTTCCCGCGCCGTTTGGCCCCAGCAGGCCGAGCACCTCGCCGGGGGCGATCGTCATCGACAGTCGATCGACCGCGACGCGTTGGCCGCTGCCGGATCCGAATCGGCGCGTGACGTCAGTGAGCGTGATCATGTGTGCGTTCTTTCGGTCGGCGGTCGCATCGGCAAGCTCGCTGATTCACGCCGGTGTTGATTCCAGCTCGCGTTCAACCTCGCCCCAGCTTTGGGCGATCGTCGGCGCCGAGAAATCAAAGCGCAGGCCCGCCGCCTTGAAGAGCTCCGGCAGCGGCTTCGACCCACCGAGCGAGAGCGCCGCCTTGTAATCACGGATCGCCACGCCGGCATCACGCTTGTAGCGACCGTAGAGCTGCAACGCGCCGAGCTGCGCGATGCCGTATTCGATGTAGTAGAAGGGCGATGAGAACAGGTGGAGCTGGCGGTGCCAGAGTGATTCGCGATACTCCTCGAGCCCGGACCAATCCAGATCTCCGCCGAAGCGCGTGTGGATCGAGCGCCACGCCTGCGAACGATCGGCCCGTGAGTGGCCGGGGTTTGTGTAGAGCCAGTGCTGGAACTGGTCGATCGTCGCGATCCAGGGCAGGATCGTCGCGAGGCTCTCCATGTGGACGCGCCGGGCCCGCACCGCGTCCTCGGCGCTGTAGAACTCGTTCAGATACGGGTAGCTCGTCAGCTCCATGCTCATGCTCGCGACCTCGCAGAACTCCAGCGGGATCTCGGCGCGATACGCCAGCAGGTTCTCATCGCGGCACAGCAGCGAGTGGAACGCGTGCCCCGCCTCGTGGACCATCGTGTCCACGTCGCGCTGCACGCCGACCGCGTTCATGAAGATGAACGGCTTTCGCTGGCGGTGCAGCATCGACTGATACCCGCCCGGTGCCTTGCCCGTGCGTGAGTCCAGATCGAAACAGCCGCCGGCGGTCTGCATCGAGTCGAACATGCGCCCCAGCGAAACATCCATGCGGTGAAAGAGCCTGCTGGTGCGGCTCAGCAGCTCGCCGGAGTTCTCAAAGGGGCGCAGCGGCTGACGGCCCTTGACGTCCACCGACAGATCCCATGGCCTCACCTTCGCCAGGCCCATTGCCCGCGAGCGCTCGGCGTGCAGCCGCCGTAGCGTCGGCACCACGGACATTTCGACACCCGACGCGAAGTTGTCGCAATCGGCCGCGGTGTAATCGAATCGCCGGCGTGCCTTGAACGCGTAGTCGCGATAGTCCTTGAACCCCGCGTTGACCGCGACGCTCTGGCGCAGCACCATCATCTTGTCGAAGATCTCGTCCATCGCCTCGCGATCGGTGAACCGTCGCGCCGCCGTCAGTCGCCACGCGTCTTCACGCACCGAGCGGTCGAGCTCTTCCTGGAACTTGCCCATCTGCTGGAGCGTGCGCTCCTGGCCCTGAAACGTGACGGTCATCTTGCCGCTGAGCTCCTGATACTCCGTGTTGAGCTTGGTCAACTCGGTTTCGAGCGCGATGTTCTCCGGGCGAAAGAGCTCGACGGCGCTGCGCAGATCTCGAACGAGAACCGCGTATCGGGACTGGTCCAGCTCCGCAAGGAACGGGCACTGCACCAGCTTGCGATCCAGCTCGAAGCTCACTTCCTTCAGCTTCGGCTCGACATCATCGACGAACGCCATGTACGCGCTCTTGATCGCGACGTCGTTGGTCGCGCACGTCATGTTGATCTCAAGCTGGCTGCCGGCCTCACTCGCCGCGGCGTCCAGCTCCGAGCGGTCCAGCAGGAACGCCTCGACATCGGCCTTCGAACGCAACTCACGCTTGATCAGCTCGGCGTACAGCGGCGCGAGGTTCTCCCAGCGCGCAGCGTCAAGAGTGGCGGGTACGAACTTCGACGCGGGCGTAAAGCTGGCGAGCATTCGGAAGATCCTCCATGAGCGGTCGGCAAGGCGGAGTATAGAGAAGACGCGAGCCCCCGCACAGGCGGCGGGATTCGCTGATCAGATGCTCGACGCCGGGGCGCCGCGCATGTTCGCCGGCAGCCTGCCCTGCTCCAGTCGCGTGCTCAGCGCTGTTCCCAGTGACAAGAGCGCGTAGAGCGCCGCGTGGCAGAGCATGAGCGTGGTCGTTTCGCGAGCCGGCAGCCGGAAGAGCGCCCAGATCGCACCCCAATACGCCCCCGCCCCCGCGAGCGTCATCAGCACGACGCCAAACCAGCCCAGCACCGGCAACGCGACCGAGCTCACCAGCAGAAACGCGCTCACCGCGACGAACATCCGCGCCGCGCCAAGCTCCCAGCCGCTGACACCGCCCTGCGTCTTCGGCGACGCCGCGGCCTTGCGCTGCAGGAAAAACGCCGCGATCACCAGTGCGCCGATGCCCGTGCCGGTGTGAATCACCGCCAGAAACAAGATCAGCAGCGCACGCCCGACGACCATCCAGAACGATGATTCGCCCGGCAGGCCGTATGACGCGCCGGCGTTGACGACCGCCGCCGCGAGCATCACCGCCACACCGATGATCGTCAGCACGCGAACGCCCGGGAACCCGTGGCGACTCAGCGGCGTCGCCGGGCCGGGGATCTCGCTGCCCTCGCCCCCCTCCGCATCGCCACCATCGGCGATTCCCGCGTCGTCTGCGTGGCCCTCGGCCTTGGCGCGCGCCGCTTGAGCCTTCGCGTGCGCTTCGGCTTGCGCCGCGAGCGCCTCCATCGCGGCGGGCCCCGACACCGGCACCGGCCCGGAATCCAGAGCCGCGCTGCGCATCAGCGGCGGCGGCGCATCAAGCTCAAATGCCTCCGGCTCGCCGGCCGGCTCCGGCGGCTGAGTGGGATGAGGCGCGTTGCCCGAGCCGTCGCTGCTCGTGTTGTTGTTCGGCTCGTCGGGCATCGTCACGCCTCATGCAAGTTCTCAGGCGAACACGGCGCGCCACGCGCCAAGCAGGCTCTCATCAGTCAGGTCGTATTTCAACGGCGTCACGCTGATCTCGCGTTTGCTCATGGTCGCCACATCGGTGCCGGACTCGGTGGCGTGGAACTCCATCGGCGTGCCGCTGGACCAGTAATAGGTCTCGCCCATCGGGTTCTTGCGCTTGTCGAAGGCGTCAACGATGCCGTGCGTGTTCATGGGGCACACGCGGATCGGCGGCAGCGGCCCCTCGCGCTCGGTGACCGGGATGTTGATGTTGACGCACCCGTGCGAGCGCAGCACCCCGCTGGCCAGCACCTTGTCGATCACCTGCCTCGCGTGCCGGGCCGCGATGTCATAGCGCGGCTTGCTCGTGCTGTGGTGCAGACTCACCGCGATCGACGGCACCCCGAGAAACGCCGCCTCCAGCGCCGCGGCGACCGTTCCGCTATACAGCACATTGATGCCCACGTTCGCGCCCATGTTCATGCCGCTGACGACCAGATCCGGGCGTGTGCCGATGCCGAAGCGTTCGGGCCAGAGCGACGAGAGTCCGAGCTTGACGCAGTCCGCGGGGCGGCCATCGACCGCGATGCCGCGCATTCGGGGGTTGACGTCGATCTCGTGCGCGAGCAAGGGTGAGCGAAAGGTGATGCCGTGGCCGGTGGCGCTCTGAACGGTCAGCGGCGCGACGACGATGACCTCGCCCAAGGGCGGAACATCGCCGCTGGCGGGGGACAGGGCGTCGTGCAGCGCCACGATCCCGGGCGCGTGAATGCCGTCGTCATTGGTCAGCATGATGCGCATGAAGCCAGCGTATCCCGGCTTGGCCGTGCGTGGCTCGCGCTGGTCGCTCTCCCGGTGATCACGCTCGCGACTCAGCACTCGCGACTCGCGACTCGCGACTCCGCCCCCCTACGCTCCCCCGCACATGTATCAACTGCTCCTGACGCGCGTCTATCTCACCAGCAAGATCATGCCGTTGCTCGCCTCGGTCGGGCTCGGGCTTTGCACCGCCTTGGTGCTGGTCGTCTGGTCGGTGATGGGCGGGTTCCTCACGACGCTGCTCTCCTCCGGGCGCGTCTTTGCCGGCGATGCGACCATCAACTGGCCCGCGGGCATCCCGCACTACGAGGCCCTGATCAAGAAGCTCGAGGCAGACCCTGCGATCGGCGCGGTGGCGCCGATCATCGACACCTTCGGTGTGGTGAAGCTGCCGGACGACCGGATCGAGGGCGTGCGCATCGTCGGTATCGAGGGCAAGAGCTACTCGCGCGTCGTGGACTTTGATAAGGCCCTGTGGTGGCGCCCGATCAAGGAGGCTTTGCCGAAGGACCGCGACCGCAAAGACCCGCGGCTAAACCCCGATGAGCAGGATTGGCAAGCGATCTACGAGAACTCGATCTCACTGACCAAGCCCGACCGTGTGACCGGTGAGCGCGTTCCGGCCGCGGTGGTCGGCATTGAGCTCTCGGGCATGACCCAGCGCGACGGGGCGGGGTACTACACGCCGGTCGGCCTCGCGAAGCCGCGCCCAGACGGGAGCGTGCAGAACCTTGACCTGTACCTGCATAACCACCAGATCGTCCTGAACATCATCCCGCAGGACAGCCAGGGCCGGTTGATGACGCCCACGAGCAAGCCCCTTCCCGTCGCCGGCGAGTTCCGCACCGGCATCTTTGAGATCGATCGTCGAACCGTCTTCGTGCAGCTCGCCGAGCTGCAGCGGCTCATGCTGATGGATGCTGTCGCTGGCGTCAAGTCCTCGCCCTCCGGCGCGTTCAACCCGTACGAGAACGTCGCGCCCGACGGCACGTCGCTCGGCAACGTCGAGACGACCGGCGCGACTCCCGCGCGCGTCTCAACGCTTGTGCTCCGAGCCGAAGAGGGCTTCACGCCCGATGACGTCCGCCAGAGCGCCATGCGCGTTTACACCGAGTTCGCCGAGGAGTTCAGAGGCAGCGTGCCGCAGGCGTTCCAGATCAACAACCCGCGCGGCGTCAAGACCTGGGCCATGCAGATGTCCACGCTGGTGAACGCGGTGGAGAAGGAAACGGCGCTGGTCCTTTCGCTTTTCTGGTTCATCACCATCGTCTGCTCGGCGCTGATCCTCGCGATCTTCTGGGCCATGATCAGCGAGAAGACCAAGGACATCGGCATCCTCCGCGCCATCGGCGCGTCGCGGGCCGGCATCGCCGGCATGTGGATCTCCTACGGCGCCATCCTCGGCGTCGTCGGCGTCGCGCTGGGCCTCGGCCTGGCGTACATCGTTGTGCTCAACATCAACAGCATTCACGACTGGCTCGGCTACTCGCTGGGGCTGTACGTCTGGGACCCGCGCGTGTACTACTTCTCGAAGATCCCCGATCGCGTCAACCCGGCCAACGCCTTGATCGTCGCGGGCGCGGGTATCGGGTTCGCCGTGCTTGGGTCGATCATCCCGGCGATGCGGGCCGCGTTCATCCGCCCGGTCACCGCGCTCCGCTTTGAGTGATGCCTCAGCCACCACCCCGCACGAACCGCCACCCGCCTCTCTGCCACGACACACCCATGGCCCTCATTCAGACCGCCAACCTCAAGAAGACCTATCAACTGGGGCACGTCCAGGTTCCCGTCCTGCGCGGCGTCAACCTCTCGGTCCAGCCCGGTGAGTTCGTCGCCATCCTCGGCGCCAGCGGCTCGGGCAAGTCCACACTTCTTCACCTGCTCGGCGGGCTCGATGCGCCGGACGCTGACGATTTCAAGCTCCTCTTCGACAACCGCCCGATCAACGGGATGAACGCGGCCCAGCTCGACCAATACCGGCGCACCGACGTCGGCTTCGTGTTTCAGTTTTACCACCTGCTCCCGGAGCTGAACGTCCTGCAGAACGTCACCATCGCCGCGATGACGCGCTGGGGCTGGGCCTTCAGCTCGCGGCGAGCCGAAGTCGAGAAGCGCGCGACCGAGCTCCTCCGCAGCTTCGGCCTCGGTGATCGCCTGCGTCACCGCCCTGTCGAGCTCTCCGGCGGCGAGCGCCAGCGCGTGGCCATCGCCCGCGCCCTCATCAACGGCCCGCGACTGATCCTCGCCGACGAGCCCACCGGCAACCTCGATCGCAAGACCGGCGCGGGCATCATCGACATCCTGCTCGAACGCCGCAAGGCCGAAGGCCGCACGATGATCGTCGTCACGCACGACCCTGAGCTCGCCGCCAAAGCCGATCGCGTCGTGCGAATCGTCAGCGGCGTGATTGAGTGAAGGGCCGGTCGGCAATCGGGAATCGGCGGGGATGGCAATCGGCAGCCGTGAGAAACCAAAGGCAAGGCTTCGCGGCACCGACCGCTCACGGCCTTGTCTTCTGTCTTCAAGATTGCCGATTGCCGAATCCCGATTGCCGACTCTTGCCCCCGATTGCCGTCCTTCTCTGCCTATCATCTCCCCCGATTTCCCCAGTCCTCTCTGCGAGATTCCTCATGAAAGCGATCGATATCAAAATTGGCATGGGCGTGAAGATCGACAGCAAGCTCTGCGTCATCACCGGTTACGACTTCCGCAACCCCGGCAACCTCCGCTCCTTCGTCAACTTGAAGATCAAGGACATTCAGCGCGGCGGCGTCGTGGAGCGCCGGTTCAACCCCTCGGACGACCTCGAGCTTATCGACCTCGATCGCCGCCCCATGGAGTTCCTGTACAAGGACGGCGACGAGGCCGTGTTCATGGACAAGGAAACCTACGACCAGATCAACGTCCCCAAGACGATCTACGGCGACGATCTGCTCTACCTCCGCTCAAACGCCGAAGCCGTCGTCGTCCTGAACGAGGGCCGCGCGGTGCTCATCGAGCTTCCGTCCGCCGTGGAGTTGACGGTCGAAGACACGGCCCCCGGCGTCAAGAAGGCCACCGCGACCAACGTCCAGAAGGACGCGGTCATGGAGACCGGCCTCAAGACCCGCGTGCCGGACTTCATCGCCCAGGGCGAACTCGTCCGCATCAGCACCGCCGACGGCAGCTACCTCGGTCGCGCGAAGGAGTGATGGCCTCCACTCGCCCCCGCGCAGCGGGGGAGCTGGCGAGTCTTCGAGCCAGAGGGGGCTCAGGCTTCCGGCGACTGCTGTGACAACGAATACATCGCAGTCTTCCCCCCTCCGCCGCGAAGCGAGGAGCCGCCTTCAGTAGGTACCGGGTGACGGGCGGAAGGGCGAAAACAGAAGCACCCACCCACCCGGCCGGCCCTTGCCCGCCGGGTGCTTTGTTTTTGCCGTGCCTTTCACAATCCGCGCATCTTGGCCACTGGCACCATTGACCGGTGAACAATGAGACGGCGGTGATCCGGGCGTGGCCGGGGCCGTCGCTATCAGGAGCGTGTACATGTCGATCTCCCGTTTCCGTCGTTCGTTCGTTCCGGCGTTGTCGCTTTCGATCGCCGCGGGGCTGTGCCTGAGCGCCGGTGCGTCCGGCGCTGATTCGGCGCAGCCTGCCAAGCCTGCCGCGGCGGCGGGTGAGCTGCCGCTGATCCCGCGCGCAACGCTCTTCGGAAACCCGGATCGCACGCGGCTGACGATTTCGCCCGACGGCAAGCGCGTCGCCTTCCTCGCGCCGGTCGCCGGCGTGCTCAACGTCTGGGTCGCTCCGGTGGATGATCTCAAGGCCGCCAAGCCGATCACCAGCGACAGCGCCCGCGGCATCCGCCAGTTCTTCTGGGCGCAGAACAACACCGACATCCTGTACCTCCAGGACAAGGGCGGTGATGAAAACTGGTCGCTCTTCCGCGTCAGCATCGCCGACAGCAAAGTCACCGACCTCACGCCGTTTGAGAACATCATCGGGCCTGATGGCAAACCCATCATGCTGCCCACCGGCCAGCCGCTGCGCCCCACTGCGCGCGTTGAGGGCGTGAGCCACCGCTTCCCCAATGAGATCCTCATCGGCCTGAACAACCGCAACCCGCAGTACCACGACCTCTATCGCCTCGAGCTCTCCAGCGGCAAGATGACGCTGATGCTGCAGAACGACGAATACGCCGGCTTCCTTGTGGATGATGACTTCACCGTCCGCGCCGGCATGAAGATGAACGACAAGGGTGGGGCCGATTACTTCAAGGCCACCATCGCCAAGGGCGCCGCTGGCAAGCCCGATCAGGTCACCTGGGCGCCGTTCTTCTCGATCGAGCAGGAAGACGCGCTGACCACCAACCCCATCGGCTTCAACAAAGACGGCACGATCGTCTACATGACCGACTCGCGCGGGCGCAACACCGGCGCGTTGGTGGCGAAGGACTTCACCACCGAGAAGGTCACGGTCCTCGCCGAGAACGCAAAGGCCGACGCCGGCGGCGTGCTCATGCACCCCACCGAGAACACCGTGCAGGGTGTCGCCTTTGACTACCTCCGCAACGAGTGGACGATCCTGGACAAGAGCATCGAGCCCGACCTGGCCTATCTGCGCACGATCGCGCCGGGCGACGTGAACATCACCTCGCGCTCCGTTGATGACAAGGTCTGGACCGTCGCGTACACGATGGACAACGGCCCCGCCAAGTCGTACGTCTACGACCGCGCTGCCAAGAAGGCCACCTTCGCGTTCAGCGCGAAGCAGTCGATGGAGGGCCTCCCCCTCCAGCCGATGAAGCCGCTGGTCATCAAGAGCCGCGACGGGCTTGACTTGGTCTCATACCTGACGCTCCCCATCGGCAGCGACAAGAACAACGACGGCAAGCCCGACTCGCCCGTGCCGCTGGTCCTCAACGTTCACGGCGGCCCTTGGGCCCGCGACTCCTTCGGCCTCGATCCCGAGGCTCAGTGGCTCGCCAACCGCGGCTACGCCTGCCTTCAGGTCAACTTCCGCTCGTCCACCGGCTTCGGCAAGAACTTCATCAACGCCGGCAACCGCGAGTGGGCCGGCAAGATGCACGACGACCTCATCGACGCCGTGAACTGGGCGGTCAAGGAGGGCATCGCCGACAAGTCCAAGGTCGCGATCTACGGCGGCTCCTACGGCGGGTACGCCACGCTCGTCGGCCTGACCTTCACGCCCGATGTCTTCGCCTGCGGCGTGGACATCGTCGGCCCGTCGAACCTCAACACGCTGCTCTCGACGATCCCGCCGTATTGGGGCCCGATCAAGAGCATGTTCACCAGCCGCGTGGGTGATGACGCGACGCCCGAGGGGCGCAAGTTCCTGGAAAGCCGCTCGCCCTTGAACTTCGTTGAGAAGATCCAGCGTCCGCTGCTGATCGGCCAGGGGTACAACGACCCGCGCGTGAAGTTCACCGAGGCCGAGCAGATCGTGGACGCGATGAAGAAGAAGAACATCCCGGTGACGTACGTCGTGTACCCCGACGAGGGCCACGGGTTCGCGCGTCCGGAGAATCGGATGAGCTTCTACGCCGTGACCGAGGCGTTCCTGGCCAAGCACCTGGGCGGTCGGGCCCAGCCGATCGGCGAAGACTTCAAGGGCTCGTCGATCCAAGTGCCGACCGGCGGCGAGGATCTGGCGGGCGTCTCAGCGGCGTTGGGTGATGTTCGCCCGGCGACGACCCCCGGCTCGGGCAAGAAGCCGAAGTAAGTCTTCTAGAAGACCTTGTTTTTTGAGGAGTATTGACCAAACGGCCCCCGATCGGGGGCCGTTTTCTTTCCGTCGGCAGCGCCGGGGACAAGCGTCGTCTGACGAAATCAACAAAACCTCGTGTTTACGATGCCTTTTGGTTGTCCGGCGAGCGTTTGAGGGTATTTTCATGGGGTCCGGTGGTGCCGACGGTGCCGGATGCGCGGCCTGTTTTGTCTCGGGCGCGTGAGAGTAACTGTCGGCCAATGAATGGAGAGAGAGAAATGAAGAGCGCGATGATCCTTTGTGCGATCGCTGGCATGGCCGCTTCGGCCCAAGCCGGTCTGGTCACGACGCGGACGGAAGCAAACCCCGCCGGCCCCCGCGCCGCGGACAACACCCTGAGCGCCAACGAGTACGGCCTCGGCAACAGCCAGTCGTACGCCGGCAACGGCGCGACCGGCTTCGGCGGTACCGTCGGCAACGGCACCCTGTACATGGGCGCTTCGAACACGGACCTGCAGGTCGGCTGGCAGCCCGGTGCCAACGTGAACGACCTGTTCGCGATCTACTTCAACGTTGATGGCGGCGGCTCGATCACCAGCGCTCTTGCCAATGACCTGGGCGACGGCGCCCGTCGCGCGTCGACCCGCCCGGGCTCGAACGCGACCGTGACCTACCCGATCACCGTCCAGTACACGCTGGTCTTCGGCAACTTCGGTGCCGTTCTGTTCCAGCTCACCAACAGCGGACCGATCAACTTCCTGTCGTTCTTCGGTTCGGCCAACAACGCCACAGCCGGGAACGCCGGCTTCCGCGAGGTTTCGATCCCCTACGCCACCATCGGCGGCGGCATGGGCTCGGCCGTGAACTTCTTCGCCCTGTACACCGCTGATGGCGGCTACTTGAGCAACGAATCCCTCCCGGGAACCAACGCTTGGTCGGGCGCGCTGGACGGCGGCACGAACATCGGCAACAACGCCGGCACGCTGACGATCGAGAACTGGAACCGCTTCATCCCCACCCCCGGCGCCATGGCGCTCTTGGGTCTGGGCGGGCTGGTTGCCGGGCGTCGTCGTCGGGCCTGAGCTTTGACCTCGATCTGAACGATCATTTCGCGGGCACGTCGGCTCACAGGCCGACGTGCCTTTTTTTTGTGGCAGGTCCGAGATCTGCCCGGCGTCGGTCAGCGGCGGGGTTCGGTGGTTATCGCGACGTCACACGCGCGTGTCGCGCCGCGCCGCAGACCGAGCGGGTGTTTGCGGTGGCTCGCGCAAGGATGAGGCTCGCTCGCGGGTCGGCGGGTGCAATCGCTACAACCGGCATGGGTTACAGGGTGTCGCGCGCCGCGATAGGCGCGGCCATCAGATTGGCCGGGGCGTGGTCGATGAAGCAGAGGTCAGCGACAAGGAGGTTGCGCCTTATGGCTACGTCAACGAAGACCTTTGATCAGGTCAAGTCGATCCTCGGCAAACTCGACCAGCGGATCGATGCACTGCGGAGTCAGCGGATCACGGGTCAGCCGACGCCGGCAGCGCCGGGCGCTGCGCAGGCTCCGGCTCCGGTGGCCGCGACTCGTGCCGATGCGTTGACCGACGGCCCGAACCTCTCGACGGTGATTGGTGCCGGCTCGCAAGAGCGCGGCGTCGAGAACTCCGCGAAGCCGAACGCGCAAGCCCAGCCGAACAAGCCCGCCAACGCGACGCCGCCGGGCCCGATCCCGATGGCGGGCACGACTCCCGTTCCGACGCGCCCGAACGCGCCGGCGTCAAAGTACGGGCGAGCGACGCCGCTGCGGAACATTGGCTGAGGGGAGACGCCAGCTTTCAGCCTTCAGCCTTCAGCAAAGCTCAAAACGGCAAACGAAGACGCACGTGGAGGTCAACGGCTATCGCTGCGGCGCGGCTGGGGGCCCGGCGTCGTCGTGCGCAGCGCTTTCATTTGAGCTTTGCAGTTTTGCTGTTTTGAGGTCTGAGCTCCGCGAAGCACTCGCGGCTACGCCACCGCTCCCGCTCGCCGCAGCGCCCGATCGCGCCGGAGCAGGAAGACCGCCAGCGTGCCGATGCCGATGAGCAGGAACAGGTCGGCGACGTTGCTGACCCAGGGCCACACTTCGCGTGAGCCCATGAAGCTCCAGCCGAAGGGCAGTTGCAGGCCCGGGAGCGGATGGATGAAGTCGCGGACGCAGGCGTAGACGATGCGGTCGTAGAGGTTGCCCAGGCCGCCGGCGATGAGCAGCGCCAGGGCGACGTGTGCCGTGCGGTCGCGCGGGCGGGTCCAGGCGTGGAACATCCAGAGCGCGAAGCTGATCGCGACGCCGGTGAACGCGATGAAGAAGATGCGTTTGCCAGCGCCCATGCCGAAGACGGCGCCGGGGTTGAGCACGAGCGTGAAATCCAGCAGACCGGGCACGACGGGCACGGGAGGGTGCGGCGGGATGACGGTCTGGATGAAGCGTGGGTTCTGAGCCGCGAGGGCGAGGACTTCCTCGCGGCTGACGGTGACCGGTGCGCCGGCGACGTAGAAGAACGCCAGGTACTTGGAGATCAGGTCGATCGCGAGGGCCACGAGGGTGGTGACGGCCAGCAGGGCGATTGCGCCGCGGCTTCGGGCCGCGCCGCCGCTTTCGACGTGTGATTCACGCGGCGCTGGCGACGTGGCGTCGGTCGTGCTGATCGGGCTGGGCGTGGTCACGGCCTATCGGTTCGCGGTAAAGGTTGGCGATCAGGGCCGGATGAACTCGCGCCGTTCGAGCTCGCGGGCGGCTTCGATCGAGTGGCGCGTCCAGGGGAGCTCTTCGAGGCGGTCCTTGCTGATCGGCTTGTGCGTCAGCTCGCAGATGCCGAAGGAGCCCTTGGCGATGCGGTTGAGCGCGTCGTCGATCTCTTTGATCAGGTTGCGATCGGCCTGGGCGATATCGAGCGAGAGGGCCTGATCGAAGCTCTCGGTGCCCTGCTCGGCGATGTGCTGGGGCGTGTGGGAGAGTGAGCCGCTGTTGGCGTTCAGGGCTTCGCCTTCGAGGTTGGTGATATCGCCGACAAGCTCGTGACGCTTCTTGAGAAGGATCTCGCGATAGCGATCGAGCTCCTTCTTGGCGAAGGGGCTCTTGGGCTTTTCGGTGGTGGGGGCGACCAGCGCGTCGGTCGCGCGGGCGTTGGGGCCCGAGGGGATGAGCGGCTTCCACTTCTTGTTGCCGCCCAGGAGCGGAGCGCCGAGCGACGGCATCTCGAGGACCTTCTTGACGGGCTTGGGGCGCTTCATCGGCTTGTTGGAGACGATGGTGATGCCCTTGGGCTTCGGGCGATCGCCGGCGATCGCGGGCGCGGGCTCGACCTTTGCCGCAGCGACGGGCGCGGGCTTCGCAGCCGGGGCGGGCTTGGCGACGGGCTTAGCAACGACCTTCGCGACGGGCTTCGCCGGGGCCTTGGCGGGCTTGCTTGGCTTTCTGGCCGGGGCGGGCTTCGCGGCCTTCTTGGGCGCAGCGGGCTTGCTGGCCTTGGGCTTTGCGGGCTTCTTGGCGGCCGGCTTGGTGGACTTTTTGCTTGACGATGCCGACTTGGCCACTGGGCATCTCCCGAAAATGGGTCTCTGTTTGCCGGAAGGGTGGCGATACTAGGCATCGTGCGGCTTTGGGGATGCTGGGCGAAACGGGGGGCACGACAGAACGGGCGCGCGTGCGCCGCCGCGAGGAGCGTCGGGACGGGGCGAATGGGGTTCCAGCAACGGGGCGGCGCTTTGGCGGTACGCTGTTGCACTATGACTGCGGTACCGCCGGTGGTGATGAGGAACGATGTTGGTCTTGGGTCCAGCCGCGACGCGGAGATGGCCCGGGGGGTTGATCGCGTGCCGGGCGACGCGGTCCTGGACGTGCGCGGGGTGCAAAAGATCTACGGGCGAAAGGTTCACGCCCTGCGCGGCGTGGACCTGATGATCAAGCGCGGCGAGATCTTCGGCCTGCTGGGGCCGAATGGAGCGGGCAAGAGCACGCTGGTCAAAATCCTGATGACGATCATCCGCCCGACGCGTTGCCAGGGGCAGATGCTGGGCAAGCCGATCGGTCACAAGGGCACGCTTCGCAAGGTTGGCTATCTGCCGGAGCACCACCGGTTTCCGGAGTATCTCTCCGGTGGTCAGGTGCTGGACTACTTCGCGGCCCTGAGCGATGTGCCGCGGAAGGAGCGCAAGCAGCGGGCGGGGGAACTGCTTGAGCTGGTGGGCATGACGTGCTGGAAGGACATGAAGGTGCGGCAGTATTCCAAGGGGATGCGCCAGCGCATCGGCGTTGCGCAGGCCCTGATGATGGACCCGGATCTGGTTGTGCTCGATGAGCCGACCGATGGTGTTGATCCCGTCGGGCGGCGCGATATCCGGAACATTTTGGTTGAGCTGCGAGCACGCGGGAAGGCGGTGCTCGTCAACTCGCATTTGCTCAGCGAGCTGGAGGTCGTCTCGGATCGCGTCGCGGTGATGGTGCAGGGGCGCGTGACGATGCAGGGGACGCTCGACGACCTGACCGAGTACGGCCAGCGCTACGAGATCGAGGTGGAGATGCCCGGCCAGGAACGAGACGGCGCGCCCGCGATGCTCGGCGCGAAGGTTTCGAGCGTCTTGCAAGCGGGCCTCCGGGAGCGCTTGCTGCCGGCGATCACGGATGCAGGCGGGGCGGCCAGCGGCGGCGGTGTTGGTGGCGGAGCGATCGGTGTGGTGCTTGGCTCGGGAGAGGCTCCGGCTCTGGGGTACTCGCTCGCGGTGACGGGAGCGACGCGCCCGATCGCGATGAGCATCTCAGGGAACGTCATCTGCCTCAAGACACGAAGCATCGAGGCGGTGCAGCCGGTGATCGATGCGCTACGCACCGGCGGGCTGATGATCCGAAACGTCCGCGACACGCGCCCGTCGCTGGAGGACTTGTTCATTCGCGCGGTGACCGACGAGGTGACGGGCAAGGTTCTGAGCCCCGGCGCGGGCGATGCGCCGACGCGGAACTCGGGCAAGGGGGATCAACGATGAGACAGACACTGGCGATCTTTGTGGATTCGTATCGTGAGTTGAACTATAAGAAAATGTTCTGGATCAGCATGTCGCTTTCGGCGATTGTCGTGCTGTTGTTTGCGGCCGTGGGAATCAACGAGCAGGGCCTGACGCTGCTCTGGTTTGACGTGCCCGCGTTTATCAACAGCACGATCATCCCGCCGGACACGTTCTACAAGTTTGTCTTTGCGACCCTCGGTGTCGGCACGTGGCTGAGCCTCGGTGCGATGGGGCTCGCGTTCATCTCGACGGCGAGCATCATGCCGGACTTTGTCTCGGCCGGTTCGATCGAACTGACGCTGTCGCGACCGATGTCTCGCATCAGGTTGTTCCTGACCAAGTACTTGGCCGCGATGATGTTTGTCGTGCTTCAGGTGACGGTCTTCACGGTCGCTTCGATCCTCGTGATCGGGATCCGCGGAAAGGAGTGGATTCCGGGTCTGCTGCTGACGATCCCGCTCACGACGCTGGTGTTCAGCTACATGTTCAGCATTAGTGTGTTCGTGGGCGTTCTCACGCGTTCGACGATCGCGGCGGTGCTGGCGGTGGGTGTGTGTTGGTTCGTGTTCTTTGGGGTGAACGCCTTTGAAGTGGTGACGCTCCAGTTGCGGGTTCAAGACGAGGTGAATCTCCGACAGGTCTCGAAAGAGGTTGAGGTACGCACCGTTCAGATCGCCAAAGAAGAGGGGCGACTGGCCGCCGGCGAGGCCGGTGCTCGGACCGCCGAGGGCATCGAAGGGCTGCGCCGGACGCTGGCTTTGAAGCAAGACGAGCAGAAGCGATTGTCCGAGAGTGTCGTCACGAAAGTCTGGTGGCACAGGCTTTCGTTCGTGCTCAAAACGCCGGTCCCGAAGAACGCCGACACGCTTGCGTTGCTCGAACACGCGCTCACCGAGTCAGGAGCATTCCGTAAAGTCATGTTCGGCGTCGATGACGATGGCGACGCCGAAAGTCGCAGACGCGGGATGGGAGCGAATCAGCGACTCATCGACAAAGAGGTTGAGCAAGTCCTCCGCTCGCGCGGCTGGGTCTACGTCATCGGCACGTCGCTGTTGTTCGAGATCGTCATGGTCGGTCTCACGGCGCTGATTTTCTGGCGACGGGACTTCTAGGAAGTGGCAGAGTGGCGAAGTGGCAGAGTGGCAAAGTGGTGGGGCGGGACTTGGCGCTGGGTTGATTGATGTTCGCTCACGACCCTTTGCCGAGCTCTTGCCCGCGGTCGCGCGCGGCGATCACGGCGTGCGTGAAGGCGTCCATGACCGCGCGGGAGTCCAGGAGCGCGCAGGCGGCGTTGGTCGTGCCGCCTTTGCTGGTGACGCCGGCGCGGAGTGCCGCGGCGGTTTGGTCTGGTGATCGAGAGAGCAGGGTCGCGCTGCCCAGCAGCGTGGCGCGCACGAGCGTGTCGGCCTGCTCGGGTGTGAAGCCGACCTTTTGCGCCGCGATCGTGAGCGCCTCGGCGAGATAGAAGACGTACGCCGGGCCGCTGCCGGCGATGGCGGTGAAGGCGTCCATCATCGATTCGTCGAGGCGCACGACTGTTGGGCCGGCGCTGCGGAAGAAGCGATCGGCGAAGGTGACGCCGGGGTGAAACGGCCCGAGGTCTGGCGCCAGCGCGAGGCCTGTGACACCCATGCCGATGCGGGCGGGCGTGCTCGGCATGGCGCGGATGACGCCGACGCCGACGGGCGCGAGCTGCGCGAGGCGGGCGAGCGTGATGCCAGCCATGATGCTGATGAGGGTGTCGCCCGGGCGCAGGAGGGCCGCGATCGCGGCCGAGGCGTCGGGGAGGGACTGCGGCTTGATCGCGATCAGGACGATCGATGGCTCGGCGGGGCGAAGGGGATGCAGGCTTTCGATGGAGGCGAGGCAGCGTACGCCGCGGGCGGCCAGGGGCGCGAGCTTTCGCGCGTCGGGGTCGATGGCGAACGCGCTCGATGCTTCGAGGAGGTCGGCGTCCAAGGCGCTGAGCAGGAGCGCCGAGCCCATGACGCCCGCGCCGATCACGATGAGTTGCGAGTGCTCGATGGGCATTGGGCTCTCCGTGGTTGGCGGGTGAGTCACGCGAGTCGAGGCACGCGCCCGGGGGCGAGCGGGCGAGCGCACCGGTCGCGCTCGGGTCGCTAGGGCTTGAGCGATTGCCAGGGGCCGAGGCGGCCGAGGCGGTCCATCCATGCGGCGCTGAAGGCGTCAAAGTCCTGGTCGGGCGAGGTCGGTGGCGGGATGGTGAGCGATGTGCCGCGAGAGCTGCCGATGAGCTTCCATCGCGCGGGGCTGTCGGGTGGCACGCCCGCGGCGCTGGCGGCCCGGCCCATGACGACGAGCGTGAGGCCGCTGGGGGGCGAGGCGGGTGCCGCGGCCGCTGGCGCGGCGGGAGGTTGCGCCGTGACCTGCATCGCGCCCGATGGGTTGCGGGTGATGGTCGCGCGCAGCTCGGGCACGCGTGAGCCGGGGAGGGCGAGCCAAGGCGTGGCGGGGATGAGCGCGGGCGTGCCAAAGGCGCGCGTGGCCAGGGCGCGGGCGAGGCCGCGACGGTCTTGCGTGATCGCGATGGCGCTGAAGGCGACCACGCCGCTGGCGCCCTGGCTGGCGCGGGTGAGATCGATCTGGCGGAGAATGTCTGCGGGCTCCCAGCTCTCGCGGGCCTTGGGGTTGGACGCGGGCGTGGGGTCTTCGGGCAGCACGCGGCTGGCGTTCAGCCCCGGCCAGATGTGGCGTGACTGATCGTTCTGATCGATCCACCAATCCAGCAATCGCGCGTACGGCTGCTGCGGGGCCTCGGCCTTCCAATAGAGCTGCGGCGACATGTAGTCGCACCAGCCCTCGCGCAGCCAGAGGCGTGCATCGGCGTAGAGGCTGGCGTAGGCGTCAAAGCCGCGGACCTGCGGCGGGCGATTGGGCCGCCAGATGCCGAAGGGGCTGATGCCGACCAGCACATGCGGCTTGGAAGCTTTGACTCGCGTGTACAACTCGCGGACGAACGTGTTGATGTTGTCGCGTCGCCAGTCGTCGCGCTTTGTGCCTGGGCGGGCGTTCTTGGCGAAGCTGTCCTGATCGGGGAACTCCTGGCCGGCCTTGGGGTAGGGGTAGAAGTAGTCGTCGAAGTGGATGCCGTCGATGTCGTAGCGGTTGACGATGTCCATGACGACGCTGAGCGAGTGGGCGCGGGCGTCGGGCTCGCCTGGGTCGAGCCAGAGGTAGCCGTCGTAGGAGCGCACGAGTTCGGGGCGAGTGCGCGAGATGTGGCTGGGCGCGTCGGGCTTCTCGGCGCGGATGTGGCGGGCGCGGAAGGGGTTGAACCAGGCGTGGAGTTGAAGGCTGCGGGCGTGCGAGGCGGCGAGCCACTCTTGGAGCGGGTCGTAGTCGGCCGGCGCGTCGGCGGGCAGCTGGCCGGATTGGCCGCTGAGGAACTCGGACCAGGGCTCGAGGTTGGAGCGGTACATCGCGTCGCATCCGGGGCGAACCTGAAAGACGACGGCGTTCATGCCCGCATCGCGGACGCGATCGAGCATCGTGTTCATCTCGGCGCGGAGTTCGACGATGGAGAGGCCCTTGCGGCTGGGCCAGTCGATGTTGGCGACGGTGGCGATCCAGACGCCGCGGAACTCGCGGAGGGGGGGCGTGGGGATGGAGTTGTCGACGGCGCGTGGCGCGGCGGGCCGTGCTGGCGACGCGGCGGGCGCGGGCGCTGCGCCGAGGGCCGAGGTGGTGAATCCTGCGCCGTAAACCTGAGGCGCGAGCGAGAGCGCGAGAGCGGCCAGTGTGCCAAGCGTGCGCGACGAGCGCGAACGAGGCGTCGCGAACACCCGGGGCGCGGCAGTGGTTTCAGCGTGAGCGAACGAAGAGTGACAGGGCAGCACGATCATTTCGGCACCTCATTGATTCCCGCGGCACGCTCCGCGGCTTGCACGACGTTGTTCAGCAGCATCATCACGGTCATCGGCCCGACGCCGCCGGGCACCGGGCTGATCCAGCCCTCGGGGCCGAGACGATCGCGGACTTGTTCGAAAGCGACATCGCCGACGGTGCGCGCCTTGCCGTCGGGGCCGGTGATGCGGTTGACGCCGACATCGATCACGATCGCGCCGGGCTTCACGCAATCGGGCACGATCAACTCCGGCACGCCCGCGGCGGCGACGAGGATGTCCGCGGCGTACATGATGTTCTTGATCCCCGGCGTCCACTTGTTGCACGAGACCACGGTCGCGTCCTGTCGCATGAGCAGCACGGCGATCGGCTTGCCGACGTGGTCGCTGGCGCCGATGACCACGGCGCGCTTGCCGCGGAGTTCGACGCCGATGTGCTCGATCATGCGGATGACGGCAAGGGCGGTGCAGGGCGCAAGCGAGGAGCGCCCGTAGACGATGTTGCCGATGTTCGCGGGGTTGACGCCTTCGACGTCTTTCTCCGGTGCGATGAGGCGCTGGATGTCGTAGGGCTCGACGCCGGCCGGGAGCGGCAGGTGGAGCATGATGGCGGTGACATCCTCGCGTGTGTTGAGCAACAGGACGCGCCCGGCGAGCACGTCAAAGTTTGCGTTGGCCGGCAGCTCGTGGAGCTTGTACTCGATACCCAGCGCGGCGGCGGCTTTGCCCTGATTCTCGGCGTAGACGCGGCTGGCGTTGTCGCCGGCTGCGCAGAGCAGCGCGTCGAGGCGGACCTTTGAGCCGCGCGCTTCGACAGCCTTTACGCGAGCGATGAGCTGAGCGCGATACTGCTCCGCCAGGGCCTTGCCGTCGATGAGGCGTGCGGTCATGGGGGCAGTGTAGAGGCGGCGCTCGGCGGATGCCGGGGCGCGATGGCGGGCGTGTCGAGCGGGGCGGTACACTCGGGATCTATGGGTGATACCGAGCGCATCCAACACCTGCGTGAGCTGCTGAACCGGGCGAACCGGGCGTATTACGCGGACGCATCGCCGATCATGTCCGACGCGGAGTTTGATCGGCTGCTGAAGGAGCTTCAGGCCCTGGAGGCCAAGCACCCCGACCTGGCCGATGACACCTCGCCGACGCAGCGCGTCGGCGGGAGCCCGGTGGATGGCTTTGTCACGGTGAGCCACGCGCTGCCGATGCTCTCGATCGACAACACGTATAGCGAGGCGGATGTTCGAGCGTGGTGGGAGCGGATCGCGACGGCGCTGGCGGGCTCGTTCGGCGTGGTCTGTGATCCGAAGATCGACGGCGTCGCCATGAGCCTGCGATATGAACGCGGGCGATTGGTGCGCGCGGTCACGCGCGGCGACGGCGTGAAGGGTGACGATGTCACGGCGAACGTCCGCACGATCGCCGGCGTGCCGCTGGTGCTGGAGGGGGCGGTGCCCTCGGTGCTGGAGGTGCGGGGCGAGGTGTATTTCCCGCTGAAGGAGTTTGAGCGCGTCAATCGCGAGCGGACGGACGCGGGGGATGAGCTGTTTATGAACCCGCGGAACGCCGCGGCGGGAACGCTGAAGCAGCTCGACCCGACGATCACCGCGTCTCGCCGCCTGGGCTTTTTCGCGCACGGGCGGGGCGAGATCAGCGAGGACGGGCGCGACTTTGCCAGCGGGTTTTGGGAGTTCGGGCAGAAGCTCAAGCGCGCCGGCGTGCCGACGACCGGGCGCGCGGTGCGGTGCGAGTCAATCGATGCGACGCTGAAGGCGATCGCGGAGTTTGACATCGCTCGGCGCGAGCTTGAGTACATGACCGACGGCATGGTCGTGCGTGTCGATTCGTTTGCGCAGCAGGACGCGCTGGGGCTGACGAGCAAGAGCCCGCGTTGGGTGATCGCGTACAAGTTCCCGGCGGAGCGGAAGACGACGGTGCTGGTACGGGTGGATTATCAGGTGGGCAAAACGGGGAAGATCACGCCGCGCGCGGCGATGGAGCCGGTGCTGCTGGCGGGGTCGGAGGTGCGGCACGCGACGCTGCACAACTTCGGGCGCGTGGCTGATGCGCCGCTGGACCCGGAGGACGCGAGCAAGGGGACGACGGACATTCGCATCGGCGACACGGTGTACATCGAGAAGGCGGGCGAGGTGATCCCGTATGTCGCGGGGGTGGTGATCGAGAAGCGGCCGCGGGATGCGAAGAAGATTGTGCCGCCGGAGGTGTGCCCGGTGTGCGGCGGGGCGGTGGAGGTGGAGTACGCGGACCCGGCGGTGCTTGATGCACGCGGCGAGAGCGGGCGATTCTGTGTGAGCCCGCTGTGCCCGGCGCAGGTGCGAGAGAAGCTGATCTGGTTTGCCGGGCGCAAGCAGATGGATATCGAGGGCCTCGGTGAGAAAACGGTGGACCAGATTCGCGCGAGCAAGACGATCCCGCTGGAGTCCTTCGCCGACATCTATCGCCTGCGTGATCATCGCGAGGCGCTGATGGCGCTGGATCGCATGGGCGAGAAGAAGGTCGACAACTTGCTGGAGGGGATCGAGGGGTCCAAGTCTCGCGGCATGGCGAAGGTCCTGGCGGGCCTGGGCATTCGGCATGTCGGCGATTCGACGTCAAAGAGTTTGGCGAAGATGTTCCGAAGCGTCGCGGAGTTGCTGGAGGCGGAGGAGCCGCGGTTGAGGCCGAAGGCGTGCTCGAAGGACGAGGCGAGGCGCTTCGGATTCGACGAGGATCCGAAGATGCGCCCGGAGACGGGGCTTGGGCGAGACACGGCGCCGGCGGTCCACGCGTTTTTGCACTCGCCGACGGGGCGGCGGATTTTTCAGGAGCTTGAGAGCGCTGGTGTGGATCTTTCGAGCAAGGACTATCGCGAGCCGAAGGCGCGGGGTGCAGGCGGTGATGGCGTGGGCAGCGGTGTTGGCGTTGATGGGCCGCTGGCTGGCAAGACGATCGTGCTCACTGGAACGCTGGAGCGGTACGAACGCGACGCGGCCGGCGCATTGCTGGAGAAGCTCGGCGCGAAGGTGAGCGGATCGGTGTCGAGCAAGACGTCGATCCTGATCGCGGGCGAGAAGGCGGGCAGCAAGCTGGACAAGGCGCGCGAGCTGGGGATCGAAGTGTGGGACGAGGCGAGGTTGGTGAGTTTTCTTGCGGAGCATCAGTAGCCCCCAGCCGCCAGCCTTCAGCCTGAATCAGCAAAGCTCAAAGCTGCTGGCTTCAACTTCTTGCTGACGGCTGAAGGCTGGCTGCTGACGGCTCCCTACCGTCTACCCGCATGCAGAACGTCGAATGCAAATACGAGCTGCGCGATCTGGAGCTGTGCCGTCTGGCGCTGGCGTCGATGAAGGCGAGCAAGATCGCGACGATGCAGCAGACCGACACGTACTTCAAGCTCGCCGATGGTCGGCTGAAGAAACGCGAGTCGGTCGCCGACGGCGTGGCGCAGCCGGTGGAGTTCATCTTTTACCATCGCGAGAATCAGGCCAAGGCCCGCGTCAGCCGCTTCACGATCTATTCGGTCGCCGAGGCGGCGCAGTACTTCGGCAGCACCGAGCCGCCGGTGTGGGTGACGGTGAAGAAGACCCGAGAGCTGTACATGCTCGGCGGCGTGCGGATCCATCTCGACGATGTTCAAGGGCTCGGGCGCTTTGTGGAGTTTGAGGCCCTGGTGTCGCCTTCGAACAACCTCGTCAAGAGCTACGACGCGGTCCACCAGCTTCAAGAGGCCTTGGGGCCAGCGCTGGGCGGGCCGCTGAGCCAGAGCTATTCGGACATGCTCGCGCGCGAGTCGGCGGGGTGAGGCGAGATGAGCGACGGCCGTGGGGGGCGGGGGGTGGGGGGGT
>JALHNK010000004.1 GCA_022843565.1 Phycisphaerales bacterium
CGCCCGCAGGGCCCACGGCGTACGCGTGGCCCTTGTCGATCAACGCTTTGATCATCGCGATCATCTCGGGGATGCAGCGCGTGGGGCGCGGCATCAGCGTCGGATCTTTCTGCTCATCCAGCGCGACCTTCAGCCCCAGTCGGCGCGCGTCTTCAAGGAAGCGTCCCGCGTAGAACTCCGCGATCGTGTACGGGTTGGTCGGGTCGAGTTCGGTGGCGGCCCCCTCGGGGAGCTTGCCGCTCTTCTTGGCTTCGAGCAGACGCTTGCCGGCGACGGCCATGCGGTCCTCGCCGTTCTCGCCGCCCTCGGCGTCGTCGGTCATGTGGCCGACGTCGGTGATGTTCATCACGTGGACGACGGTGCGAGCCGGGCGCGCGGTCGATCCCGCGTCGTTCACGAGCTCGCACAGGGGCGATTCGATCCAGCGACGCAGGACGTCCGCCGCGAGGAAGGAGCGGAAGTTGCCGACGTGCGCGTCGTCGTACACCGTGGGGCCGCAGGAGTAGAACGTCACCCGGCGCGGGTCACGCGGCTGGAAGTCCTCGACTTGGCGGGTCAGCGAGTTGTAAAGGCGCAGCGGCATGGGGCGGGAGTTTAGTGCCGGGGAAGTGGCAGAGTGGCGAAGTGGCAAAGTGGCAGAGTGGCGCACCCCTTGTGGGGCAGGCGTCCTCGCCTGCCTCCCGCAGACTTCCGCCGCTCGCCGATGGCGTGCCTTTCGCACGGAGTGCGCACGAGCGTTGCCGGTGGCGCAGCGAGGCTTTGCGAGTCAGCCACCGGAGAGCGAGCATTCGCTCTCGTGCCTGCTGCCGCTTGGCCGCCCGTCTGAGGACGGACGGAGATGCCGCGAACGCGCTGGTGCGCAGCTCCGCACTCAGTCAGGCGGCAGAACGCAGTGACAAGCGTCGCGTCTGTGAACTCCGTCACGGGCCGAGGCCGTCGCCGCCTGCGATGAGGATGGCGTTAAAAATCGTGACGAAGAACATTGCGAAGGCTGTCAGGGTGGTCCAGAGCAACATGAGGAGCAGATTCGCCCAGCGTCCGCGCCGCATGAACTCGATGCTGGCGGCGAGCAAAACGCAGGCGGCGACTGCGAGCAGGATCTGCGCGAACGACTCGACAACGACCGATGTGATGGTTGCGGACGGTCGCCCGCGCCACGGGTACTCACCGGCCATCACCGGCGCGATCTTCAGCGAGACCTCCGCCATCACCAGGCTCGGCAGCGCCAACAGCACGGCAAGCACGCGGAACCATGCGCCGAACAAACGGTCTCTTGACGAACGCTTCGACCGCCAGTTCGCGATACACACAGGCACGATGACGAGCAGCAGAATCGCGATCGGGAGCGGCAGCGCCCGCGGCCACAAGCGTGGTTGACCGGTAGTGAAGATGAGGCCGATCGACACGAAGGCAACGATGACCGCGCCGATGAACCACCAGCCGGCCGTGAGCTTGTAGTAGTGGTCGCGAGCCGCCAGGAGCGGCCGCTGGGTGATGACATCGATGCCACACTCCGGGCACGGCAGCCGGACGTCGATGCCACGCAAGTCGTAGTTGCATCGTGGACAAAGATCTTCGGGGCCGGGGCTGCTCGAAGCCATTGTCACGCCTCCCGCTTTCGCCGTAGGACTTGCATTCGCGATTCAAGCCTCAAGCCTCAAGCTTCCCCTCACGCCTCAATCGCCGCGCGGCACATCATCTCCACGCCCAGACTCAGTGCATCGTCGTTGAAATCAAAGTCCGGCTGGTGCAGCGTCGGGTAGCTCTTGGCGCCGGCGGGCCGCAGGCCAAGGCAGAAGAAGACCGCCGGGACGCGCTGGGCGTAGTACGAGAAGTCTTCGCCGCCCATCGTTGGAAATGGCGTCAGCGGCACGCGATCGGCGCCGAGCGCGCTGCGGGCGATCTCGAAGAACCGCTCGGTGAGGGCCGGGTCGTTGTACGTGACGGGGTAGCCCTCGTCGAGTTCGACCTCAGCGCGGCAGCCCATGCCCGCCGCGACGCCCTCGGCGATTTCGCGGACGCGCTGGCGCGCGTGCTGGCGGACTTCGGGCCGCAATGAGCGGATGGTGCCGCTGAGGGTGACGTGCTGGGGGATGATGTTGGTGGCGGTGCCGCCCTTGATGGTGCCAAGCGTGACGACGCAGGCGTCAAGTGGCGAGGTGTTGCGCGAGACGACACTCTGGAGCGCAACGACGACGTGGGCCGCGGCGACGATCGGGTCGCGCGAGTAGTGCGGGTACGCTGCGTGGCTCTGCTCACCGACGATGCGGATGCGGATCTCGTCGGTGCTGGCCAGGAGCGGGCCGGGGCGGGTGCTGATTTTGCCGAGTTCGAGGTCGGGCCAGCCGTGGAGGCCGAACATCTTCTCGACGCGCGGGCCGAGGATGCGGCCGTCGAGTGCGCCCTCATCGCAGAGGCGCTCGGCGCCGCCGCCGCCTTCTTCGGCGGGCTGGAAGACGAGCGTGACGGGGCGCGGGCGGGGGATGGCGCTGAGGATGCGAGCGGCGCCGAGAAGGATCGTCGTGTGCCCATCGTGCCCGCAGGCGTGCATCAGGCCCGGCGTCGTGCTGGCGTACTTCAGCCCGGTCTCTTCGTGAATCGGCAGGGCGTCCATATCGGCGCGCAGGCCGATCGCGGGGGCGGCCGATGCGCCGGTGGTCGCCGGGAGTGTGGCGACGATGCCGGTGCCGCCGGCGAGGCCGGTGGCGTGGGCGATGTTGAGTCGCGTGAGTTCGGCAGAGACAACGCCGCTGGTGCGGACCTCGCGATAGCCCAGCTCGGGGTGCGCGTGCAAGTCATGGCGGATGGCCCGGAGCGATTCAAGCTCAGCGGCGATGCGTCGGCGGAGGTCGGGCGTATCCATGACGGCAAGCGTAGAACCAGAGCGGCAATCGGGATTCGGCAATCGGCAATCGTGTTTCCGCTTGCGGGCGAATCGGGCGTGATCGTCGGGTCGGGCGTTACGAGAGGGCGTGGTTGACCCAGAACAGCGTTGAAGCGCCGCACCCGCCGCGGGTCGGGTCGCAGTCGCGGAAGAAGCTGTCGCCCTGCTTGCGAATGCGGGCGCGCTGGCCGCAGGAGGGGCATGCGAGCCCGAGTGCGGTGTAGCCCTGGCAGTCGGCGCAGAGGATGCAGTAGTCGCGACGGTAGACGACTTCGATGTTCGTGCTGGCGCACTTGATGCAGACGAGTGGGTCGAGCTTCGTTGTTGCGTTGTTGACAGGCTTTGGCGCGGGCGCAGGCGATGGCGCTGGATGACGAGCGGGTGAAGCGATCGACTTTGACTCGCCGCGCGGCGAGGCTTTGGCAGTCAGCCCGCGCGGCGCGTTCTTTGAGAGCAGGTAGTTCGAGATGCGGTTGAGCTCGTCCGGCGTGAGGTTGTACGTGGTCGCCTCGCGATCGGCGATGCTTGAGCGGATCAATCCGATGAATCCGGCGTCGGCGCGAGCCGCGTTGATGTCGTCGCGAACCGTCCGAGAGATGATGTCGGCTTTCATGACCTCGTCGGCGGTCACGCTGCTCGCGGATGCGAAGCGGCCGTGTTCGCTGATGGCGACGAGCGTGCGGATTGGGAATCCGCCGAAGCGGGCTTGTGCGATGCCGAGGACCTTGTTCAGCAGGGGTGGATCAGCGAGTTCGAGGAGCTCGGTCAGCGCCTTTGCTTGACGTCTCGCTTGCTCGATCGGTCCGAAGATGTTCTCGGTTCCGGACCGCCCGGATCTCGAACGCCATGTTCGGCTCCATTGGTCGCGGGCGTCGACGCGGAGCTCGCCGGAAACGCTTTTGCTCTCGACGACCGCCGCGCCGTGCGGATGCAGGATCAGGTGGTCGATCTGTGCGAAATCACCGTCGTTGTCTGGCGCTCGTCCGCGGACGATCGCGCAGGGGAAGCGCAGGCCGTGGAGGAGGAGAATGTCGCGTGAGTTTCCGAACTCGCGATCGAGGAAGTGCGCGAGTTGTTGCTCGGCCTCCCACCCGGCGTGCAGGCGCGGGTCCTTCGGTTCCACGGCTTGAAAGGGCAAGATCACCATGCCTGACGAAGATACCGCCTCGCGAACCTGTGTCAACCACCCGGCTTCGCTGGCGTTGATGATTCCAATCGCCGCAGGGCTTCGAGCCTCTTGGCGTGCTGCTCCACGGTGGGCTCGAGGGCTTGGAGGAACTCCAGGTGGCGGCGGGCGGTGGTGAGGTCGCGGTTGCGGAGGGCGACGGTCGCCGCGAGCTCGCGCATGGCTGGTGAGTAGGGGGCCATCTGCGTGGCGCGCTCGGCCTTCTTGGTGGCGCGTTCGAGGTCGGCGGCGCCGAGATAGATCTTCGCCAACTCCGCGGCGTAGATCGACGATTTCTCCTCGCGAGCGTCCAGATACTCCAGATGCTCCGCGGCGGTGCCGGGCTCGGCGCTCGCCAGCGCGAGCGTCGCGAGTTGGCGGCGTGGCATCGGGTCCACCGGGCGGGCCTTGGCGTACCGCTCAAGCAGCGGGCGCAGGTCGGGCGTTGCGCGTCCGTCGGCCGCGTTCATGCGCAGCGTGATCGCAAGCTCCAGCACGTCCGGGTGTGCGGGGTGCTTATCGAGCCACGCGCCCGTCATGGCGATCGTGGGCTCGAAGCCTTCGAGGTCTTCGGGCTTGACGTTCTTCTCAGTAGCGACGCGCTCGCGCTCGGCGTCCAGCAGCGATTGCAGCGATGGCAGATCCGCGGGCGTTCGCATCCCCCAGGCCACGAGCTGTTCAGATGCCCAAACCTTGAAGCGCGACATGAACTCGGCTCGCGAAATGCCGAGCACGGTTTGGAAGGCTTGTTCCTCGCGAACGCCCTTGGCGTAGAGGTCCATGAGTTTGAGCGGTGCCTCGCTGCCGAAGGCGCCGATCATGTGCTCGATCATCCAATGGCCCTGCGCGTACGCCTGTTGGCGATCGGTCGGGCGCTTGGGGCGCGTAAAGGCGATGTTGATCTCGCTGAAGTCAAAGAGATCATCACTCTCCATGACGCGGGCGAGCAGTTGCACCGTCGGGTAGTCGCGCGGCGCAAGCTCAAGGTACACCGCCTGGGCCTCGGTGAACCAGTGTGGGATGCGGTTGCCCGTGCGGGAGAGGCCCACGGTGTGCGTGTACTCGTGACGCAGCACGCGGTCCCAGTCGTACGTGCCCGTGTGGCCGGCGCCGTCGCGGGGCGCCTCCATCGCGATCACCGGCCCGGTGCTGGCGGCGATCGTGTGGATCCGCGGCATGCCCGCGATCCGCACCGCGAACCACGCGTGCGTGGGCATCAGGTCGATCAGCGTCTTCTGGGCCGGCGTGTGGCGCAGGCCGCCCGGGCCGTCGCCGGTCACGCTGTCGGCCGAGCGCTCCAGCGCGCCGAGCATCTCCTTGGCCAGCATCAGGTCCAGCCCGGGCTTGGCGCGGACTTCGAATCGCGCGCTGCTGACGCGGGTGTACTTGGTGATCTCGCGCATGAGCTTCAGCGAGTTGGCCACGCGCAGGTTGAACGGGTCGAGCTCCTGGGCGCGGTTCAGCGCGTCCAGCGCGTCGTCATCGCGCCCGGATTGCATGGCGAGCAAGCCCGCCTCGCTCCACGGCTCGGACCAGCCGGGGCTGCGTTTGGAGGCTTCGCGGAGCAACGCCGCCGCGGATTCGTACTGACGGGCATCGGCCAGTGCCCGCCCCGCGTTGAAGTAGCCATCGGCCGAGAGGGCCGCGAGGGCGATGTCACCCGCCGGGGTGGTGCCGGTTGGCGCCGCTTGGCGCGCGTTGAGCGTGTCCAGCGCATCCAGCTCGCGCTGCGTGCCGGGCGTGTCGTATTCCACCGCTCGCGTCGCGATCGCGACGTGCAGCAGCCAGCGCGAGCGCGGGAGCGCGCCCAGCGCTCGATCGATCAGCTCGCGGGCCCGCGTGATGTCGTCTACGCGCAGGGCGATGCGGACCCGCAGCACCGTCGCCAGCACCGAACGGCCCATGCGGGCCTCGTGCGGTTCCTGGCCGTCTTTCGCTTCGACCGTCTCGCCGGGCATGACGGCCATCGCGTCTAGCGCGCGAGCGAAGCGTTCGACCCCGGCGGTGTCGAAGCTCATCGCTGCCATCTGACCGCCGAGGAACGACATCGCGCTGGCGCTGGGGTTCAGCGCCGCGGCCTCCTGGAGCGCAGCGCCGGCCTGTTCAAAGTTGCCGCGATCGACCAGGAGACTCGCCTCGACGACGCGAGCCTCCCACGAGAGTGGATCAAGGCGACGCGCCTCGGCCAGCAGTGTCATCAGCGTGTTCAGGTCGTTCTGAACGGCATCGGCCTGACCCTCGCCGGCGCGCTGGCCTCGGCGCAAGATCACCGCGCCCGATCGCGCCGCTTCGACGATCCCGATCGCGGTGCGCGTCTTCGTCGCGCTGAGCTCGCGCAGGCACTGCATCGCGCTCTGCACCGCCAGTTCGTGGAGCCCCAGCATCTCGCGGGCTTCGCTGAGCAATCGCAGCGCTCTGAGCGAGCTTTCGGTGCCCGCCGGGCCGAAATCGCCGCTGAGGATCGCCAGCGCGTCGTTGATCTCGCCGCGATTGATCGCGGCCTCGGCGCGATCGAGCGGATCGGCGGCGACGGCGCGGGCGCCGATGAGCGCGTCATCATCCCAGCAGCCGCGCTGGAGCGCGAGTTTGGCCCGCAGGGCCGGGAGCTGGATATCGGCCTCGGTCGCCAGACCATGCCGAACGCGCAGCTTCGCACGCTCGGCATCGGTCAGGAACTCCGCTTCGAGCGCCAGCCGCAAGACCGGGGAGACTCGTGCCAACGGGTCGGCGACCGCTGGCTCTTTGCCCTCGGCGGGTGCCGGCGCGTCCGGCCCGGTGATCACCGGTTGAGATGCGACCGCGAGCGCCTGAGCGCCCAGCGGCGTAAGCAACCCTGCGATCGCGATCAAGGCGAGCAGGCGACCCGCGGCCCCGGCGTGTGTGTGTTGTTGCCGCATGGATGAGAAGGGGTGTGGCGGGGCGAGCTGCTGAGGGAGTGCGGGTGAGTTATCGGCGCGGGCGTTCTTCGCCTTGCCAGCCCGCGGGGGCCATGGTGTCAAACATCGCGTCGTTCAGGGCCGCCGCGGCGTTGGTCTTGATATCGACCAGCAAGACCTCGGCCTTGCTGTCATCGGTGTTGGAAGTCTGCGCAAAGACGGGCAGGTTGTCGCCGTTGCGATACCAGAGCGAGATCTCGCGGAAGTTGCGGGCCTCGGGGCCGCCGGGGGCGGGCTTGAGGCGGAGCTGGCGTGTGTTTTTGAGCAACGCGCGGAGCGACTCGAGCTCTTTCCCGGTGCCGATTCCATCAAGCGGATCCTCCGGCGATGTGAGCGAGAACCGGGCGATCATGTCGTCCTTGCGCTGGCCAACGGGCAGGGGCACCGGCCCTTCGCCGATCTTCAGCGGGTCTTTGCCGCCCGCTTCGTTGATCAGCTCGATGCGGTTGAACTGCTTCTCGACGGGGTTCCGAGTGATGAGCCAGCGCCCGTCGAAGACGTATTCCTGCTTGTCGTCGCGCTTCTTGTCGTCGACGATCATCGTGTCAAACATGACCGCGAACTGGCGCTTGCCCTTGGCGGCTTCGCGATAGTTCACGCGGCCGCGCCAGACGTGGGTGCCGCCACCTTGGATATCGGGGAAGCGTTTGACGTACTGCACGGTGGACGAGAGCCCGCTGAGCCCCTTGTCCGCGGCTTCGAGATCCGTGAGCAGCTTCTCTGTGCGTTCATCCGGCTTCGCTGGCGGCACCTGAACCGCCGGCGCGACTCCGTCGCCGGGCTGCGCGGGCTTGACGACGATCGTGCCGGGCAGGATCTGCGGCGGGGCCGGGGGCGCGCTCGGATCGGGCGTCGGCACCGGCGTCGGAGTGCTTGCGGGCTGGGCCATCGCCATCGCCCCGGGCCAGATTCCCGCGATCGTCACGCCTGCGGCGCAGATGAATGCCAGCGGCCGTGCGAGTCGGCGGGCGTTGGGAGTGGCATTCGGCATCTGGCGTGCGTTGGGCATGTGTGGTCCTGGATCCTGTGGCGGGAGTGCCGCCGGTTGGCCGGCTCTCGGTTGTACGTTTAATGCTGTGTATTCGCTGCGTCGCCGGGCGCGGATTCTGGGGTCGAGTCCGCCGCGGAGCCCGCGGGTGCCCGCGTTGATTGCTCCTTCAGGTGCGTGAAGAAGTCCGTGAGAATACTCGCGGCGGCGAGGGCATCACGCCGGGATTTCTTCTCGCCGCGGGTCATGCCGCTGCGGCTCATCTGCCAATCGGCCTGCACGCTGCTGAGGCGCTCGTCTTGAAAGTGGATCTGGAGCCCGGTGGCGGCGGCGATCTTGTCGGCCAGCGCTCGCACCTTCTTGGCGCGCGGGCCCTCGGTGTCGTCCATGTTGATGGGCAGCCCGACGACGAGTGCGCCGGCGCCGCGATCGCGCGCCGCCCGGACAAGTGCATCCAAGATCGCGCGCCCGGCGTCGTGCGTCACCGGCACTTCGAGGACTTCATCCGGCGAGACGAGCCATGTCTCCGTATCGCCCACCGCAAGCCCCGTCCGCTTGTCCCCAAGATCGATGCAGAGGTATCGCAAGGGGAAGGGTAGGGAAGGGGGTGAAGGGCCGAGGGGGGAGGGATCGAGGGATCAAGGGATCGAGGGATCAAGGGGACGAGCCAGATCGCGCGAAGTCGCGCGATCCTGACGCGAACGCCGAGTCAGCAATCCGTGTTGCCCAGTGCCCGATGCCCAGTGCCTTCCGCCTACTTCAACTTCCCATCCACCAGCCCATGCAGCGTCTTGAGTTCCTCCGCCTTGCTGCGCGGCATCACCAGCGTTGCCTCCGGCGTGTGCACCACGATCATGTCCTCGCACCCCAGGACCGCGATCGTGTGGTTCGGGTCGCTGCTGACAAGCAGGTTGTTCTTGCCGCTGACGATCGTCGCGTGGTCCTTGTCCAGCGAGCCGCCCACGCGGTTTCCCGCAGCGTCCGGCACCAGCGTCTCGCCATAGCTCGGCCATGAGCCAACGTCGAGCCAGCTCAGGTCCATCAGCACGGTGCAGACCGGGAAGTCACCGCTGGTGCTCGCGGGCTCCATCACTGCGTAGTCCACGCTGATCTTCGGGAGTGTCGGGTAGATCTCGCCCAGCACCTTCTGCTGGTCCTTGGTGCCCCAGGCCGCCTGGATTTTCATCAGCCCTTCGTAGCACTCGGGCTTGTACTTCCTGATCGCGCTGAGCACGGTGCTGGCTTTCCAGACAAACATACCGCTGGACCAGCCGAAATGCCCGGATTGCACGTACGCCTGCGCCCGCTCGATGCTGGGCTTCTCGACGTATCGCGCCACGCGCCACGCGACGCCCTCGGCCCCTTTGACACCCTGCACCGGAGAGCCGCGCTCGATGTAGCCGAAGCCCGTCGCGGCGTGCGTGGGCTTGATCGAGAACGTCACCAGTCGCTGCGGATCGGCCTCGACGAGCTTGAAGCCCGCCTCAACGCGAGCACGGAAGACATCCGCCGGTTCGATGACATGGTCAGCGGTGAAGACCGCGAAGATCGCGTCCGGGTCGAGTTTGTGCAAGACCGCGGCGGTGAAGCCCACGGCGTTGACGGTGTCGCGAGCCGCGGGCTCGCCGAGCACCTGTGCATCGCTGAACGCGCTGAGACTCTCGCGGATCTGCGAGCGGTAGCCCTCGCCGGTGCAGATGTAGCGGCGCTCGGGGGGCACGAGGCCATCGAGGCGCGCGGCGGAGACTTCCAGCAGGCTTCGCGCCGCGGTGTTGGAGCCCGAGCCTCGCACCAGCGGCAGGAGCTGCTTGGGCTTGTCCAGGCGGCTCATGGGCCAGAGTCGCGTGCCCGCACCGCCGGCCATGATCATCGCGTATCGCATAGACGCACTGTATCGGTTCGCGCCGGGGCTGAGTCAACTCAGAATTGCGGGGTCATCCTCATCGAGCCGCGAAAACCGAGCGCACCAGTTCATCGACGGTCCACGCCCGCCCGGCCTCGTGAGCGCCGACAACCTTGGCGATGTTCCGCTCGGCCTCGTCGCGCTTCTGGCCCAGATTCATGAGGGCGGCGACGGCGTCTTCTTCGGCGGTGCTGCGGGTTGAGGCTGGCGTGACGCCGCCGCCGGCGCGACGCCCGGTGCCTTTGATCTCGACCTCAAGATCTGCGAAGGAATCCACCTTGCCCTTGAGCTCGGCGATGATCGTCTCGGCCAGGCGCTTGCCGACTTCCGGGAGCTGCGTCAGGGCCTTGGCGTCGCCCCGCATCACCGCCCCGGCGATCGCGCCCGGATCCTCGGCCAGCGCCCGCAGCGCCCGCCGATTGCCGATGCCCTTGACGGTGGTGAACAGCTCGAAAAACTCCCGCTCGCGAGCGGTGGAAAAGCCGATCAGGCGCGGGATGAAGCTGGAGCCCTGGTTCTGCCCTTCGAGGTAGGCCATGGTCCAGAAGGTGACCGGCTGGCCGATGCTCGTGGCCAGGCGTCGCGCGACATACTGCGGCGTCATCACTTCGAGCCAGACATCAAAGCCCGCCAGGCCCGGAGCGCCGAGGCCGCCAGCGGCGACGGCCGGGGCACCGTTGGGCTCGTTCGCCAGCCCGGGGCCGCTCCGCAGGACCACGGTCTGGCCTTCGATCGACTCGATGATTCCACGCACGCGGGCGATCATGGGGCGAGCATAGCGAATCCGAACTTCCGCCGGACAGCCGACCGATATTTTCGCGGATCTCTTGGCCGCACGGCTCGGTTCGGGCGCGGCAAACGCCGATAACGAGTGGAGTTGCCCGGTTGCTGATGACTGGTGGTCCGTCGAACGAAGTGAGCGATCCCTGATGAGCGCCTTGACCAATGCCGCCGCGTTGCCCGACTCCGGTCTTGAGATCGACGTGCTGGGGCCGCTGCCCGATGCACCGCCGGGGGTCTTGCCCAAGACCGGCGTGGTGCTGATCGGCACACCCGCGACGATCCGACACATGGCGGCGGGATTGGGCGAGCTTGAGACGCCTTGCGTCGTCACCGGGTGCATCGGCCTGGAGACGTTCTCGATCGGGCGGCAGGACGCGCCACAGTCTGGCAGCGCAGCGACGCCCACAAACGCCGCTTTGCCCCCGCTGCTGGGGACGATCGCCGATCTGGCATCGATTCACGCACGAAGGCGGATCTCCCTGGCGCTGGTCAGTGTTCCTTCGGATCGCGCCAGCGCCGCAACGCGCGTGCTCGATGCGCTTGATCGCATGAGCATCCCGCACCGCGTCGTGCCGACGCTTCAGGACAGCCTTCGCGGCGTCGTCGCACAGCGGCCCCTGCCCACGCCCCGCGCGGGCCTGGCCATCACCGAGCAATCACCCGCAGCATCGAGCGCCCCGCGCAACACCAGCATCGTTACCTCCCCCCGCGCGATCGATATCACCCGCCTCATCGGGCGCTCGCAGGCCCGCTTGGATGAAGACGCCATCGCCCGCATCATCACCGGCAAGCGCGTGCTGATCACCGGCGCCGGCGGCAGCATCGGCGCTGAGCTCGCCCGCGTCTGCGCCCGCTTCAGCCCGCAGAAGCTCCTGCTGATGGAGCGCGCCGAGAACGCGCTCTTCCAGATCGATCACGAGATGGGCTCGCGCTTCGCCAGCATCCCGCGACAGGCCATCCTGCACGATGTCAACGACGCCGATCAGACGCTGCGGCTCATGCTGGAGCATCGGCCGCACGTCGTCTTTCACTCTGCCGCTCATAAGCATGTGCCGCTGATGGAAGATCACCCGGCCCTGGCGGTGGGCAACAACCTCTTTGCCACCAAGTCCATCGCCGACGCGTCGATCGCCTCGGGCGTCGAGCGGTTCGTGATGATCTCCAGCGACAAGGCGGTGAACCCCTCCAGTGTGATGGGCGCGACGAAGCGACTCGCGGAGCTCTACATCGCCGGCATCGCCCGGGCGCATAGCGCCCCGACGCGCCTGAGCATGGTGCGTTTCGGCAACGTGCTGGCGTCGGCGTGTTCGGTGATCCCGATCTGGTCGCAGCAACTGGCCGAGGGCGGGCCCCTGAGCGTGACGGACCCGCGCATGACGCGGTACTTCATGACCATCCCCGAAGCCGCGGCCCTGGTCGTCCAAGCCGGCGCCCTGGATCAACCGGCCCAGCGAGCGCCGGTGTATGTCCTGGACATGGGCCGCCCGATCTCGATCCTTCGGTTGGCACAACGATTCGCTCGCCTCAACGGCTACGCGCCGCGCGTGCGGTGGACGCCGGAGCTCGCGGCCCTCATCCGCAACACCCCCGCCTCGCCCGATGACCAGCTCGCCGATGATGACCTCGACACGCCGAAGGACTCGCACGCAACCGCCCAGGGTGTTGACATCGTCTTTACCGGCGTTCGTCCCGGCGAGAAGCTCTTTGAGCAGCTCGCCTACGACGCCGAGCAACTCGCCCCGACCGCTCACAACGCGATCAACCAATGGTCCTCGCCCGAGCCGGAGGTTGCCGACCCCAGCGACGCGCTGCGGCTTGTTGCGGACATGATGCCCTACCGCTCGGCTGGCGCAGAGAAACGCGCAGTCATCGACGCCATCCGCCGCTGGGTGCCGGAGATGACCGGCGGCTCGGCCCCAGGTGGCTCGGCCTCGCCGAGGCCGAGTTGAAGCGCCACGCCATCTTCCACACACCCACCCTCACTTGATCTCAATCAACGCCGCGATCTCGCCCGGGCGCTGCTCGCGCAAGATCGCCGGCGCATCTTCGAGCTTCGCTCTCCGTGTGATCAGCCCGTCGGTCTGGACATGGCCCTTCTGGATCAGCGCCAGGCCCTCACCGATCGTGCCCTCGCGGCTGCCGAGCACCTCGATCTCGCTCCGAACGATCGCGTCCATCACACCCGGCGCGATCGAATCGCCCGATGCCGCCTCGCTCGCTTCCCGCACACCCAGTGACACGCACGACTTCATCACCAGCCGCCCCCGCGGGCGGAGCAACCCAGTGGCGATCGCCGGGCCTTCGGGCGAGCCGGTGCAATCGATCACGACATCCTGGTCGTTGCGGCGACCGGCCTCGTGCTCGGGCCGGTGCTTGATCCCCCAGCGCTCGCAGAGCGAGAGCTTGCTCTCGTGCCGCCCGAGCAGCCGCACGCTGGCGTTCAGTCGGGCCATTGCCTGGACGCACAGCAGCGCCATCGGCCCGTCGCCCAGCACCGTGATGTACGGCTTGCCTTCGACGCGGAAACTCGCCGCGGCGTGGGCGGCCGCTCCGGCCAAGAACGCAAACACCGCGTGCTCATCGTTCATCGACTCTGGCACCGGCAACAGATTCGCCGCGGGCATGAGCAGCTCGTCGGCGAGCCCGCCATCACGCCCGCTGATGCCCATGATCGCCCGGCGCGCGCAGTGCGTGCTCAGCCCGCGCATACACAGCTCGCACGTCGAGCACGGCACGCAAGGTGAGATCACCACGCGCTGTCCGATGAGCTTCTGCGCGCGACCGATCGCGGCGATCTCGCCGGGCGATCGGCCCGGAGCCGACGAGACGCGATCGACCACCGCCAGCACGCTGACGCCCGGCGTGAGCGTGTGCGTCCGCGCCGGTGCGGTGGCGTGCCGATCGATGCGTGAAATCAGGACGTGGGTCGGGCGCAGGACCACCTCTGCGGGGCCGGGTGAGGCCGATGCGCAGTTGCGGTCGATCGAGAGTGTGTGGGCGTGAAAGCGAACGCGTCGCACGCGAGGCCCTCTCAGAGAGGCGAAGAGATCGTGGCAAGTGCCGCGGAGGCGGGATGATCAGCGAAGCCCCGACGGGCGCTGGGCGCCGGCGGCCGGGTGTGTGCGTCCCGGGCCGGCCGACCGCTCAATACACCGGCTCGGTACCGGTGGCCGGCGGCGGCGCGATGGGGGCGGGCGGCAGCGCCGCGGGCGTGCCGGGGGCCGGCGTCGCGGCGGTGCTCGCACCGGCGCGCATCGCCTCGGGCATCTCGGGGCTCTTGCGGACGCTGACTTCGAGCATGCGACCTGACGCGGGCGGAACCGCCAGTTCCTTGCTGGGCGAGCCGAAGCGGGTGCCAATCTCCCAATCGTCCCACATCATGAGATCCGGGAACGCGGCGTCGTCCGGCGTGTGATCCGCAAAGAACCGAACGACGAGCTGCCGCCCGACGGGGATGTCATAGGAAAAGAGCGTCTCGCCGGTCCGCGTGTCTTTGACAGTGACCGTCTGCGGGATCATCGAGGAGGATTCGTAGGTGTAAGCGTCCTTGACCCAACCTCGCGAACCGCCGGGCGACCAGCAGCCGGAGAGGCCAGCGGTGGCGCAGAGGGCGAGGCCGAGGGTCAGGGAGGTGAACGTTGAGCGATGCATCAGTGGGTCTCCGCGCGTCGTGTGGAACGGGTCATGGTAGGTGTTCGGTTCGTGTGCGTGCGATTCTGTCGCGCAAGTGTTCTATCGGCCCTTGGACGGTGGGACGTGTGAGAATCGGCGGCGCTTGACCCTGATCGCTGGCGTGCGGATGCTGTTCCTCATGGCCACCAAACGCCGCACACCCCCGCCCGCCCCCTCCAACCGCCGCGCGAAGCCCGCCCGCTCGGGCACGGCCACCAAGAAGCCGGCGGCTCGTCGCGCAAAGGCCGCCCAGGCCAAATCGCGGAGCGGCGTGCCAGGGCTGCGTGTCGGCCATGGGTACGACCTTCATCGCCTGGAAGTTCGAGCCCCCGCCGGGCCGGGACGGCCGCTGATCGTCGGGGGTGTCATTCTTGACGATCCGCTGTTCGACCGTGGACCGGTGGCCCATAGCGATGGCGATGTGCTGTATCACGCCGTGACCGATGCGTTGCTCGGGGCCCTTGCGCTGCCGGACATCGGGCAGCTTTTCCCGGACACTTCGCCGGCCCACGCCGGGCAGGATTCAAGCGACTTCGTCCGCGCCGCGTACTCCGAGATCTCATCTCGCGGCTGGTCGATCGTCAATCTCGACTGCACCGTGATCCTGCAGCGCCCGAAGCTCAGCCCGGTGAAGGACAAGATCCGGGCCAATCTGGCCAAGCTGCTGCGTTTGGATCTCGCCAGCGTAAACCTCAAGGGCAAAACGCACGAAAAGGTGGACGCCGTCGGCGAGTCCCGCGCCATCGAGGCGCACGTCGTGGCGTTGCTCTGGAAGCGTTGAACATCGTGGCGGCCTCTGGCCCGCGCGATTCTGGTCATTCCGCTGTTCTTTTTGTTTGCGAACGCTAACATCTGCCGTGTTTGTTGATCTCATTCTCATTCCGGTGCTGGTGCTCGCCTGGGGCGCGTTCTGCGTGTGGTCCTGGCGCGTGGCCCACAACCCGCGCGGCGACATCCCCAGCGGCATCGCGTGGTCGGTCACCAAGCTCTACGCACGCGTGTTTCACGCGATGAAGATCCGCGGGCGCGAGAACATCCCCGCCTCCGCGATCGTCAACGGGCGCGGCGTCATCGTGATCTCCAATCACTCTGCGGGCCTTGATCCGATCCTGATTCAGTCGGCGCTGCCGTTCTTTGTGCGGTGGATGATGGCCGCGGACATGCGGGTGAGCGTGCTGGAATCGCTCTGGGATTTTCTGGGCGTCATCACGATCGATCGCTCGGGGCGGGCCGACGTCGCGGCCATCCGCACCGCCTCGCGAGTCGTCGGAACGGCCGAAGCGCTGGGTGTGTTCCCCGAGGGTCGCCTGCGCCGCACGCGCACGGAGCTCAACGAGTTCCAGCCCGGCATTGGCCTCTTGATCGCGCGGAGCAACGCGCTGGTGCTGCCGGCGATTGTCACGGGCGCACCGTTCTGCGAAGAGGCGTGGACGAGCCTGTATCGCCCGAGCCGCTCGCGCGTGCACTTCAAGCCGCTGATCGATCCGAAGGCGATGGGTTGGAAGGCCGGCGACATCCCGCGCGAGCTGCGGACGCTGTACATCCAGTGGTTGCGCGAAGCGGGCGTTGAGCCTACCGCCCCGATCGATGACACGCCACCATTGGAACGCGCGCCCGACGCTTCGATCAAGCGACGGAAGTGACCCGCGAGATCACACGCGAGAGGTCGTCAAACTCCACGCGACTCGCAGCGTCTTTCACCGTCAGCCACTGGCGCTTGCGGCGCTTGTTCTCCGGCCAGCTTGACAGGATTTCCGTCACCCGCAGGGCAAAGAGCTGCACGCGATGCGAGCCCTCGGCTTTGGTGTACGAGTAGTGGCCCAGTTCGCTGGTGAGCAGGATGCCGCGGACGCCGGCCTCTTCGAGGCACTCGATGTGGGCGGTTTGCCGGGCGGTGTGGCCTTCGTCGATGCCCCCTTTGGGGACGATCCACTTGCCATTGGAGTTGGTAATGAGCAAGACCTCGACGGAGCCATCGTCGAGCGTGCGAAAGGGCACGGCGCCCGCCTGCGGAATAGTCCCCCCCGGAGCTGTGACCTTGCTCATGAATCGCTTCCGTGCCGGGGCCGCGGCTGGCGCGGTTGCCCGATGGACTGGCGCGAGTCCCTCGCGCGATACGGAAGTTGTACCACACAGTGAGCCTCTGGGCAAATCACCTGACCGCATGCGAACTCAATTCGTGCTGGTTCACGCGATCTTCGCGTTGGATCCGGTCGCGGGCGAGCCGAGGTTGGGGGTTGCGGCTGGCGCGAGGTCATCGTGCTGGATCGGCGCGTCGGGGGCGACTGCGCGGGTGGTGCGCCGGCCGAGCACGCTAGCCAGCTCAAACGGCGCGATGCCGCCGCCGGGGCGTTTGAAGCACACATCCGCCGGCACGACGACCTGACCGGGAGCGATGGCGCGGGCCGCCACGATGGACTGGCGCGAGACGCTTCGGACATCGCGCTCGATATCCAGGACGCGCTTGATCCGCTCGAAGGGGGCGATCTCGCGCATGACGCCGTCGTCGAAGCGCTGATGGCGCTCGTCGATTGCGCGGGCACCGGTTGATCGCGCCCGCTGGAGTGTCTGCCAGCCCAGGCGCGCGCCGTCGGCATAGCGGCGCATGGGCAGGGCTTCGAGCGACGCGGCGTGGTCGGGGCCTTGGGCGCCGACGTCGTGGGTGAAGTGCTTCTCGAGGATGGTCGCGCCCGCCGCGGCGGCGAGCATGCCGCTGCGCTCGCCGGGCGTGTGATCGCTGTAGCCGATCGGACCGTCGAAGAGGTCTGCAAGAGCCGCGATCCCGCCGAGCTCGGCGGAATCCATCGGCGTCGGATAGCTGCTGACGCACTGGAGAATCGCGGTGCGGTGGCGGGCACCGGAGAGCCAGCCCAGCGCACGGGTGATCTCGTGTGGCTCGCTGGCACCGGTGGAAATGATCAGCGGCTTGTTCAGGGCGCAGAGCGCTTCAAGCAACGGGCGATGCACGATGTCCGGGCTCGCGGTCTTGTACGCGTCCCAGGGCAGCTTGGCGGCCAACGGCACCAGCGGAAGGCTGAAGACGGTGACGATGGCGTGAACACCCAGCGCGTGCGCCCGCTTCACGCACGCGTCCAGCGCGTCGATCGAGAGCTCCAGCCGGCGCAGCATCTGGATCGGATCACGCTCCCCCGCCTCCGCCTGATACCCCGCCAGACGCGATGCGCCCGACATCAGCATCTCGGCGCGAAAGTACTGGAACTTCACGGCGTCAACCCCCGCGCTCGCGGCACGCTCCACCAGCTCCAGTGCACGCTCGGGCGAGCCGTCGTGATTCACGCCCAGCTCGGCGATGACATACGGAGGGTGGTCAGGCGAGATGGGGCGGGAGGAGATGTGCATGGGGAAGGGCAAGGCGAACGTGAACATGAACGTGAACGTGAACGTGAACGTGAAAAGGACGCGGAGCTAGTTCGGCGTGCGAGACTTGGCCTCGGTTCTGACTTCTGCACTTCCACTGGCGACTCGGGACTCGCGACTCGCGACTGTGCCATCGCTCGCGTCAGCGAGCATGGCACCGGCCACGATCAGGTCGATGGGGGTGTCGATGTCGATGACCGAGCCGTGGGGGTTGATGACGCCGCGGCGGTCTTTGCCGAAGAAGGCGTGCGGGCCGGGCTGCACGCCCGGCACTTCGAGCATCAGCGCCCGAGCGGTGACGGCGATGATCGCGCCATCGGGGATGAACGCCGGGGGCAGATCCTGCCGCCGGAAGACATTGTGATTCAGCACCTCGCCCTCCCAGGGGCTCACCGTGCCCGAGTCGCCATCGACGCGGGCGGTCCACCACGGGTGATGCTTGCCCACGGGTTGATAGCTTTGCACGCTGTCGCAGCCGGTGGATCGCAGCATGCCGATCGCGCGATCGATGAGCCCGGTCGGGCGAACGGGCACGTTGGCGTAGAGGATCACGATGTGCTCGGGCGAGTTCGCTGCGCCAGTGCGATCTCGCACGAGCGTGAGCGCGTGGCGAGCCGCATCGTCGACGGTGGCCCGATCGTGCGCCAGCGACTCGGGCCGATCGATGACGGTGGCGCCGTTCTGGCGAGCGATCGTCGCGGCGTGGGGGCAGTCGGTGCTGACGATGATCTCGGTCAGCGAGCGGGCCTGTCGCGCGTGGTCCAGGGTCCACTGGATGCACGGTCGCCCACCGACGGGCGCGATGTTCTTCCCCGGCACGCCCTTGGAGCCGGCCCTGGCCAGGATGATCGCGACCGCGCTCACGACGCCTCGCTCGTTGCGATCGGCGTGCGCTCCAGAGCGGCCTCCGCCGTCGGCAGCACGCCACGACCGCGCGCCTCATCAAGCTGCGCAGACCACGCCCAGAGAATGCCACGCTCGGCGATCCGCGTCGCCATCGCGGCATCGATCCGCAGCGTTGTCATCGCCTCGCGCTGCAGCGCCAATCGCGGCAGCGGGAGCGGCTGGATCCTGGCGTTCGGTGGTGGATTCTGCATCGGGTCCAGCACGCACCAGCCAGCGAGCATGATCGAGGAATCGACAACCAGCTCGACCTGGGAGTAGACCTCGTCGCGACGGGTCAGGCGAGGCAGGACGAACGGCACCTGCACGCCGCGCGTCGCGCCATCGGGCTCAGCGCGGAGCGCCAGCAACGCGTCCAGCGCCGCTCGCGACGCGGACATGCCTGCGGGTCCGGCCTCTGGGAGCAATCGTGCGTGCAGCTCCGCCGAGTCGGCGACGAGATCGATCGAGATCACGTCCGCCAGCGGCTCGGCGGCGTGCGGTACGAGGCTCTTGGGATCCAGCGTGCCGCGGCTCAGGGTCGAACGCAGGTGTACGCACAAGTGCTCGAACTGGCGGGCGGCCCGCAGCAGGTCTACGAGCGCCGGGTGATCGCCGAGCGGGTCATTGAGCGTCAGCGTCGGCGGCCCGCCGATGCGGTCTGTCGCCGTGAGCGCGCCGAACTCGTTGATCAGCGCCATCGCGATGCTCGCGTCCACGCGCGCCGCGGAGCGGTCGGTCCCCGAGAGCGTGATCGCCAGATGTCGCGGCGAGGTCGGCGGGTGAGCGGTCGCATCGCGTGCCAGCACGCGGGCCAACTCCTGGCCCTCGGCGCCCGCCGGGTCCAGCCCCGCGGCGATGAGCGCGGCGCAGAGTCGCCGGCCTTGCTCCGGCGTGTCGGCGATGCAGCGCAGCGGCAGGTCGCGCAGGGCGGGGGAGACCTGGACGCAGACGCTCTTGGCGATCATGTCTGCCAGCGGCACGATCGGCACGTACGCGAGCATCCCGCCGATCGATGCGTGGACGCCGGCGGTCAGCGAGTTGCGATGGAGCTGCGCGGAGATCTCAACATCGAGTACGCAACCGGCGAGCCCCGGCGCCGCTTGCGAGAACGCTACCCGATGGGCCCGTGGATCTTCGTGGTATCGCTCGATGAGCTGGTCGCACGCCGTGGGGTCAACGAAGCACCAGTCGCTGGCGACCAGGAGCCCCGCGGCGGCCCCGGTGCTCCGGAGGATGCTGGAGAGTTGGCCGGGTTCGATGAGTTCGTCAAAGACGCTCAGCGGCCCGCCGCGCCAGGAGTGAGAGGCCAGCGAGCGAAAGGCGCGCACCACGCGCGGGTCGTAGCGCCGAGCGTCGGTGCCGGAGGCGATGAATGTGACGCGGCTGTTGTGTACCAGCGGGCCCGCCGCAGCTTTGGCCAGATCGGGCGAGGCGGCGACCACGCAGATCCCTCGCGCGCGCCGGACGCGGAGCAGTCGCGTGAGCGTGAGCGAGAGCGCGGTGTGCCCGGGTGTGATCTCCGCCAGCGGGTCGGTCGGCTGACCGGTGGCGCTGTGCGATTCGCGGAAGAGGACGATGACGTCAACAGCGCTGGCCGGTGCGCCGGTCGGTGCGCCGCTCTCCATCGCTTCGCCCGCGCCGACATCGCGCGTGATCTTCTGGCCGGTGCGGATCGAGACGCGCGCGTCGCCCAGGATGCGCGTCAGCGCATCGGCGGCGTCGGCCAGCCAGTTGACGTTCGTCAAGTCTCGCTGCATCTGGCGGCGCTGGACCTCCAGCGGCTCCAGAGTCGTTTCGGTGTGGATCGCGCGATCGGCGCGAGCGCGATTGAACGCGCCGGTCTGGTTCAACCGCTGCACGATCGAGTACGCCGGCTCCAGCTTGCGGACGCGCTCGGCCAGCGCGTGCGCCCGGGTGATGAGCCGGTTGACGCGATCCTGGTCGTCGCGATGCTCGATCATCTCAGTCAGCACGCTGGCCGCTTCTCGAGAGAGATCGGCGACGCCGTGGGCGTTGCGTTGCAGGTCGGCCAGACGATTGAGCAGTTTTTTGGCGCGCGGTGACTCGGCGTTCGGATGACTGGCGGAGGCGGTGGAGGGGGTCGATGGAGTGGTGGCGGGCAGGCCGCGGGTCAGTTCGCCAGCGATCGGTGTGGCGTGTGTGTGTCGCTGGATGGCATCGGCGAGGGACATGATGCGGGTATGGAGCTTGGCGACACCGCCCTCGCTGGCGTCGATGACGGTGAGCCCGGCCTCGGTGTCGCGCTTGAAGTCGCGCTGGAACTGCATGAGGTACGAGTCCATCTGCTCGTCGCTGTAGATCTCACGCCCGAGCACATCGGTGCGCTTGTGAAGGTGCGAGCGGTGGCGCGCGATGCGTTGCCATTCGTAGTTCTCCAGCGTGTTGATCTCACTGAGCTCGCCGGCCCAGACATCGTGGATCGAAGCGCCAGGCGCGTAGTACTGCCCGTCGGTGAAGCCCAGGTCCTGGCCGATGAGGATGGCCGGGTCGCAGCCGAGCCAGCGGGCCAGCTCGTAGCACAGGTGCGCGACGGTCGCGCCCTGGCGGACGATGCCCATCGGGCGAGAAAGGTCTTTGCCGATGATCTCGTCCAGCCAGGTGTCGCCGGTGCAGCGGACGACGCCCGGGAAGGCGCTGGTGACCGCGGGGTTGACCTTCGGCTCCACAACCAGCGTGACGCCCTCGACATCCTGCGCGCTGAGGCCCTCGTAGAACCGGGCGCTGATCTCGTGGTAGTCCAGGGCACAGACAAAGTGCGGCTTGATCCCAGCGCGGAGCAGCGGCTTGAGGACCGTCTGCACCGCGATGATCACGATGCGCTCACGGACCTTCGGGTCGCGCAGGAGGTGCATGTTCCGCCTGAGCGAAGGCCCGGCGGAGACGACGATCGCCGCGCGCCCGGCGCAGACGCCCTTGAGCTCCTCGATCCCGGCGCCGAGCGTGTAGTGGTCCAGGTTCTGCGCGAGGTTGCGGAGCGTGGTCTGCGTCTGCACCATCGTGGTGGCGACGGTGGTCTGCACCGATTGCATCACCCGCGCGAGCAGGCCCAGGAATCGCGTCGCGTCCTCGCCTAGGCGCGTGGCGCTGGGCGGGTGTTCGAGCGTGGCCACACCCATGGCCAGCATCGTCTCGATCGGCTGCAGGATCTCGCTGAGATCCGACTCGTTGCTGGCTTCGGTGATCAGCAGGAGGTTTGTCTGCCGGATCCACGCGCTGTGATCGACGCGCTCGAGCACCGCCCGCAGCAGCGCCGCGTCGGGCTCGTAGACGATGATCACACCGGTGTGCTTCATCCGGCGGGCCAGCTCGGCGACGTGATAGCCCATGCCGAAGCCGGTCACCACGACGCTGGCGCTGCGCGTGATGTCCACGCGATCGGCGAGCTTCTTCGCTTCGCTCAGCGGCTGGCGCTTGCTGGCCAGGGCACGATGCACGAGTCCCGAAAGGGTGAACTCGCCGATCGAGGCGCTGGGGACGTGCTCTTGGGTCTGGACAAAGTCCAGGTCGGTGCGGGCCTGCGCTTGGCTGATCGCCTTGGCCGCGCGGGGCGAGCAGAGCGCAAGCGCCGCCAGGTTGGCGCTGAGTGGGCTCGTGGTCGTGGTCGTCGTCATGGCGATCCCTTGTTCGTGCGACGGCGGTGACGGTGGCGGTGGCGGCGTGGATCGGGGGCTCGGGCGTAGCGGTGACTGAGCTGGCGTGTGGGGCGTGGCACGCGCGGCAACCGCGCCGCACCGCCCCGGAGCGCCCCGGAGCGCCCACGCCCGAGAACTGATCGGCGTTTGCCGGAGCGCAAGTTGAGCAACCTTGGGACGTCTCGCGTTTTCCCTGTGAACTCCTCGCATCTTCCGATCGCTATTGGAAACTGTTCGGTGCCTGTCACCGTATCATGAAGCATCCCATGGCACACATCGCCTCAGTTTGTTCAATGGCCTTCACCCTCGCTCAGGCTGGATCGAGCGCCGCGGGGCAACGGGGCGGGCCGAGCGGTGGGCTGGGTCGGTTGCTCAGCGGCGGCAAGGGCGTTCCGGCGCTCGATCCGCCTTCGCAGTTCGAGGAATACCTGTTGGTGTGGCCGTGGCCGGTCGCCGCGATTCTCATCGCGGTGGGCCTTGTCGGGTTCTTCCTGCTCAACCGAATGGGCAAGCCCGCACGGACGAGTTTGGGCGTCCTGGTTCTCGGTGTCGGGCTGGGGCTCGCCGTCGTGCTCCTGGCGTCGCTGGTCACGACGACGAGGGAGAAGATCATGATTCGGACGCGAGCGTTCATCGCCGCGGCGGCTCAGGCCGATCGCGCAGGCGCCGATCCGCTGCTGGCTCCCGACCTGGAGCTCCGCGGCTTGGGGAGCGGTCGCATCATCGATCGCGCCCGGCTGCTGACGATCATCGATTCGGACATGAAGACGCGCTGGGTCGTCAAGGAGCACTCGATCGGCACGCTTCGGAGCGTGATCGACGGACCCAACACCGCCCGCTCGCAGGTGGAGGTGAGCGTGACTCCCCGCGATTTTCCGATGTCGATGGGCAGTTGGTGGCTGCTGCGCTGGCGGATGGACCCCGACGGCACCTGGCGGATCACGTCGATCGAGCCGCAGCAGATTGATGGCGTCGGCTCGCCTGGGAACGTCGCCTTGTAGAACCCCGGGCGGTTGGATCAGCCGCGGCCTTGGACGCTACCATCGCGGTCCTCTCACCGGATCGTCTATTCACGGAGTTCTCATGCCGTTCACGCTTCGCCCCGACGAGGGCTACGACGTCGATATCGAGAAGGTTGATTACCTGTCGAAGCACATCGATACCGGCGAGCGCTGGGTGCTGAACTTCGGCCCGCAGCACCCGGCGACGCACACGACGCTGCGCGTGGTGCTGGAGCTGGATGGCGAGCGGGTGGTGCGGTGTACGCCGCACATCGGCTACCTGCACTCGGGCTTTGAGAAGCTCGCCGAGCACATGGATTACAACCAGTATGTGACCATTGTCAGCCGGATGGACTATCTCTCGCCGATCTGCAACGACATCGCCTGGCACCACTCGGTCGAGCACCTGTTTGATGTCGAGATCACGCCCCGGTGCAAGGTTCTGCGGACGATCATGTTCGAGCTGGGGCGAATTCAGAATCACATGCTCTGCGTCGCCGCGGCGGGGCTGGACCTTGGCGCGATCACCGCGTTCCTCCTGGGCTTTAACTGCCGCGAGTCGATCTACGACGTGTGCGACTACGTCTCCGGCCAGCGGTTTCACCCGGACTGGACGCGGGTGGGCGGGCTGATGCAGGACCTGATCGACGAGGACATGTTCAAGCGGCTCGTGAAGCGGGCGCTGGAAGACAGCCGCAAGGCCCTGGGCGATGTTGAGGGCCTGCTCAACCGCAACCGCATCTTCATGGATCGCACGCAGGGCATCGGCGTGCTGACCAAGGCCGAGGCGATCTCCTGGTCGCTCACCGGTCCGCTGGCCCGCGCCAGCGGCATCGTCCGCGACGTTCGCAAGGACAAGCCCTATCTCTGCTACGCCGACAACTGGGATAACAACGGCGCCCCGGCGGTCAAGTTCCAGGTGCCGGTCATGACCGAGGGCGACACCTACGCGCGATACGTCATCCGCTGTGAAGAGGTGAAGCAGTCGATCAAGATCATCGAGCAGCTCATCGACAACATTCCCGCCGGCCCGGTTGACACGCTGGCCGATGGCAAAATGGTCAAGCCCGACAAGTCGCAGGTCTATGGCTCGATTGAAGGCCTCATCCAGCACTTCGAGCTCATCATGAGCAACCGCGGCTGGAAGGCCCCGATCGCTGAGGCGTACTCGTGCGTCGAATCGCCCAACGGCGAGCTGGGCTACTACATCGTCGCCGACGGCGGGCCGCGCCCGTGGCGCGTCAAGGTTCGCCCGCCGGTGTTTATCAACTACTCCACCATGGCCAAGATGACCGAGGGTCACATGGTCAGCGATGTCGTCGCGATCCTGGGCTCGATCAACGTCGTCGCGGCGGAACTGGACCGGTAGACATCGAGAATCCGGCGAGTTTCGCGACCGCGAGTCGGTCTCGCGGACGGCCGCGGGTTTCGGCGTTCGGATCTGGCGACTCAGCACTCGCGACTCGCGACTTTGCGGCGCGACTCGCGACTCAAAAAAGAACCACCCCGAAGCGAGGAGGCGTTTCGCTTCGGGGCGTTCGCAGGGGTTGGGGCTCGGTTGGTCGGCGTCACGGGCACACCGGTCGATCACTCACACACAGAAGATGACATACGCGGGACTGCCTCGCCAACGAACGCGGCGTCCTTTGGGTCGGTTCGTTGTTACCGGGCGGCGGCTTTGTGGGTTGGAATAGTCAGGAAACCTGCCGCGGCGAAGAACATCGGATATGCTGTAAGCGGCGGTGCATGGCCGTGCTGCTGAAATGGAGTTCGAGCATGTTCGCGGTGCTCTTTGAGCTGACCCCAAGAGAAGGCCGTGCGGCCGATTGCGCAAAGTTGTTGCGTGAGATGCGTCAGCAGGTCGAGAACGTCCACGGCTTCGAGTCGTCCGAGCGATTCGCCTCGCGATCACCGCGGGGCCGGTTGCTCGTGGTTTCGTACTGGTCCGACGAGCGCTCGATCGCGAACTATCGCGCCAATCAGACCCACCACGGCACACAGCTCCAGGCCCGTCGCGAGCTGCTGGATGACTATCGCGTCGGCGTCGGTCGGATCATCAACGACGCGGGTGCGGTCAAGCCACCGGCGCAGTTTGGCGATCCGCCGCCGCGACGCTATGTCGCCATCGGCGTGGGCTACGCGAACAAGTTCGACCAGATCACCCCCGCGGCGTCGTGGTACGACAGCCTCTACGAGCCGGGCAAGGCCCTGGCACTGTCGCCCTGCACGCTGGAGTCGGCGCCGGGCGTGCTGGCGGAGATGAACCGTCGTGGCGCGGTCGATGGTCGCGTGATCGCGATCAGTCGCGACTACGGCATGTTTGATCGCGACGATGCGCCGCAGTTCCTGCCGCCGACAGGCTGAGGGAGCCGTCAGCCGCCAGCATTCAGCCGTCAGCAGAAAGACAACCGGGCGCTCGGGCGGGATGGGGATGTCGCGAGGTCGGCTTGCGTCACGCCTCACTATTCGCCATTCGCCATTCGCCATTCGCCATTCGCCACTCGCCACTCGCCACTCGCCACTCGCGTCTCGCGACTCGCGACTCGCGACTTCCCTCACGCCTCGGGCTTCGGTGCCGGTTTCGGCGGCGGGCCGCCTTCGCCGGAGCCGAAGACGCCGTGGTCGAGGCTGAGCGGGCCGGGGCCGAGCATCGCCAGGGCGATCCCGGAGCAGATGAGCGAGAGCTGCCAGAACCAGCGCTGCCAGACCGCAACACTGAAGAGCTCGCCGGCTTCGCGTGATGGGACGAGGTAGAGGAACGTTTTGCCCGTCTGGATCGCTGGGCCGAGCTCGGTGAGCCACATGGCCCCGAGCATGATGCTCACGATGCCCAAGGCGCTGATCCGCGTGAACAGACCGACGAGCAGGGCAGCACCGCAGACGAACTCACCCAGAGCCGCAGCCCACGCGAAGGTCACCGGCCACGAGCCGCCGCTTGCCCAGCCCGGCCACAGGGCCATGCCGCCGGAGGCTGGGGGCGTGCTCGATTTCTTGAGCAGCAGCGCAAGGTCGTAGAGCTTGCGAACAGCCGGGCCGCTGGCGGGCGCTGTCGCGCTGGGCTTGGTGGCGCTGGGCGTTGCTTTGGGGCCGGCGGGTTTGGGATTCGTGGCCTGTGTCTTACGAGCCGCGGCCATGTCTGCGAGGTCGAGCTGATCGCCCGGCACGGGTGGCGAGTTGGCCAGGAGTTTCGCGGATGGCTCGGCGCTGGTGATCTGTCGGGCCGGGTTGTCGCGCTTGGTGGGGCTGGATTGGCGATTGCGGGGCTGGTTGCCGCGCGGCTGTTCGGGAATTGGCACCGCTGGCGGGCTCATCGCTGGCGCCGGGGCGTCGGTCGCCGGGGCCGCGCCGGGTTTGGGCGTCGGCGGCGTGGTCAGTGGCACTGCGGGGGGCGTTGGAGCGGGCGTCGCGGCCGGAGCGGTCGTCGCGCCCGGCAGTGTGACGCCCATGCTGGTCAGGATCGCCGCCTCGTTGGAATCCAGGCGTTTCTCGTCAAAGAGCTTTCCAGCGCCGGCCCACAGGAACGTGAGCCCGAGGGCCACGCGCAGGAACACCGGTGAGAACGCCAGAGCGAGTTTGTCACGCCGCCGAAGTGCCATGGATGGTCAGTGGATCGACCAAACGCGCAGTTCCGGCCCACAAACGGCTGATCGAGCCTGCGATCCTGATCCGAAGCTCTCGCGGGCATTGAGATCGCGCCGTGGGCGCAAGTCGCGCGACCGATCACGCCACGGCGTGCTGGCCGCGGGAGACGTCGGGCAGTTGCTCGGCCGGAGTCGGTGCAGATCCGGAGAATGGCGACCCGCCCTGCATGATCGGCGAAGCAGCCACGCCGGACTCGCGCCGGCGCTGCCGCCTTGCGAACCGATCCATGTTGACCAGCAGGCCGAGGCACGCGCAGGTGAGGATCCAGCCGGTGCCGCCGCTGGACAGCAGCGGCAGCGCGATGCCCTTGGTCGGGGCCATGCCGGTGACGACCGCGAGGTTGATCACGGCCTGGACGCAGATCGTGGTGATGATGCCGACCCCGATGAGGGCCATGACCTTGCTGCGCTGGGCCATGATGATCATGAAGCCCGCCCAGATCATCGCGATGTAGAGCGTGATGACCAGCGCGGCTCCGGCAAGGCCGAGCTCCTCGCAGATGATGCCGAAGAGGAAGTCGGTGGTGTCTTCGGGCAGGTAGCCGAACTTGCTGAGAGAGAAGCCCAGCCCGCGCCCCCACACTTGGCCGTTGGCGACCGCGATCATCGACTGCACCTGGTGATAGCCGGCGCCCATCGGATCTGCGTACGGATCAAGGAAGCTGGTGATGCGCGTGAGGCGGTAGGGGTTGGCGTGGACTGCGTACGCGAACGCGCCCGCCGCGGGGGGCACAAAGAGCAGGAACTGCCACCACCGTGCGCCGCCGACCAGCAGCACGGTGCTGCCGACCAGGGCGATCAGCACGCCGGTGCCGAGGTCTTCGATCACGACGAACGCAGCGACAATGCCGATCGCCGCGAGCCCGGGAACAAGCCCCGTGAAGAACTTGCGGAGCCCCGAGCCCATCTTCCACGCGTACCACGCGATGACGCCGATGAGCACCCACTTGGCGATTTCCGATGGCTGCACCGACAAGTCGCCGATGCCCGGCAGCTTCAGCCCCAGCCAGCGATGTGAGCCGTTGACCTCGCGGCTCAGCCCCGGCACATAGACCGATGCCATGACCGCCAGCAGGATCGCGACGCAGGCCCACATGGGCCAGAGCGACCAGCCGCCAAAGTGCCGCAGGGCCGGGAGTGAAACGGACTGGTTCGGCTCGACGTCGAGCGTCTGCGCCGGCTTAGCGCCGAAGGGCATCCATCGCCCGGGCACGCCGGGGGTGAAACGGAAGATGGGCAGCAGCGCCGTCATCGAGAGCGCGAACATGGCCAGGCCCATGTAGATCGATGATCGCGACAGCAGGATGCTCTCGATGGTGACGGGCGTCCGCGCGTTGACGGTCATGCCCGCGGAGTTGACCATCACCACGCCCAGCGTGAGCAGGGCCATGGCACAGATGACGATGACGTGGCCCGGGCGGAGCATTGAACACAGGGTATCGGCACGCACCGGCCGAAACCCTCAATCAGCGTGAGAGGAAGACTCAATCGTCGTCTTCGTCCGAGCGCAGGCGCTTGTGGAGCTTGCCCGAGCCGAGTTTGGCGGGGTCCTCGATATCGATGATGAGGGCCTCGCCGGTGCGAAGGACGATCGGCGCGGACGAGGCGCCGAGCAGGGCGCTGGCGGCGATCTCGAGCGTCGGGTTGTGGGCGACCAGGGCGACGGCGCGCGGGGCGTGCTCGGCCCCGCGTTTGAACAGGAGGGTGAGCAGCTCGTTGACGCCGTGCTTCGTGGACAGGGCGTCATCGACTTCGAGTCCGAGGTTGAGCGTCTGGCCGAGGATCCGGGCGGTGTCCAGTGCGCGAACGACCGGGCTGGTGATGAGCACGCCGGGCTTCTTCTTGAGTTTGGCGATGGCCTCACCGAGCCAGGTGGCCTGGCGGATGCCGCGCGGCTTGAGCGGGCGATCGTCGTCCCGCCCGGTGGGCGAGTCGCGTTCGGCTTTGGCGTGCCTAATGAGATACACACGCATGTTGGGCGATACGTTCTGTCTGGAGCGACGGTTCGGGGTTTCGATCACGCAGCGCCCCGAAGGGGCCTCAGGACAGCGTGTTCGCGGCCCCGAGGGAGATCCCCTCGACGACCGCGTCAAAGACGATGCGATCACGCACGAAGCCCTGCACGCGGCTGTTGAAACGCCGGTCGCTGGCCTTGATTTCGTCGGTGATGATGTAAAAGGTGTCGCCCGGGGCGACTTGGGATCGGAACGAACAATCTGAGATGTGCGTGAAGCCGCAGAGCTTGGGCACGGCGTAACGCGAGTTGTAGAGGAAGACCGAGAGCTGTGCCCCCGCCTCGACCATCAGCACGCCCGGCAGCAGCGGCTTCTGCGGAAAGTGCCCGCGAATCCAGAACTCGTCGTGCCGCACGCGCCAGACCGCGACGCCCTTCTTCATGTCGGCGGAGGTCCAGATGACCTCATCGAGCAAGGCCATCTCGTGCCGGTGCGGGTTTTGTTTGGCGATCAGCTCGCGCGACGCAACGTGCCCGGCGAAGTCAATGCCACTCAAATCGATGATCGTGTTCTTTGGCAGCGTCATCACTGAAGGAGGACTCGGGGTCATCAACTTCGTCCGTGGGAATGGTGCCCGAAGGCTGCGGGCGCTCGAAACATGCGGAAGTGGCTTCGGCTTTCAGAACCCGAGGATACCAAGACTTCCGCAATACCGGACGACCGCGTCGCTCGGGGCGCGGTTCCGCCGGCTGCGACGGACGATTCAGGACTTGGTCTTGGCGTCGCCCTCGGCTTCGGCGCCGCCGGCTTCATCGGCCTCGGTCACGAGCAAGCTCTCGCGGACATCCTGTGCCGCGGCCTTGATTTCCTGCATTTTCTTGCGGGCACGGACCTTCGCGGCCTTGTTGCCGCCAGCGCCCTTCATGACGTCCACCTCGGCCTCGGAGATCAGTTGCTTCAGGCGATCAAATGCTTCCACGGGCTCTCCTTGGTGTCGGCGGGCTCACAGGCAGTGAGCACCAGCCGAGCGATGGGCGATTGCGGAAGTATATGACCCTCGGCCGACGGGGGGCAGAAACCCCCGCGGAAGTACGAAATCGCGGGTCGGGGTCGGCGTCGCCATCTGTTTGGGTCGCATGTCGCTCTCGCGCAGGCTGGCGCTATCGAGCAACTTGTGGCAGCAGGCGTTCGATGATCTCCAGGGCGTGGGCGAGGTGGCGCGGGTTGCCCTCGCGCTCGATCCATGCCGGGGCGCACGCGGCCATCAAGACGCGCCGGATGTTGGCGAGCTGGCCGTAGTCGTCATCGCAGGCGAGGCCGAGCTCGCGCCGGAATGAAGCGAGTTGCGAGAGCAGGCTCGGCGTCTGCGAATCGCGGGATTGACGATTGTCGTGCTTGTGTTTGCGATCAGCACGCCCGGCGGGCTGGTGGAGGTGGTCGGCGTGGTGGCTGAAGGCGTGCCGCTCGCCGAACTGCTTACCCCGCCAACCTTCGTGGTGCTGCGGCAGGCGAGATTCTGGCGTGGCTTCCTGCGAGCCGATCTGGTGAGTGTCGTTTGCTGAGGCCGGGGAATCTACTGGCGCGGTGCGCTGAGTTTGGGCGATCGAGCGCGACCAGGTGACGCGTTCGAGGTAGAGCGCATCCTCGAGCCAGTGGCCGGGGTGAATGAGGGCCAGGTCGATGAGGCAGATAGAGCCATCAGCGCGCCGGAGGGCGTTGCCGCCGTGCAGATCGCCGTGACACCACGCGTTGATGGTGCGGCCGTTCCATCGCTTGACGAGGGTGGGCAGGGCGCGGGCGACATCGCGGAGGGCGTGGGCCCAGACTTGGGCACCGGCGATGACGCCGAGCTTGGCGACCTGGCGGCTCTTGTCGATGAGGCGATCAAACGGGAGCTCCGCGGGCGGGCCGATGACGGGCGCGTGCGCCTCGCACCGTGCCTGCACGGCGGCGCAGGCCTGGAGCATCTGGCGGATGGTCGCGGGCGAGAGGTCATGCCCGACGGGCGCGCCGGGGATGCGCTCGATGACGAGCCACGACAGGTCTGTGCCGGCCAATTCATCGCCGTGCGCTAGCACGCGGGGCGTGGGTGCCAGCGGGTCATCCGACAGCGCGCAGGTCCAGCGTTTCTCCACCGGCCCGACCGGGAGCTTAATCACCACGGGGATGGGCGATTCGAGCGAGGCCGAGCGGAGGGTGGCGAAGCCGGTGGAGCCGCCGCCGCGCTGCCAATCGGAGCGGAACCACTCGATGTGATCAAGTGTGAAGCCTTGATCTGCGCAGGCACGCACGACGGCGTCGCCGAGCATCGGGCCGAGTGATGAACCGTGTGCGGGGAGTGCAGCGCCGGCGTGAGTCGCCGAGCGGTCGTCGCGCTTCCCGAGTGGGTCAGCCATTCGCTGAGAGGAACGTACCGCGCCGCGGGGCGTTTGTCGAGTGGCATTGGGTGGCGAGCTACGAGAAAGCTGCGTTCGCGTCTGGCGTGCTCGGGCCGAGTGCGACCATGAGCCGAATAAGGTCTTCGGGTGAACAGTTCTCGGGCCTGAGGGCCGGGTCGATTCCGGGTGGAAACGGCACGTCACGTCCGAGGATTGCCCCCAGTTGCTTGCGGCGTTTGGAGAAGAGCGTGTGGCAGAATGAAGCCAAGCGGCCGAGGTCCGGCGTCAGCGGCGTCTGGCGGCGCGTGAGCAGCACCATGGCGCTGGTGATCTCCGGACGGGGCCAGAAGCACTCGGGCGGGAGCTTGGCGACCGGCTCGATGTGAGCGCCGGCTTGGGCCACGACGCCGAGCAGGCCGTACTCCTTAGAGCCGGCGGGAGCGCCGAGGCGCTGGGCGACCTCGCGCTGGATCGTCACCGCCATGTGCGAGCAGCCGGGGTGCTCGATGAGCAGGTTCAGCATCAGCGGCGTCGCGGCTTGATACGGCAGATTCGCAATGAGCTTGAACGCCGGCGGTGCGCCGCCGCTCGCGACGTCGAGCGCTCGCACGACATCGGTGTTCAGGCGTTTGCCGGAGGCGAGGCAGTCGCCCTCGATGAGCGTGAACGATGCGCGCGAGCCCAGGCGGTCGCGAAGAAGCTCGGCCAGGCCTCGATCGAGCTCGCAGGCGATAATGCGGCAGCCGCGATCCAGAAGAGCCTCGGTCAGCGTGCCGGTGCCGGGGCCAACTTCGAGGACCAGATCACCCGGCTGGGCTCCGGCGCTATCGATGAGCTTTGTGATCAGCTTCTGCTCGATCAGGAAGTTCTGCCCAAGCGCATGGCGCGGCGACAGCCCCCGCTCCTCCAGCATCGCCTTGATCTCGGTCAGCGTCTGCACCGACCATTGTTGGGGGCACGGGTGTGTCGTGCGGGCGGGGCGGGGCGTGTGCTTGGCGGCGCGGAGGTTGAGGCCTGGACGTGTGCGGAGCGCAAAGAATCGATCGACGCAGCCGGGCGCGAGTGAGTTGGTCGGGCGTCGCCGGTACACTGGCGACATGAATGATGACCTCATGCTGTCGCGTCGGCGGGCGTTGATGCTGGGCTCGGCGGGCGCGTTGATCGGTGCCGCGGGGGGCCTGAGCGCGTGCGCTCGGATGCCGCAGGGGCGGAGCGCCAGCGGCGTGACGATCGATCAGGCACGCGGCTCGACGCGACTGGTCCACTTCACCGACCCGCACATCCGCCCGGAGTTCAACGCGGTCAAGGGCGTTGACGCGGCGCTGGCCCATGTTCAAGCCAACGCGGGCGATGCGGACATGCTCATCGGCGGCGGCGACATGATCATGCACGCGATGGACCAGGAGTTTGCGCGCACGCGAGAGCTGTGGTCGTTGTGGACGCGCGCGGTGAAGAACGGCTGCTCGATGCCGGTGGAGTATTGCATCGGCAATCACGACATCTGGGGCTGGAACAAGGAGAAGAGCAAGTCCAGCGGCACCGAGGCGACATGGGGCAAGAAGTGGTGGTCAGAGATCACCGGGCGACCCACGACGTACAAGGCCATCGATCGGGGCGTGTGGCGCATCGTGATCCTCGACAGCGTGCAGCCGCTGGGTGCGAGTTATCAGGGGCGGCTGGATGAGGAGCAGTTTGCGTGGCTGGAGAATCAGCTCGCCACCGCCGGCGCCGGGCGGCATGTGCTGGTGATCTCGCACATCCCGATCCTGTGCATCAGCATGGTGGACTGCGACGCGCGGCTGTATCCGAACGCTGAGGGTGAAGGGCGCATGGGCTTGGTGCTCGGTTCGGGCGCGATGCACATGGATGCGCACAGGCTGCTGCGGCTCTTCCAGCGCGTCGGAAACGTGCGGGCGTGCCTGAGCGGGCACATTCACACCGTGGACCACATGAACTATCTGGGGATCGATTGGTTCTGCAACGGCGCGGTGTGCGGCATGTGGTGGCGCGATTTCGCCGCGAACATGGACTTCATGAAAAGGCGGTTCCGCGAGGGCGATGTGCCGCTGGAGCACCGCCCAGCGCGAGCGGATCCGGGGTACGCCGTGGTGGATCTGTTTGATGACGGGCGCGTGGCGCGGAAGTATGTGACGTTTGGTTGGACGCCGGCGAGTGGGGGGTGAGGGTGGCGTGCTCCCACTCTCCCCCGCGCGAGCGGGGGAGATGGCGAGTCTGCGAGCCAGAGGGGGCTTCGGGCCTCCGGCGGATGTTGTGGTCACGAGTAGCTCTGTCGTGACAACGAGGACCTCGCAGACCTGCCCCTCCGCCGCGAGGCGCGGCACCTCCCCCGGTGGGAACCGGGGGAGGGCGGAGTGCCGTCGGCCCTCACGCCTCATGTCTCATGCATCACGGCCCACCCCTCGGCCCTTTCCACGTCAAACCGCCCGCACCACCAGGCAGTCATTCTGCCCGCCGAAGCCGTACGCGTTGCACAAGCACGCACGCACGCCGCCTTGGTCGGTGAGGTTGCGGGCCTTGTTGACCACATAATCCAGGTCGAGCCCCGCGTCGGGCGTGGTGTAGTTGATCGTCGGCGGCACCCAGCCGCTGCGCATCGCCATCACGCTGGAGATGACGTTGCTCACGCCCGCGGCGGCGATGAGGTGGCCGAGCATGGACTTGATCGATGAGATCGGGATGCGCGGCGCGTGCTCGCCGAAGAGGGCTTTGATGGCGGTGGTTTCGATCTTGTCGTTTTCTTTGGTGCCGGTGCCGTGGGCGGAGATGTAGTGGATCATGGGGCGGCTGCGCTCATCGAGGGCCGCGGGATCGATGCCGGCCTGCGTCAGCGCGCCGATCATCGCGGCTTTGGGGCCGTCGCCTCGCGGGTGCATGTCGGTGATTCTGAAGGCGTCGGCGGATGAGCCGTAGCCGGCGATCTCAGCGAGGATGGTGGCGCCGCGCTTGAGCGCGTGCTCCTTCGACTCCATCACCAGCATCCCCGCGCCCTCGCCCATCACGAAGCCGTCGCGCGTCTGATCAAACGGACGCGGCACCGTCGTGTGCTCCTCGTTTCGCGAGCTGAGGGCGGTGAGGCGGATGAAGCCGGTGACGCCCAGCGGATGGACCATCGAGTGTGCGCCGCCGGCGAACATCACGTCAGCATCTCCACGACGAATTGTCTCGAACGCTTCGCCGATGGCTTGGATGCTCGCGGCGCACGCCGTGAGGCAGTTGCTCGCCGGTCCGCGGCAGCCAAAGGCCCATGCGACGTGAGCGAGCGTCATGCTCGCCTCCTGCTCGATCTCGCGAGCCGGGCTCATCTTCTCGTAGGCGAGCTTGGCCCACTTCACCGCGTCCACCTTCTTGGTCGCGTCGTCCCACGAGCCGACGTGGACATCGGCGTAGTTGTCAAAGTCGAGCGTGCCCTCGCCGGAGCCGAGATACAGCCCGAATCGGCGCGGATCGATCTTGCCGGGGCGTCCGGCGGTGCCCAACACGCCGGGCTGATCGAGGCCGGCCTGCTTGAACGCCTGAGCCGCGGCGGCCAATGCAAACTGCGCATTCAGCCCCGCGTCGACGTGTGGCGAGGCGTCGGGCAGGAAGTCGGCGAGGCGGAAGTCTTTGACCTCCGCGGCGAAGTTGGTCTTGAAGGTGGAAGCCTGAAAGCGCGAGATGCGGCCGACGCCGGACTTGCCGCTCAGCAGCGCATCCCAGACCGCCTGCACCGAGTGCCCGAGCGGCGTGATCCAGCCCATTCCCGTGATGACGACAGGAGATTCAGACATGCCGCAGGATAGGGCGATGGTGGCGAGCGCTCGGCGATGCGGCCAGTCGGCGACAGGCCGGGGCTAGCCCTGTGCCAGCCTCTTGCGGAGCTTCGTGACGAGGTCATCGCGGATGGCATCGCTCACGCCGCAGTCGAGGAACTCCGGCGCGTGCCGAAAGACCGGCCATGTGGGCTCGGCGTCGATCGGCGGGGCGTATCGCGGGATGATGTGCCAGTGCACGTGTGGTACGACGTTGCCGAGGTTCTCGTAGTTCAGCCGGCGACAGCCGGTCACCTCGCGAATCGCCCGCGCCAGATCCGCGGCGTCTTCCCAGAGCTCGAGTTGCCGCGGGCGGGGGAGATCGTCGGTGTGCTCGCAATGGTCCTTGAGCCACAACGTACACCAGCCGGCGAAGGGCTGGTGCTTGTGCAAGATCGCGACGCTCTGGCGCATCATGGCGAGGAAGAACGGATCGCCCGGGGTCTGGGCGCGGGCGATGCGGTCGCAGGCTGGGCAGGGTGGGGAGTGCAAAATGGCAAATGAGCAAATGGCAAATGGGCAAATGAGCAACGCAGCAGACCAGCAAAGCAGCAAATTTCAAGGCAGTGCAGTCCTTGCCCTCAGCGGCTGAGGGGAGGCGCGGGGTGGCCCGGGGTGTTCTGCTGCCCCGCGCGAGGCCTCAAGCGACGCCGGGGGCGAGCGTCGCTTCTTCGCGTTCGTTGATTCGCACGACGTCGGCGCCGAGGGATTGCAGGCGGAGCTCCATCTTCTCGTAGCCGCGGTCCAAGTGGTAGACGCGGTTGATGACGGTCGGGCCGTTGCCCTCGGCGGCGAGGCCGGCGAGGATGAGGCAGGCGCTGGCGCGAAGGTCGCTGGCCATGACCGGCGCGGGCGTGAGCTTGCGCACGCCGCTGACGATGACGGTTGAGCCCTGGCGGTAGAGCTGGGCGCCCATGCGCCCGAGCTCGGCGACGTGCAGGAATCGCTCGGTGAAGATCCGCTCGGTGATGACGCTGTTGCCCTCAGCCAGGCAGAGCACCGCCATCAACTGGGCCTGAAGGTCGGTCGGGAAGCCGGGGTGCGGCTGGGTGGTGACTTCGATCGGCTTCAGGAGGCGCGAGGCCTTGATGCGGCAGGTGGCCCGCATGGGGTCGGCCTTGGCGTCCCACTGCATGGTCACGCCCATGTGGTGCAGCCGGTCCATGTGGGCCATGAGCGCATCGACGGGGCAGTTGTCCAGGGTGATATCGCCGGCGGTGATGGCCGCGGCGCACATGTAGGTGCCGGCCTCGATGCGGTCGGCGATGACGCGATGGTCAACGCCCTTGAGCTCACGGACGCCCTCGATCGTGATTCGTGGCGAGCCATGCCCGGTGATGCGGGCGCCCATGGCGTTGAGCATGTTGGCCAGGTCGACGATCTCCGGCTCGCACGCGGCGCATTCGATGATCGTGGTGCCCTCGGCGAGCGTCGCGGCGGACATGACGTTCGCGGTGCCGAGCACGGTGCTGCCGAAGGGGCCGCCGAGGAAGACGCGGGCGCCTTTGAGGCGGCCGGGCTTGCCATGGGCGAGGGGGACCTTGGCGATGATGTCGCCCTGATCGACGATGATGTCGGCACCGAGGGCGGTGAGCCCGCGGAGATGGATGTCCACGGGGCGTTCGCCGATGGCGCAGCCGCCGGGGAGCGAGACGCGTGCATGGCCTCGCCTGGCGAGCATGGGGCCGAGGGTGGAGATGCTGGCCCGCATGGTGCGGACGATGTCGTAGCGGGCGTGGCTGAGCGTTTCGTCAACGGTCTGCATGCGCAGGACGCCGCCGGGAGAGTCGATGTCTTCGGCGATCTCGCGCGTGACGCTGACGCCCAGCTCGCGGAGCAGGCGTTCCATGTTGCTGAGGTCGGCCAGCTCCGGCACGTCACGGAGGACAAAGGGCTTGTCGGTGAGCAGCACGGCGCACATCAGCGGCAGGGCCGCGTTCTTGGAGCCCTTGATGGTCAATCGGCCGGCGAGCCGGTTTCCGCCCTTGATCTCAAATCGGTCCATGCGTTCCTCGTTCCGTGCGTGTGGTGTGGGGGTGGGGTGTGCGGGGTGGCTATGTCGGGTGGCTGCGGTGGCTGCCCGTCGGACCGATCCGGCAGAGCGCCAGCGAGCCAGCGGGCACCGGTATTTCGGCGCTTGGCGATGATCTTGACCAAAAGAAACGGGAGGTGATCGTGATCGCGTGGTTGGGTTGCGGGCCCCGCACAGTTTGACGCGCCGGGCTCGCTGGCGGCTTGCACCGGCGGCAGTCCAATCGGACAGTGTGAATCCCTGCCGCGACAGGTCGGGTTGCCGGTGGATCTCGCGCTGGCGTGCGGCGTTGTTGGTGCCTGGCGGCGCTGCGTTACGGCGTGATTGAAGCCTCCGGCGTGCGAGGCCGGGTGCGTGGCGTTATCGGCACGCCGGATGGCGACGTTTGAACCGGCATCATCGCCCGCAGCGCTTGCCCCGCCCGCACAGAGCGTCGGCCGGAACGAAATCACCGGCCCAGGGCTTGGCACGCGATCACAGGCAATTGCACAGTTCATCTTGACAGGGCCGGGTGCCGAGACGCCCGGGCCCACCAGGGTCCATTCACTGAGGAGTTGAGTATGAACGCAGCATTCAAGAGTTCCGGCACCACCCGCACCCGTACGAAGCGTTGGACGATGTGCGCCGCGATCTGCGCCGTTGCTGGCGCGGTCGTGATGATCGGCTCGCCCGCTTCGTCACAGGCCCGCTCGTCGACTTCGACCGACGCCTTCGCCAGCCTGCCGGCGACGATGATCCTGCAGGGCACCGCTCGCGACTTCCGCGAGCGCACCGAGACCGGTGGCCACTCGGACTTCGAGCGTCAGCCGACGCGTGGCTTTGGCCACTATGTCGAGATGGTCGCCGACGACCTGGACTCTGACGGCAAGCCCGTCTTCCGCTCCGGCGGCAAGAAGGTCAACACCCAGCGCCGCGACGCCGCGGGCCGGAACATCATGCCCGTGAACAAGTCGTACATCCAGGCTCGCACGGGCGACACGACGCCCGCGCTGGAGACTCAGGATGGTGGCGCCGCAACCAGCGCCCAGACGATGGCCCAGTGGTACCGCGATGTGCCGGGCACCAACGCCTCAACGATGATCCCCATCACCCTGCGCCGCCAGAGTGGCTCGAAGATCTACTCCTTCGATGACAAGAACGACCCCACCTATCAGTCCCGCGGCGGCTTCTTCCCGATCGATGGCCAGTTGTTCGGCAACTCCCGCAACGGCGCGAAGAACTTCCACTTCTCGTACGAACTGTCGACGAAGTTCACCTACCGCAAGAACGGCGGTCAGGTCTTCACCTTCACCGGTGACGATGACGTGTTCGTCTTCATCGGTGGCAAGCTGGTCATCGACCTGGGCGGCGTCCACGGCGCCGTCTCCCAGACGATCGACCTGGACCGCCTGACCCACCTGGTCGATGGTAACGAGTACGACCTGAAGCTGTTCTTCACCGAGCGTCATCGCACCCAGTCGAACATGCGAATCGACACCACCTTGGAGCTGCGCCCCGCGACCCTGCCGGCGGTCAGCGCGCTGGCTGACTGATCCTCACTGCCCAGTCTCCACTCCACCCGCTCAGCGCACCTCAGCCGAGCACCCTGTCAGCGAGGCCCGCGGCACACGCCGCGGGCCTTGTTGCTTTTGTCTAGGGTGGCCGGCTTCTTTGGTCGCCCGCCGCTCCGAGGCGGGCCTGTCAGACTCCCGCATCCGCCACCACGCTCGACGCGCACACAGGCCAACTCACCGCCAATGCCGCCGCCCGTGCAGCGGTTGCTCCGGCAGGAAGATCAGAAATGTGTTCTGCGAGCCGACGAAGATGCGGCGCTGGCGTTCCAGTGAGGGTTGCTCGGGCGCGGGCCATTGCGATGTGGCCAGTTGCACGCTGCTGCCACTGACGCTGGTGCGGGCGTCGTTGCGTGCGTATTCGGCGAACGCGCTGGGATCGACGCCGTCGAGCCCGAGTTCTGTCGCTTCGGGCAGGAACGCCAGGCCGTCGCGCGGCGCTCGCTCGCCCCGCAGGCCGGCGGGCGATCCTGGGGTCCGATCGGCCTCGGCGGCGCTGGCGGCGACACCCCGCGAAGCCTCGACACGCGGCACCTGGACCGAGCACCCCGCCAGCACCACCCCGCTGAGCACTGCGAAGGAGACGATGACACGACCGAGAAGGCGCGGGTGTGTGCGGATGTTGACGTTTGTGCGTTGCGTATGGGCAACACGCGCGCGTCTGGCAACACCGAAGACTGGGTTTGATCGCTCTGGCATGGTCTCACACTCCTCGATCAAGTCATGGCAACGGCCGTGCCCCGATCGAGCGATCACTCTGGAACCCCCGCTGGCCTCGCGTGTTTGCCCCGAAAGTTGACGCTGGAGGTGTATACGCGGGCCGCGGGGTGGCGAGGTCCGGAATCCAGGCGCGCGGAAGCTGTTTCATGAAACGGGCATTCAGGCTACACGAACAAGTCCCTATCCACCCTCGCGCCTAAACTCACTGTTCATCTCTGACCGCCCGCGGCTGGCCCAAGGCACCCGCGAGCCCGGTCTTTGTCCCTTTTCCCGTCTCTCGGAGCGCGTTCGATGCTCGATTCATTGCCGACTCACCTCGCCTCGCTTCAGCCCGTTTGGACGCTGGGGATTGCCACATTCACGAGCATCATGTTCGTGCTCTTCCTCGCGGCGTGCTTTTTGCTCATGCTGACCGTCCTGATTCAGAAGCCGCAGGGCGGCGGCCTGGCCGGTGCGTTCGGCTCCGGCGCGGGCTCGGGTCAGACGGCCTTCGGCACGCGCACGGGCGATGCCTTGACGTGGGCGACGATCGGCATGTTCGTGTTTTACCTTTTGACGGCGATCGGCCTGAACTACGCCGCGAGGCCCGAAGCGCCGCTGGCACCCGGTACGAAGCTCGAGTCGACGACCCCGGCGGGCGCGACCGCTCCGGCCGATGCGACCAGCCCCGCCGGCACCACCCCCGCGGGCGCAACGCCCGCGGCACCGGGCAACGTCACCGTGACGCCCGTGACGCCGCCGGCCACGACCACCACGCCGGCCCCCACCCCCTCGCCGACCCCCGCTCCGTCCCCCACGCCTGCGCCCGAAGCGCCCGCGGCAACTCCGGCGGCAACGCCCACACCGGCACCGGCCCCGACCCCCGCGCCGACTCCGAATCCCTGATCTCGTGTCGCGTTCGGTGTGTCACGTCTGAAACTCATCTCCGCACAGGAGCCATCCTTGATCCGATCGATGACGGGCTACGGCGAGGCGAGCAGTGAATCTGGCAGCGCCCACCACTTCCTTGAGTTGCGCTCGCTGAACAACCGCTATTTCAAGGCCACGATCCGGCTCCCCGATGAGTTTCAGGGTTTGGAGGCCGAGCTTGAGGCCGAGCTGCGCAAGCGGCTGTCGCGCGGCAGTGTGACGCTGGTGGCGCGTGCGAGCGATAGCTCGGCGCACGCCGCGTTCGGGATTAATCACGCGGCCCTGGAGAACTACATCCGCCAGCTCAAGAACACGCCGCAGGTTGCCAGCGGCGAGGTGCGGATCGATCTGGGTCCGTTGCTCGGCCTGCCGGGCGTGATGGTGCCGCCGGCGGATGAAGAGGCACGCCTGGAAGTTGCACGCACCGCGTTCATGGCACTCCTCGAGCGTGCGTGCGCCTCGCTGATCGCGATGCGCAATCGCGAGGGCGCGGCGCTGGTTGAGGATCTTCTGGCGCAGCGCGACGTGATCGAGACACACCTCCGCACCGTCTCGGACCGCGCGCCGCAGGTCGTTGAGGATTACGAGCTCCGGCTCAAGAGCCGCATCGAGCTGATGCTCAAGGACGCGAACCTGCGCATCGATCCGCCGGATCTCATCAAAGAGATTGCGGTCTACGCCGAGCGATCGGACATCAGCGAAGAGATCCAGCGCTTGGGCGAGCACATCAAGCAGTTCACCGAGCTGGTCACCGCCAGCGGCGGCAAACCGGTTGGCCGCACGCTCGATTTTCTCGCCCAAGAAATGCTCCGCGAAGCCAACACGATGGCCAGCAAATCCGCCGACTCGATGATCAGCCGAAGCGTGGTCGAGATTAAGGGCGCGATCGACCGGATCAAGGAACAGGTTCAGAATGTGGAGTGATGCGGGAAGTGGCAGGGTGGCAGAGTGAAAGCAGCAAGGCAGCAAAGCCGAAAGCCCGATGCCGAAAGCCCAATGCCGCAAACTGAACCTCACGGGGAGCCCCGTGGGGCAGGCGTCTCGCCTGCCTCCCGCAGACTCGCGGCGACGCAGTTCGCAGCGGAACTTCACGCAGCCCATTGAACGGTGACTCCCCGCGATTGCCGCGATTGCCGATTGCCGGCTCCCGATTGCCGTCTGCTTGAAGTACACTCGCATCATGCGATCACTCTTGCTCGGCATTGTCTGCGTCGGCGTGTTGATTCTGGGTGCGTGCTCGCAGTCGGTGCCGCGGGCGGGTGGGGGCGTGGTGGGGGGTGAGATTGGTGGTGGTGCGTTGCCAGCGCCAAAGCTCTCCAACCAGACCGGCCCGCTGCGCATCGCCGTCGCGGGCCTTGTTCACGGGCACGTCGAGGGCCTGCTCTATCGCGCATCGCAGAACACCGATGTGAAGCTCGTCGGCATCTATGAGCCGGACCGTGCGCTCTTTGACCGGCTGGCCAAGAAGTACAACATTGACGCCTCGCTCTATCACGCGGACCTTGGCGCGATGCTCGACGCCACCAAGCCCGAGGCGGTCAGCGTGATGTCCGCGATCAGCGATCACCTCCGCATCGCCCAGCAATGCGCCCCGCGTGGCGTTCACATGCTCATGGAAAAGCCGCTGGCCTTCTCGCGTGCTGATGCTCAGGCTTTGTGGTCGCTCAGCGCCGAACATCGCGTGCTGATCCTGACCAACTTCGAGACGAGTTGGTACGCCTCGGTCCGCGAGAGCGCCCGCCGCGTCCGCAGCGGCGAGCGAGCCCCGATCCGCCACATGGTCTTCCGACATGGGCACAAGGGCCCCGTCGAGATCGGCTGCTCGCCCGAGTTCCTCGCGTGGCTCACAGACCCGGCTCAGAACGGCGGCGGGGCGGTGGTCGATTTCGGCTGCTACGGGGCGGTGCTGGCGACATGGCTGATGGACGGACAGCGTCCGACCTCGGTCGTCGCGTCACTCTCAACCACCAAGCCCAACATCTACCCGCGCGTTGACGACACCGCGACCATCGTCCTCACCTATCCCGGCGCCACCGCGACCATCCAGGCCTCGTGGGCCTGGACACACGACAACAAAGAGATGGACCTCCACACCGAGCGCGGCTCACTCCACGCGGCCAAGTGGGACTCGCTCACGGCGCGCGACGAGAATCAGCCGCCCGTCGCCATCAAGCCCGCGCCGATGCCCGAGCACCTCAAGGACGAGTGGGTCTACCTCCGCAACGTCGTCCGCGCCCAGTGCGAAGTCGATCCGCTCTCATCGCTGGAACTGAACGTCATCGTCGCGGAGATCCTCGACGCCGCGCGTACGCAGGGCGCACGCTGAGACTCGATTACCGCAGCGGTGCCATCGGCACAGATTCGATCGTCGGCGGCTGCGGATCGGGGATCGGCCTGTCGCCCCAGATCGCGCGGGCGGCGTCGAGCAGTTCGATCATCGAGTAGTCCAGTTGTGATCGGCGCGAGTCCAGGCGCGCCAGCCCTTCGCGGACCATCGCGCCGTCTTCGAGTTGATACCCGACGTACGCCAGCAGCAGGGCCGCGTTGTCGCCCATGGCGGTCATGCCTTTGCCGATCTCGGCGCGCAGCTCGGTGGTGACCTTCTGGAACTTGGCGCTGGTCATGATGATCGACGGGTCGTAGCGAACGCCCAGCATCTCCGGGTGATCGGTCACGAGCACGCGCAGGGCGGTGCTCGCTGAGAGGTACAGCCCGGCACCGAGCTGCGCGTGAACGCGTCCGGCGCGAGCGAGCACGTCGCCATCGCCGGCGGCTCGGGCGCTCATGGCCTGCGAGAAGAACGCCTCGGCGTCGAAGGAGCGATCGGCCTTGATCGCTTCCTCGCCGCGGCGCATGAGTGTTGCGTACGAGCCGGCCTGATCAGCGTCGGCGGGGATCATGGTCTTGACGCGTTCGCCGCGCCCGGACTCGCGCAGCGCCTTGAGCAGGACGCGCTCGTAGTACTCATCCCAGGGGGTGCGGGGCGTGCGGGGCGCGTCCGCAGCCGGGCCGGGCATGCCCGGCCCGCTGACGCCGGGGCCCTGAATGCCCGGGCCGGTCGGCGTGGGGATGGATGTCGGGCGTGTGACGGTGGGAATGCCGGTCGCGCTGCCCGAGCCGGCGGCGCCGCCGGGCGACGCGCGATCTCGGCCGGCGCGAGGTAGCCCGGCCAGATCTTCTCGCAAGCGCGGGCCCACGACCCCGCCCACCGGCATCGCTTCGGTGCGGGCGGCGGTGTCAGTGCGCTCGGCGCTCAAACGCTCGCGCAGCTTCTGCAGCTCGCGACGCCACACCTCGTCGTTCTTCGGATCACCGGGCGACAGCGGGCGAAGCTCGCCGGGGCGCACGCCCGCGGCTTCTTCGGTGCGCGTGGCGCGCGGCTCACGGGCATCTCGAGCCTCGCGCGGCTCACGGGCGGCACGGATCGCCTCCGTCTGCGGGTTCAGCCCGCCCTGCTGGGCCGCGGCTCTCAGGCGATCCAGCGCCGCGTCGTAGCCGGTGCGGATCGTGTCGGCACGCGCGGGCGCGCCAGCCGAAGACGCGGGGTCGCCGGGGCTCGGGGTCGTTCCGCTTGGAGAGACACGATCGCTGATCGGCGCAGCTCCGGCGCTGGCGGTGCGCGAGCCCGGTGGATCACCGGCGCGCGGTGCCGGGATGAGCCCGAGTCGGTCGGCGGTGGTGTCGTCGATGCGTTGCTGGCGGATGCCGGTCAGTCGCGAGGCGGTGATGATCGATCGGTTGGGCGAGTCGGCCAGTTGCTGAACACCCAGGACGGTGGGGCGGCGCGCCTCGCTGGCCTGAAACTCGGAGATCGATCGGGCGGTGCGGAAGGAATCGCCGGTGGAGACGCCGCCCCGGTTCGGCGTCAGGGATTGGCTCAAACGCGGGTCCAGGCCGCCCGTTGATCGCCCGGAGGACGCCGCGATCTGGTAGTTCAACAGATCACTGGAGCGGATGCCCGAGCCGGCGAGGCCGGAGGCGGCGCTGTCGCGATTGAAGCGATAGGTGGAGTCGCCGGCGGATGAGCCGCTGAACTCGTTGGTCGCGCGATAGTTGATCGGCCCGCGGAAGCTCTTGCCGCCGCCGGCCTGCCCGGTAACCACCGCGTTGTTGAAGCGGATGATCGCGTCGACGTCCTGCCCGCGCGCGTTGGTGCCGTCGCCGCCGACGCGCGTGTTGGCGTCCAGCGCGCGCCCGCCACCGAGCGCGGGTCTGCCGCCGGGTGCTGGCTGCTGCGCCATCGCCGGCGCCACCGCAATCGACAGCCCAAGCCCCGCGGCGGCCACGATCATCGTCGCCCGCAATCCGCCGAGTCTCGCACGCGTCATCGTTTCATGCTCGCACATGGCAACCTCCGTGATCCCGCACCCCGTTCCCGCCGCGGCGCCGCACGCCCGATCAACCGCCGTGACGCTCCGCCGCCACAGAACGATACGGGCTCCGCAGGCCCGGGGGTTCGAGGCTTTGTTCGAGTCGGCGCTGACCTTGCAAGAGATCGGCACCCGTCAGCCCTTTCGCCCGAGAACGCGATGATCCGGCTCTTGATCATCGGCTGTTCTGACCCGCCGAACGCACGCCGCCGCTCGGTCTGTAGACCCGCCCCCTACCCTGACGGCATGACGACCTGGTACGTGACAACGCCGATCTATTACGTGAACGACCGCCCGCACATCGGGCATTGCTATACGACCACGCTGGCCGACGTCGCGGCTCGGTTTCACCGGCTGTTCGGGCGCGAGGTGCTCTTCCTCACCGGCACCGATGAGCACGCCGACAAGGTGATCGCCAAGGCGGTGGAGAACAACATCACGCCGCAGGAGTGGACCGATCGCTGCAGCGCGGAGTTTCAGAAGGCCTTCGCGATGCTGGACATCCGCGAGGACATCTTCTATCGCACCAGCAGCCCGCACCACAAGACGCTGGCGCTGCGGTACATCGCCAAGCTCCAGGCCCAGGGCGATATCTACCTGGGCGATTACGTCGGCTGGTACGACGTCTCGCAGGATGAGTATCTGACCGAGACCGTCGCCAAGGAGAGCAACTATCTCAGCCCCGTGACCAAGAAGCCGCTGGAGAAGCGCACGGAGAAGAACTACTTCTTCCGCCTCAGCAAGTACCAGGACTTCCTGCAGAATCACATCGATACGAGTACCTCGTTCATCCTGCCCGAGGTGCGGCGCAACGAGATTCTCGGGCGGCTGAAGCAGGGGCTGCAGGACATCCCGGTGAGCCGCGCGGTCAAGCCCGGCGAGCAGCGCGGCGATGCGCCCGATGCCTGGGGCGTCTTCATGCCCGGCGATCCGGGCCATCGCGTCTACGTGTGGATCGAAGCGCTCTGCAACTACCTGACCGCCGTCGATACCCCCGATCGCAAGCGGTTCTGGCCGCCGTCGGTGCATCTGATGGCCAAGGACATCGTGTGGTTCCACGCCGTGATCTGGCCGGCGATGCTGCACGCGCTGGGCGAGGCGACGCCGCTGACGGTGTACGCGCACTCGTACTTCATTCGCGACGGCGCGAAGATGAGCAAGTCGCTGGGCAACTTCATCGATATCGACGTGATCGGCGCGTACGTCAGCCGTTATGGCTCCGACGCGTTCCGCTATTACCTTGCCACCAACGGCCCGTTGGGCAACAACGACGCGGACTTCACGCACGCCAAGTTCGTCGAGGTCTTCAACGCCGACCTGGCCAACGGCATCGGCAACGCCACCAGCCGCGTGGGCAACATGATCCAGAAGTACTTCGACTCAAAGGTGCCCGACCCCAAGGGCACGCGCGAGCTCGCCGGGCACGACTGGCCCACGATCATCAGCGCCAGCGTCTCTCGCGCGATCGCGGCGGCGGACACGATGGATCTCGCGTCTGCCCTGGCCGAGGGGATGCACCTGGTCCGCAAGGTCGACGGCTACATCAACGCGACCGAGCCGTTCAAGCTCGCCAAGCGCATCGAGGCCGAGCCGGCCCTGCGCGATCAACTCGGGGCGATCCTCTACCACTGTGCCGAGGCGCTCCGCGTCGCGACGCTGATCCTGAGCCCGGCGATCCCGCAGGCGTGCGAAAAACTGTGGGCGACATGGTCCTGCGCCGCGCCGTCAGCGCCGCCGGGCCAGCCGGCTCCGACGCTCACCCAACGCTCAGCGTGGATGGGCGAGTACTCACTTAAGCCCGGCCAGTCACTCAGCAAGGGCGAGGTGCTGTTCATGCGAGCCGACCCGGCGGAGGCGGCGCCGGGGAACACGACTGCGGAGTGAGGAGGCACTGGGCATGAGGCATCGGGCACTGGGCAAGGCCAGTGCGAGCACCTCTGCCCATCTGCTGAAGGCTGAAGGCTGATTGCTCGGGGCTGAGAGCCGGGCGTCAGCCCTCTCACGCCGCCCGCTTATCCCAGCCCGGTGCCCGCACGTTTGACGGGGCGGTCGGTGCTTCAGTCCAGTCCTCGGCCGAGCGGACCCGCAGTTCGCTGGGCATGGTCTTGCGATAGCCCAGGAGGCGTACGACTTCGAGCACGTCGGTCCACTGCGGGAAGGTCTTGTTGTTCTCGCGTTTGAAAGCGTCGATCGCCATGACGAAGAGGAACTGCTCGCGGTTGAGTTCGCCCTCTTCGGCGCCGCGTGTGAAGTCGCTGAGGCGGCGGCCGACGCCGCGACGCCGATCGAGGCCGAGCGTGCCGGCCTTGGCGTCGGCGGCGCTGTCGATCTCTTGCTCGAAGGCGCGCCGATCGATGCCCGACCGACGATCGATGACGCTCTTGGTGAGATCGGCCAGCTCGCGCAGGGCCTCATCGCTGAGGTGCTCCGGCGTGGCCTTGGGCTGATGGTTCGGACGCTTGCTCATGGCGCGCTCGCAGCAAAGGGGGTGGAACATCGGGCGGACGCCGCCCGAAAACCCTCCCCGCGCAAAGCGTCAGCGCCCGCGCGGGGATCAGATGTCCTCGTCACCCTCTTCATCGTCGAACTCGTCGTCGAACTCGTCGTCTTCATCGGCATCGCCGTCGAAGCCCTCTTCCTCGTCCTCAAACTCGTCATCTTCCTCATCACCCTCAAACTCGGCACCACCCTCGCCCTCCTCGGCGTCGTCTTCAAACTCGTCTTCCTCGAAGTCGTCGCCGCCGAAGTCGCTGCCCTCTTCTCCGTCCTTGCGCTTGGCATCGCTCAGCGGGTGCGCAAAGGGGAACGCCGGGTTCGGCAGCAGCGTCGTCGTTCGCTCGTCGGTCGTCAGCGTGTCGTCCAGGATCAGCATGGCTCGCCTCGGTCGAAGGATCTCGCTCGACGCCGCGCTCCCGGGAAGAACCGTTCCTCCCGACCACCCGCGCGACGCCAGAAGCACGCGCCCATCTCGCGACGCGTGCGCCCAACCGTACCCACGCCGATGCACCAGTCAACACCCGTCGCATTCTTCGCGCACCGCCCATCGCGCCACCGGCCGGGCTCAGGTCACCGCCTTCGAGCCACCGACCTGTCCTCGGGTCGGTGCCCGAAGTCATCGATCGCGTATCACGCTCTGTCTGGCACCAACGGCCGGGTCTTCTTCAGCACGCCACAGCCACTGACCATCCGCCGCCGCGCGCTTCGTGATCAACCCTCGCTCCGTCCCGCGCTCCGGGTACGATCACCACCCATGCCTGACTCCTCTGACAACTCCGACCGCTGGCAGCCCGTCGCCGCGGCTTTGGCATTCCTCCTGCCCGGCGCAGGCCACGCGTATCTCGGGCACACCGCACGCGGGGCGTGCGTATTGGTCGGCGTTGGCGGCCTCTTCGGCGGCGGTCTGTTCATCGCTGGGCTTGACGCAGTGGACTCCCAGCTCTTCGTCCAAAACCTCGCACGCTCGGCCATCTCCCGCGTCACAGGCACGCCGGCCAAGCCCGAGATCGTCGCCGATGGCGACTCGATCTGGTTTCTCGGCACCATGTTCGTCGGCCCCGCGGCGTTCATCGTCGACAACATCCACCAGTACCACTTCAAAGTCCGCGAGCCCAATGGCGTCCTCCGATCCGCCCGCCCGGGCGAGGGGCGCGGGCCAAATGGCGAACTTTTGCCCATCACCACCGACAGCCGCGGCGTCCGCACCCTGGGCGGCACGCCGCCGAATCGGCGAGCCCTCGCCCGCATCGGCGAGATCGGCACGCTCTACTGCACGATCGCCGGCATCCTGAACCTCATCGCGATCATCGATGTCGCCTACTCGCGCCGGCGCCAGCCCGCCGCGCCCGCCGGGAGCAACCCATGACCCGCGGCTCGCTCATCACCTGCTTCGCGTCGCTGGCCTGCGTTGCGAACGTCGCGATGGCCCAATCACCCGCTGGCCCCGCGAACCCCACCGGACCCGCAGAGGTCGGCCCCTATCGCCCGTTCATCGACCCGATCGACGCGCAGTCGTACTGGTTCGCCCTGCTGATCCCGCTGGCGCTTGGAATTGCCATCGCGTACAAGGCGGTGCGAATGCCCGACATGAATGGCTACCCGCGCCAGGTGCTCTTCATGACCGTGCAGATCATCCTGGGTATGGTCGCGCTGGCGCTCGCGTTCTACCTCTTTGTGCTTGTCTATCTGCCCTGGGCCTCGGGCGCGAACTGACTACGCTCACCCGGGCAGGCGTCCCGCCTGCCTCCGCCGCGCCATCAGCCGATCGTCCGCATCACGCTCACCGCGGCGTACACACCCGCCACCTCTTCTCGCGCCAGCGTCATCGGTCTGAACTTCGGGTTCAGCGGCTGCAATCGCACCCGCTCCGCCCGCGGCGAGCCGGGCTCGGCGGTTTCTTCGTCGATCGCCCGCCCGTCAGCGGTCTCAAAGAACACGCGCTTGAACGTGGTCTGGTGATCCGGCTCGACGCGTACGAAGCAGTCTTGCCCGCTGCGCACCGGCTTGCTCGGTGAGAAGATCACCAGATCGCCCTCGCGATACTCCGGCAGCATCGACTCGCCGACGACGCGGGCCGCGAACGCATCGGGATCGCGAATGTCGGGGCTCCGCACGTATTCATCGGCGACGCGCGCGGGGTACCCGAGATCCGAGAAATCGCCGGGGTAGCCCGCAGCGACCGAGTTGATCAGCGGCACCTCGACCGGCAGCGCCAGCGAAGCCAGCACGCCATCGCGCTCGATGGCCCCACCGTCATGGCGTGAGCCGGTACCGGTCGGCTGGCCGACATCGCCCGCACCCCCCCCGCGCCGCGCCGCGTGTCCAGAAATCATCGCACCCGCCTCGGGGTCAATGCGAGCGATCAGTTTCGCCAGCCGGCCGGATCGAAACGCTTCATCCAGCGAGCCCACGCCGCGCAGCGCGCCAAGCTCGCGAGCGACGGCGGTCGCGGCCTCGATCCGCTCGCCATCGCGTCGCACTTCGCCCGGTGCGTTCTCCCAATGCGCCGCCCGCACGAGCACGCCACGCGTGATTCCCAGCGCGTCCTCGAGGCGAATGAGGATCTCGCGAGAGACGCCGCCGCCACGCCGCACTTCGTTCTCAAGCATCGAGAGGTGGCTCTTGGCGCAGCCGACAAGGGCCGCGAGCTGCGCGAGTGTCAGCCCGCGTTGACGCCGCGACTGTCGCACGATGTGCGCGAGTGTCGAGCGTTCAGGGTGCTGGCCGTCCGCGTCGCGCGCACCGCCGGCGCGAGCCTCGGGCGCTGCGTGCGCGGCGTGAGTTTCTGGCGCGTCACGACAGCTTTGCGCGCGATCTTTTGCACTTTTGGATTCGGGGCCTTGCCAAACCATACCCAAACAGTATCAAATAGGAAGTTCACAGTCAAGTGAACTTTTCAGGGCGAACACCGATCAGGAGCCGATCATGACCTATGAACCGATCGAGATCCGAGACTTTGACGCCGCGGGGGCGGCCGCGCGAACCGAACGGCGCGAGGCCTCGCAGACGATGGCGGAGCTTGTGCTGCAACGGGCCGAGGTGCTCGACGAGCACGACCGGGCGTTGCTCCAGGCGATCTACGCCGAGGGCAAGAGCTGCGCGTTCGTGGCTCGGCTTTCGAACGTGCCGGCCCATCAGGTGCAGCGGCGCGTCCGCGAGCTGGCGAAGCGGGTGACCTCGCCGCAGTTCGCGTTCGTCCTTCGCCAGCGGGCACACTGGAACCCGACGATGGCCCGCGTCGCCACCGAGGTCTTCCTGCGTGGGCGCTCGCTCAAGGGCGCTCAGAACGCGCTGAAGTTCACCTATCACAGCGTGCGCCGCCAGCGCGACGCGGTTTTGGCCATGTTCGCGGCTGAGACCTCCAAAGCCGCGGCCAACCGCATCCCCCAAAGCACCCACAGCCGGAGCGCCCGATGACCCGGCGCCTCATCGATGCCTCCATCGCCCTGGGCTTGCCTCTGGGATCGCTCGCAAAGCTCCCGGCCCTCGACGCTCGCCAGCTCGCGCTGCACGAGTCCATCGCCCGCGACATCGCGGCGCTCGCCGCGTCGCAATCGCCCTCGGTCATCCTGATCACCGGCGCATCGGGCACCGGAAAGTCCACGTTGCTCCGGCGGTTGCGCCGAGAGCTGCGTGATCGTGGCGTGCGGTGCGTGTCGCCCAGAGATGTCTCGCAGCGCTCTGCGACCACGCGCGTGATTGACCTCTCGCCCAGAACATCGCCAGCGCTCTGGCTTCGCCAGCTTGGCGATGCGGGGCTCGCCGAGGCGAGGCTTCTGAATCGCCTGCCGCGTGACCTGTCCGAGGGCCAACGAGCACGACTGTCGCTGGCGATCGGCTTGGCATCGACGCGTCGCGATCGCCGCTTGCGTGCGCTGCTCGCCGATGAGTTCCTGGCGCTGCTGGATCGAGCGACCGCGATGTCGTGCGCCGCATCGATCGCCCGGGCCGTCCGGCGCGATGCGGACAGGCCCCGCTCGCTGATCGCCTGCACATCGCACGACGACCTCGCGGGCGCGCTGTGCCCGGACATGCACGTTCACCTTCACCCGCACCGGCCGCCAGCCGTTCACACGCGTGCCACGGCTGCACCTGATCAGACAACACCGCAAGCCGGAGAAGCCCCATGATCCGTTGCTCATTGCTCACTGGATTCGACATCGCCCCCGGCACGCGGGCCGACGCTCAATCGCTCGCCCCGTCACACTATCGCGCCGGGCCGCCGGCGACGATCGAGCTGGTGCTGGCGGCGCGAACGCGGGCGACACGAGAGCTCGCGGGCGTGCTCGTCATCAGTCGCCCGGTGCTGAACGCCTCGTGGCGTGCGGTCGCCTGGCCCGAACACTTCGGCTCGCAATCGACCTTCTCGCTGATGCCGATGGCGGAGCGGGCGCGCATCGTCAACCAGCTCGTTCGGTGCATCTCGCGTGTGATCATCGATCAGCGACATCGGGGCATCGGGCTCTCGACGGCGCTCGTCCGCGCGTACGTGCGCGAGCCGCTCACGCCGCTGACCGAGGGGATCGCCGCCATGGGCGGCGCGTGCCCGTTCTTTGAAGCCGCGGGGATGCGGCGCGTGCCCCGCCCGCCGGCGCGCCGCGAAC
>JALHNK010000005.1 GCA_022843565.1 Phycisphaerales bacterium
CCCGCCCCTCCTCCCCCGGCGCGAACAGGTCCGACTCAAACCGTTTGATTTGTTTCAGAATTTGTTGAAATCCTCCTATTGGAGCCGGCCCGTCTTATGAAACTTCTTCCGACGATCAACTCGCCCGCCGATCTCCGCAAGCTCTCGATCGATCAGCTCCCGCAGGTCGCCAGCGAGATCCGCGAGGCGATTTTCGCCCAGGTCTCCAAGACCGGCGGCCACCTGGCCCCCAATCTCGGCGTGGTCGAGTTGTCCATCGCCCTGCACTATGTCTTTGATTTCGGCTTTGACCGTCTGCTCTTTGACGTCGGCCACCAGTGCTACCCGCACAAGCTGTTGACCGGCCGCCTCAAGATGCTCGACGGCCTGCGCACCAGCGCGGGGATGGCCGGCTTCCCCGAGCCGCGCGAGTCCAGCTTCGACCTCTTCTCCGTCGGGCACGCCGGCACCGGCATCTCGACGGCGGTGGGCATGGCTCGCGGCGATTCGCTCAACGGCGACGGCTTCGATCCGGCCAAGGCCCCGAGCGGCCGGCGCGTGGTCACGATCATCGGCGATGCCTCGATCGTCAACGGCGTCGCCATGGAAGGCCTCAACGGCGCCGGCACGCTCAAGCGCCAGTTCATGGTCATCCTCAACGACAACGGGATGAGCATCAGCAAGCCGCAGGGTGCCGTGGCGCACTACTTCGACAAGCTCCGCATCTCGAACACCTACACCGGCATGAAGGAAGCGGCCAAGGAACTCCTGGCCAGCGTCCCCGGCGGCAGCGCGATGCGCGAGGCGTATCACGTCATGGGCGAGGGGATGAAGGCGGTCCTTAACGAGGGCGCGTGGTTCGAGCACTTCGGCCTCGTCACCGTCGGTCCCGTCGATGGGCACAACCTGCCCGAGCTGATCAAGGTCCTGCAAGAGGCGAAGAACTTTGATCGCCCGATGGTGCTGCACGTCAAGACCATCAAGGGCAAGGGCCTGTCGTTCGCGGAGCGCGACGCCAGCACGTTCCACTCTCCCGCGGCGTTCACGGTGATCGGCGATCCGGATTCCAGCCGACTGGAGAATGAGGGCTGCCGCGTCGAGATCAAGAAGGATGGCCGGTCCTTCACCGCCGCGATCGGCGAGATCATGGTCGAGGCCATGGCCAAGGACCCGAAGATCGTCACGGCCACGGCGGCGATGCCCGATGGCACCGGCATCGCCAAGACGCTCTCGAAGTTCCCCGAGCGTTCGTTCGACACCGGCATCTGCGAGAGCCACGCGCTGGACATGATGGCGGGCATGGCCAAGACCGGCTGGAAGCCGTTCTTCGCGGTGTACGCGACGTTCCTGCAGCGCGCGTTCGATCAGTGCTTCCAAGAGGTCAGCCTTCAGGGTCTGGCGGTCCGACTGCTGCTGGATCGCGCCGGCCTCGTCGGCGGCGACGGCGCGGTTCACCACGGCTTCTGCGATATCGCGATCTTGCGCGTGCTGCCCAAGGCGGCGATCATGGGCGCGATGGATGAGCCGAGCCTGCGCGAAGCGGTCGAGTTCATGCGGACCTACGAGGACGGCCTCAGCAGCGTGCGCTACCCGCGCGACAGCGTCAGCGGCCTCTTCGCCACCAAGGGCGAGTGCCCGCCGTTCCAGCTCGGCAAGGCCCGCTGCCTCACGCCGCAGTTTGATCTCGGCGCGCCGGGCAACAACGGCGCGGGTGTTCCGGAAGTCGCGGTCCTGGCCTTCGGCACCTGCGCCATCGACGCGGCGCTAGCGGCTGAGGAAGTCCGCAGCGAGGTCCGCACCTGCGTCTACGACGCACGGTTTGCGAAGCCGGTGGATGCCGATCTCATCGCACGCCTCATCAAGGCCAAGGTGCCGATCGTCACGGTCGAGGATCACTCCGTGGTCGCCGGGTTCGGCGCCGCGGTCGTCGAAGCCGCGGCGGAGATGCACCTTGACGCCTCGCGCGTGATCAAGCTCGGCCTGCCGGACGCTTGGGTCTATCAGGACTCACGCGCCAAGCAGCAGGCCCTGGTGGGGATCGATGTCGCCGGTATCGCCAAGGCGATCCGCCAGGCCGCGGCGATGAACACGGGCACGCCGTCGGTGCAGGTGAAGGTCGCCAGCTCCGCCCGCACGATGGGATGATCGAGAGGTTCCCGGGGCGCGGCCTGGTGATCGGAGCATTCGCAGAATGAACAAAGCCCCGGCGCATGAGCGTCGGGGCTTTTTGCTTTCAGACCGTCGATTGTCGCGTTGAAGCGATCGGCTGCGACGCGGTTGCTGGGCTCAGGCCCGGCGGCGACGCGACGCGAGCAGACCGGCGACACTCATCAGGCCCAGAGCGCCCGGCGCGGGGATCTCGCGCATGGTGATCTGGAAGGTGTTGGAGGTGTTCGTGCCGCCGACGTTGATGACCAGGCCGCTGACGCTCAGCTCGTAGTTGCCGACGGTGTACGTGGTGGCGCCGCTGTAGGGGCTGGTGCCGGAGAACTGGCCGTTGTTCTGCACAGCGATTCCCGCGGCGGGCGTCAGCGGGATGTTGGTGTAGCCGTAGACGACCAGATCCGGCGCTGAGGCGAACGGGCGGCTGAACGCGGCGCTGGTCGATGAGAAGTAGAGGGAGAACGACTGGTAGCCGGAGATGTAGCGGGTGGTGAAGTTGTTGACGCCCGGCGTGAGGGCGAACGTGGTGCCGCGAGCGGCGCTGTTGACGATGAGCTCGCTGTTGTTGGTGCCGACGATGTTGTCGTACTCCGCCGGCTCGCTCGACGTGGAGCCATCAGAGAAGGATGAATAGGTGACCACGCCGGACAGCCAAGCCTGTGCCGAGGCGGATGCGACCAGCGACAAAGACACAACGCCCGCGAGAACGGAAGAACGAAGCATGAGGGACCTCCCAATCAGATAAGGCCCGAACGACAGTTCGGACGACACTCCGGAGCAGAATATGGCACCGGGCGGCGGGCGCGGCCAATAAAACAGCGTGAAAACTCGTCCAATCAGCGAATCGCGCCGCGGGCGCAAGGTCTTTCGAAAGACCGACGGTGCCAGAGTTTGGCCCCGCTCCTATCGGCCTCGGCTCGCGATCACCAGACGGGCGACGGTGCATCTGGCGGCGTTCGGCAACCACCCGCACCGAGCCGGAGTCGCGCTTCGCGCCCTGGCTGCGCTTGAGCATCTTCCCTCGATTCACCTCGGAAACCCGTTTGCCGCCGAATTTCGATGCATCTGGGCTCGGAATGCGTTAAGGTGTAATCGGATCGGATCGCAGTCTCGCGGGTCTCCGATTCACTCAGGAGCCCACGCCGATGAATCAGGTCACTCGCTCACGCGTTGCCGGCATTTCTGCCGGCGTTCTTCTGTCGCTTGTTGGCGGTTCGAGCGCTCTGGCGCAGTGGACCAGTGACGCGTCGGTCAACACGCCGGTCTGCACCGCACCGGGCGATCAGGTTCAGCCGAAGATCAAGCGAGCGCCCGACGGCAGCTTCCGCGTGACGTGGTTCGACAATCGCTCGGGCGGCAACGACGTGTACATCCAGAAGCTCAGCAGCGCGGGCGTGGCGGAGTGGGCGGCGAACGGCATCCTGATCGCCGATCGCAATCAGAGCTCGACCAACGACTACGACCTTGAGATCGATGCCGACGGCAACGCGTTCGTCGCGTTCAGTGATGACCGCCAGGGGGGAACGCTGAAGGCGACGGTGGCGAAGGTCAGCCCCGGCGGCACGATCCTCTGGCAGCGCAACATGGCCTCGGCGGGCACCGCCAATGACCCGCGGCTGCTGGTGATGGGCGACAACTCAGTGATCTGCGCGTACATCGCTGGTGTCAGCGGCCCGACCAACTCGCTCATCGAGATGTACCGCTTGAACGGCGCCGACGGCGCGGACGTCTGGGGGAGCGGCGGGCGAGTGACGCTGGGCGAGCCCTCGCCGGTGCGCCCGTACAACACGGGCGATCTGGCCCGGGCCGATGGTGACAACTTCTGGATGACGATCCGGCGCGCGACGGGGACCAGCTTTTCATCCGGTCGCCACGTCTACTACCAAAAGTTCAGCGGCGCCGGCGCAGCCCAGTTGCCCAACCCCGGCGCGCCGACGGCGCAGCTCATGTGGAACACCGATGGGCTCTCGATCGCGTTCTATCCGCCGGCGATCGCCGACGGCAGCGGCGGCCTCTTCACGGCGTGGTACGGCGGCCCGTCGACGAACTTCAAGAACCGCGTGCAGCGCGTGAACTCTGCGGGTGTGCTCCAATATGCAACGCCGCCGCAGGGCAGCACCGGCGGCAGCCAAGCCAACTGCAGCGCCGACTTCATCGCGGCCACCGGTGACATGTTCCTGTGCTGGCCGGAGAAGAACAGCAGCCAGTCGCTGACCGGCGTCGGTGCGCAGCGGTTCGAGGCTTCGGGCACGCCGCTGTGGGGGGACACGGGCGTGGAGATCCTGCCGCTGGGCACGACGGACAAGAGCTTTGTCCAGGGCGTCGCGAGCGAGAACGGCGAGTACAGCGTGTTCTGGTTCGACTATGTCGATGCGGTGAACTTCAAAGTCCGCGGCACGCGCATCACCTCCAGCGGCAACAACGCCTGGTCGCCCGACGCGATCATCGACATCAACAGCAACGTGAACCCCAAGGGTCGGCTCGCCAGCGAGCGCGACGGCACCGGCGTCGTGTTGGCGTGGCACGAGAACCGCGGCGGCAACACCGACATCTTTGTCCAGCGCGTGACCAAGGACGGCACGCTTGGTGTTGATCTGGTGCCGCGCTGCACGCCGGCGGATATCGCCTATGACAACGGCGACCCGCTGCCGCCGATCGGGGCGCCCGGTGGCGTGAACAACGGCGTGACCGAGGGCGATTACAACGCGTTCTTCTCGACGTTCTTCGATGCCGGTGCGCTGTGCGACATCGCCAACGATGACGGCACGCCACTGCCACCGTTTGGACCGTTGACGACAAACAACGGCACGACGGAGGCGGATTACAACCTCTTCTTCGCGATCTACTTCGATGGCTGCCCCGTGTAGGCCAACTGCGGGCTCGCAAAACGCGCGACCATGATGGGATCCCCCGATGGGTTCGGCGGCCAGAACACGAACGCCCGAGCGGGTGCTGTGTTCGCTGCGCAGAACCACCGACTCTTGGCTGTCAGAGCTCCGTGGCGCGGTAGACTCACGCTGCCGCCCGCGCCCTCGTCGGCACGGCGATCAACTTTCAGGAGCGAACCCATGGGCGCGAGCGTGTGCGTGATGAGTCCTGTCCGCGGGCGTTTGATCCGAGGGGGACCGTCGTTTCTGGCGCTGGCCGCGTTGCCGGTGGTGGGCAGCGCGTGCCCGTTGATGGCGAGCAGCTTCTACGACGTCTTCCTGACCATCAACTACCAGCAGACGCTGACGCAGCCGCCGCAGCTTGTCAACTACTTTGCGAGCGCCCGCTGGTTTGCGGAGCAGGATCAGGCCGAGTTCGTGAGCGTGACGCTCCCGAGCGGTGGGAACTTCCCGATGAGCGTCCAGATCGGGTCAGATGTCACTTGGGCGTACCTGCCGTTTCCATACCCCACACAAACCGCGATGACCGACGTCTGGACGCCGGGCGACTACGTCTTCTCGATCAGCGGCGGGACGCTGGGCACGCAGACGGGCACGCTGAATGTTGGAACTGTTCCGCTTTGGACCCCCACGGTGCCCGAGGTGACGAACCTGCTGGCGCTGGAAGGTGCGAACCCGGGAGTCGAGAACCTCATTGAGTTCACGGGATTCCCCGACACCCCTGGCGCGGACTTCAACCTCACGTTCGTCACGCTCAGCGCACCGAGCAGCACGTCGCAGTTGATTCTCAACCTCGCGATCTCGAACACCGACACGAGCGTGACCATTCCCGCGGGGTTCCTCGTGCCCGGCGCGAATCACGAGATCCTGGTGTACTACTCGTCACGAAAGAGCATCGTCAACGCGGGCCTTGCCGGCGCGACCGCGACGGTCGGCTGGGATCGCGTCGTCCGCGCGACGTTCACGGCCGGTGAGGAGCCGTCGCAGGCCCGCTGCAACCCGGCGGACATCGCGTATGACGATGGCGCGCCGCTGCCGCCCATCGGCGTGCCCGGCGGGGTGAACAACGGCGTGACCGAAGGGGATTACAACGCCTTCTTCTCGACGTTCTTCGATGCGGGCGCGATCTGCGATATCGCCAACGATGACGGCAGCCCGCTGCCGCCGTTCGGCGATCTCACGACGAACAACGGCACGACGGAGGCGGATTACAACCTCTTCTTCGCGATCTACTTCGACGGCTGCTGACGCGGGCGATCTGATGGGGCGTTATGACTGCGCCGCACGCTGGGCTTCACGGCGCGAGTGGCCGGAGCGCGAGCGGTCGTTGTTCGCCGAGGCGTGGTGACCGGCGACGCTCGCTGGCGTAAAGCGTTTACGCGATCTTTGCGACATCTTGACATTGCGGCCCTTGGAACGGGCGTGGCGATCTACTACCTTGACGCCTCCGAAAGTGGGGGGGGCGATGTTCGATATCGCGTTGTTGCGGAGCGGACGGCCGAGATGGGGAGCTGACGAGATCGCGGCCCGCGCGACGGGCGTTTGTCGCGTGACCGTTTCAGTCGGCAGTTTGGTTTCAATCGCCAGTTTTTGATGGAGCACGGATGACACAGGCACACGCACCGCTCGGTACTTCGGTCATTACCGCTCGATGCTCGTCGGGGCCTCGCGCCCGGCTGCGCGGCTTTACGCTGATCGAGTTGCTCGTGGTGATCGCGATCATCGCGCTGCTGGTCGGGATTCTGGTGCCGAGCTTGGCGGGGGCGCGGGATGCGGCACGCCAAAGCAAGTGCGGCTCGGCGCTGAGGCAGCTTTCGATTGCGGCGGGAACGCACGCCGCGGATCGCAAGGGATTGTTCAGCACCGGTGCCGCGGACAACCGTCGCGAATACGGCAACGGCGCGTTCGATGAGAAGGGCTGGATCGCGGACTATGTGAACGGCGGCTATTGCAAGCCGGGCGGGCTGCTGTGCCCGTCGAGCCCGTCGCAGGCGAGCCAGAACCTGAACATCGGGCGCATTAACGACAACGGCTACAAGTCGTTCACGCCGACGGACATCGATCGGCTGATCGACGAGGGGTACAACTCGAACTACAACCAGAGTTGGTACATGGCGCACACGGACACCAAGACGCGCTCGCCGGTGGCACCCGGGCCGGTGAACCCGTCGGACGTGAAGCTGCACCGGTTCAATGTCGGGCCGATGAAGGACTCGAGCATCCGCAACACGACGCCGTCAAAGGTGCCGCTGTTCGGCGATGGCACGTCGCTGGTGTTGCAAGATACTGTGACGTACAAGGGCCAGATCATCACCGGCGCCAAGGCGCTGAGCGACGGGCCCGAGCGCGGGGCCCTGGGCAGCGGGATCGTGTGGGGCCGGCAGAACTACACCGACTTCGGCCCCGCCCACGGCAAGGGCTCGGTCATCACCGTCGAGAACGCCAACCACCAGTCGAACGTCGGCCAGATGGGCTTCAGCGACGGGCATGTCGAGGTCTTCTTCGATACGCAGCGCGACGGCCAGTTCGGCGGCACCACCGGCACCCGCAACGGCTACACCGGCCAGCTTGCGGAGTATCACGAGCTGGAGAACAAGGTCTTCGGCGGGTGGCTGCTGCGGGCCGGGTTGAACTACTAAGTCGCGAGTGCTGAGTGCTGAGCGTGCCACCGACCTCGTTTTGAGGTCGGTGCTCGTGACCATACGTTGCCCACGGGCACCGACCTGAAGACAGGTCGGTGGCACGGTTACTCGCGACTCGCGTCTTGCGACTCGCGACTCGCATCTTGCGACTCGCGACTTTCCAATCGATCAAGGCTGCGGCTGAGCACCACCATCAGCACGCCCGCCAGCGGCACGATGTACCACATTGTCGCCGGCACCGCCAGGAGCGTGTGGCTCGGCAGCGCCCAGGCGATGACGTGGTAGCCCGTACACATGAGCGAAAAGCTCAGCGCGGCGTAGGACGCGAAGCTCCACGCGTCGCGACGGACGCGGGGCGCTGCGCGCTCGGCGTCAAGCTCGATCTGTGCCGCTTGCCAACGGTCCATCGTCACGCGGCGGCGTGCGCGAATGAGGATGATGATGCCCAGCACGATGAGGCCGACACCCGGCGCGATCATGAGCCATGAGGACAGTGTGGGCACAAGACCTCCGCGGAGCGCGGTCGAGCGACAGGGAACGTGGGGCGAATCGGCACAACGGCCCGCGAGGGCGGATCAGGTCATGACCATGGCGGCGCTGGTCACCATGCCGAGGCCCTGCGGGTCCATCACGGGGCCGTAGCGGAGCATGCGGACATCGGCCGGCTGCGCGACCATGAGCGTGGCGACAAGGTTGCCGACGCTGCACCAGCGCGTGGGGTTCTGTTGCCAGGCCATGCTGGCGACGAGTTCGGATGGCTTGTTGGCGACGACGAGACCGAGCATCTCGTCATCCATGCCGAAGACGCGGTTACGGGCTTGCTCTGCGTTCTGCGCCTCCTCGGTGCCCTCCTCCGCTGCCAGGGCGACCTCATCGCCGAAGGCCCGCCCGACGTGCGAGAGGTCTGCGGAGCTGACGATGAGCGTCCGGCCCGGGAGCTTGGCGAGCTGGGCCTTGAGCGCGTCGACGAAGGGCTGGAGGGCGACGCCCTGGCCGTCGTAGCTCTCGCCGTTCTTGACGACCGGGTCGTGGATGAGCGCGCCGAAGACCTTGGGGTACTGGCCGCTGGAGTCCTTGCCGAAGACGTGCTGGATCCAGGTGACTTGCAGCTCGATGGAGTGCTCGCGCTCGTGATCGAAGCGGTTGGCGAAGATGGCATCGCCGAGGGTTGAGCGCAGGCCGCTGGCCAGCGCCGCGTCGATCTCGCACGCGCCGAGCACGGTGCTGAAGCCCTTGTCGCACGCCGCGATGCCGGTGGAGACGCCGAAGTGATTGGTGCCCAGGATGATGACGCGATCGGGACGATCGGCGACGCGGAGGCGACCGTAGACCGCGGCGTAGTTGAGCCCGCCGCGCTGATAATCCAGGTGCGGCGCGACGATGGCCTTGGGCAGTGCGGTGAAGGCGGGATCGGGGACGTCGCTGAGGGCTTCGGCGATGAGCGAATCGAAGTACGTGCGGACGCGCCGCGCGGCGTATTCCGAGCGGGCCGGCTCTTCTGCGGGCGCTTCGGTGTCTTCGCTCAGCATCGCGTCCACGAACGCGGCGGTCGTTCCCGGCGGCAGGATCGGCTGGCTGTCGAACTCGGCGCGCATCTTGGTCAGCAGCTCGTCGAAGGCGGGGCCTTCAAGGAGGGCGGCACCGTCAAGCTGCGTGATGAGCTGCTCCATGACCGGGCGGGTGAGCCCGCGGCCGACTTCCATCACGATCTGGTCGATCGAGCGGGAGCCATCCATCAGCGGCAGCACAAGGCTGACGCCGGGCATGACGACGGCGACACGATCGGAGATTTGGCGGGCATCGGCGAGGCCGAGCATCTGGTGCTCGGTGCCGTCGGGTGCTTTGGCCTGCACGGGGAAGCCGCGGATGGCGCGGATCTTGGGGCGGGTGTGATGGGGGAGGTTGTTGTTGAACGCGGGGCCTTGGCTGGCGGGCTGAGCGTTCGGATCTTGTGAGGAATCTGGCGTGGTCATAGGGAGGAGAGTGTATGGTGTGAGGAGGAAGATCGCTTGCGATGGGTGAAGGAAAAGATGACCTGTGGGGTTGGGTTGCGTAGTATCTGGGCCCGTCTCGGCGCGGTCCGGTTGGCCGCGCGTCGTGGGGATGTCTCACTTTGATTCGCACGAGGTTCCCATGTTCGATACGCTCAAAGCCGGCCAGATGATCACGATCACGCTCAAGAGCGCGCCGCGCGCCGCGGGCAACAAGGCGACGTTGCAGCGCCTGATGCGGCTTGATCCGACGAACAAGAAGGCCTTGGGTCGTGCGTATCGCGTGCGCGAGTCGCGCATGACCACCTACAACCGCGGCAACCGCGACTGGGTCAAGCGTGAGTCGTGCGCCCGCATCGTGACGGTGGGCAAGGGCGAGTCGTTCAGCCTGCGCTACACGCCGATGCTGCTTGCGGACCTCAAGTCCGTCGAGAAGTACCTGACCGTCGCGAAGGCGTGAGTGCCGACGGGGCGGCGCTGAAAGCTCAACGCAGCAACGCAGCAACGCAGCAACGCAGCAAAGCTCAAAGCTCAAAGCTCAAAGCTCAAAGCTCAAAGCAGCAAGTCGAATTGCTGCGTCTGTTGAAGCGCGCGTAGAGTGGGGTTTCGGGGAGCGTGCATGGCTATCAGTGTTGGTTGTTTACGGCGTGGGCCTGTGCGGTCTTGGCGTGGCTGCGGAGTGTGGGCGGCCGTGTGCGTGGCGTTGGGCGGTGCGTTGATGGTGAGCGGCTGCGAGCGTCCGCCCGCGGCGGGCACGGTGCGGGTGAGTGATCTGACGCCGCCGACATCGCCGCCGAGCGCGACGTATGTCGTGCGGGGCGAGGTGGTGTCGCTGCCGATCACGGGCAAGCCGCAGACGGAACTGATCGTCAAGCACGAGGCGATCGACGACTTCAAGGACCGCGACGGGAAGGTCGTCGGGATGAACGCGATGGAGATGGAGTTCCCGCCCGCGAAGGGCGTTGACGTTCGAGATCTGAAGGTCGGCGAGAAAGTGGCGGTGACGTTCAGCGTGTGGTGGACGCAGACGCCGCCTTGGCTGGCGACGAAGATCGAGCGGCTGCCGCCGGAGACGCAGTTGGAGTTTCGGAAGAAGCGGAAGCTGCCGTAGTTTGGATTCTGGCTGACGAGCGCGATTGCGTGGATCGACGTGCCGAATGGCGGCGCAGTCCAATCGCCAGTTCAACGCCATCGGCGAATCGGACGTCTTGCCCCCTCCGCCGCGAAGCGCGGCACCTCACCCGGTAGGAACCGGGGGAGGGTGGGGAGTGCTGCTGCGATTGGGCTCGCGGCTCGGCGATTACTTCACGCGGCGGTATTCAGCGCGCATGAACTCGTGGAACTGGCCGTCGGGCGTCTTCGTGCCGGAGGTGAGCAGACGCTTGTCGGGAGTGATGAGTTCGACGGAGTCGCGGTAGACGGTCATCGTGCCGTCGCCGGCCATGCTGGGGCCGTTGGTGTAGAGGTCGAGGCGGTTGTCGTTGTTGGGGCGGTCGCCCTCGTAGACGAACATGTAGGCCATGGGCGAGCCGACCCAGGTGCCGCGGTACTTCTTGGTGGCGGGGTCGAAGCCGACGGTCATGATGGCGGTCATGTCGCCGCCGCCGGGCATGGTGCCGGTGGACTCGCCAACGACCCAGAGATCGCCGAGCATGCGGACGGTTTCGGTGCCGCCGGATTTCATCGGCGGCTGGTTGGGACCCATGTTGCAGGTGCTCTCAAACGTCCAGGTGCCGACGAAGTTCTTGAGCCAAGCGTGCTCGGCGGTGGGGGGCGTAAACATCGTGAGTCTCCTGCGGGCGGGGAGGTCGGGGGTTGGGTGCGGCAACTCGAAGCGGCCGCGGAGAACGCACGCGATGGGTCGAATGTTCGGCGTTCAGATCGCTCGCGTCAAGCGAAGTCAGGAGACGGGCACCTTCTTGGGGTTGCGCGACTGCGACTTGGCGGTCTGAGGCGTGGCCAGCGGCGTGATGGTCACGGGCTCGCCGCGGGAGGAGGCGCGAAGGCGAGCGACGTTGACGGTGTCGCAGTCGACTCCCCCGGGGCCTTCGCCCTTGGGCGTTTCCATGATCTTCGGCACGCTCCGCAGTTGCGGCGAGGTCACCCACGGCCCGAAGCCCTGCATGCCAATCGTCCCCTCGCCGATGTGCGCGTGCCGATCGAGGCGTGAGCCGACGGGGCCTTTGGAGTCGTTGACGTGGAGGCAGCGAACGTTGACAAGGCCGAGGGTGTTCTCGGCGTGTTCGAGGGTGCGCGTGGCGGATTCGACGGTGGAGAGGTCGTATCCGCCGGCGTGCATGTGGCAGGTGTCGAGGCAGAAGCCGACGCGTTCGTTTCCGCCGCGGGCCAGGGCGATGATCTGCTCGCGCATGCGGGCGAGTTGTTCGAACTCGCGGCCGATGGTGGAGCCGGCGCCGACGACGTTTTCGAGGCAGAGCACGGTGCGGTGGCCGGCGGTCTGGGCCAGGAGCTCGGCGCAGGCGTAGACGATGCGGCGCTCGCCGGCGATGGGGTCAGAGTCGGTGGCGGAGCCGGGGTGGAAGACCAGCAACGGGATGCCGAGCTGATGGCAGCGGTTGAGCTCGACGACCATCATGGCGATCGAGCGATTGCGGAGGGTGTCGTCGGGCGATGCGAGGTTGGCGAGGTACGACGCGTGCGAGACGACGCGTGCGGGGGCCTCATCGCGCCGGGCCGCGGCGTTTCCGGGCTTGTCCATGGCCCAGCCCATCTCGACCAGGGCGCGGCGCCACGCCGCGATTTCTTCGTCCTTGAGATCGGGCGCTGCCCACTGCTGCTGGTTCTTGGTGAAGACCTGGACGCAATCGAGGCCAAGATCGCGCGCAGCGACGAGCGCGTTGACCATGCCGCCGGCGATTGAGAGGTGGCTTCCAAACATCGGCAGCAGCATAGCGGGCGGCGGCAAGGGCGTGGAGCGTCACTACGATCTCGGCATGACAACCCCGAAGATCACAGCGGTATCTGGTTCCCACGTCGGTCGGGTGGCGATTGTGACGGGGGCGTCGGCGGGAATCGGTGAGGCGACGGCGGCGCTGCTGCACCGGCGCGGCGCGAGCGTGGTGATCAACGCGCGCCGAGCGGAGAGGCTGAAGGAGGTCGCTGCGGAGATCGGTGCCCAGGGCGGGGCCGAGCGCGTGCGTGTGGTGGCGGGCGACTGCGCCGAGCAAGCGGTGATCGACGCGATGCTCGACGAGGCCAGACGGGCGTTTGGCGCCGAGGCGGATCTGGTGGTGGTGAACGCGGGGCGCGGGCTGAACGGCAGCGTGATGAGCAGCGACGAGGCGCAGTGGGAGGAGGTGGTGCGGACGAACGTGCTCGGCGCGGCGCGGCTGATCCGCGGCGCGGGCAAGCGGATGCTCGATCGCGTGCCGCCGGAGCAGTGTGGCCAGAGTGGGACGTGGCTGAAAGCGGCGCGGGACGTGGTGGTTCTGGGCTCGGTGGTTGGGCGGCACGTGTCGCCGTTTTCGAGTTTGTATGGATCGACGAAGTTCGCGGTCCACGCCATGACCGAGGGCGTGCGGCGCGAGCTGGCCCCGCGCGGCGTGCGCGTGACGCTTATCGAGCCGGGCTTTGTGGTCAGTGAGTTCCAGCGCGTCGCGGGCTATGCCGATGCGTGGTTCGAGAGCATGAAGGAGAAGTTCGCCCCGATGCTGGAGCCGGCGGACGTGGCGCGAATGATCGAGTTTGTGACAGCGCAGCCGGCGCACGTGCATGTCAGCGATCTGCTGGTGCGGCCGACGCGGCAGGAGTATCCGTGAGCAGGTGGCACGCGGACCAGTTATGACGTCTCAGGAGCCACATCGGGGCGGGAAGTCGGTGCCAAAGACGCTCGGGAATGATGTATACTTCTCGCATGGAAATCCACGGCGTCGTGTTTCCCGAGGACCAGATCGCGGCGTTCTGTCAGCGGCATCGCGTTCGCTCGCTCCGTGTCTTTGGTAGCATTCTGCGGCCTGATTTCAGCGATGCCAGCGATGTAGACCTGTTGGTCGAGTTCGAGCCGGGGCACACGCCGGGGATGGTTGGCTTCGGCGAGATGATTCTCGAGCTTCGCGAGATGCTGCGGCGCGATGTTGATCTGCGAACGGCCGAAGACCTCTCGCGGCACTTCCTGCCGGCGGTGCTCAGAGTGGCGAGAACGCTCCATGCCGCGTGAGAAGTTTGGCGGCGAATTTGACGACCGGATTCGCCTTGAGCACATGCTCGAAGCGGCGCGGGACGCCCGGCGTTTCATGCAGGGTCGTTCGCGGCCGGACCTCGACGCGGACGCGATGCTGTTGCGAGCAGTCACGAACGCGATTCAAGAGATCGGGGAAGCGGCAGCGCGGATTAGCGAATCGGGTCGAGCCCGCGCTCCCGGTGTTCCTTGGAAGCAGATCGTGGCAATGCGCAACGTCTTGGTACACGTGTATTGGGGCGTTGATCGCGACAGGCTTTGGGCCACCGCACGAGACGACTTGCCGGCGTTGATTGCGGATCTTGAAGCCGCGGTTCTGGATTGGCCGCTGCCCCCCTGAGCGGATTCGTGTGGCGTCCGACTCCCCACCCCTCGCCCGCCGCCATGCCAGCCTGCTCCCTGCCGGGCTCGTGTCTCCACGCGCCGTCGGCGAAATCGCCTTCCGCCGGTGCTATCCTCGCCGACTTCTGGCGGGCGGCGGATCACCTGATCCGGCGAACCATGCCAAACAGGAGCCTTTCATGCTCGGCAAAGTCTTCAAGGCCTACGACGTTCGCAGCACGTACCCGGATCCGCTGAATGAGGCGATGGCGCGTCAGATCGGGTTTGGTTGCTCGCGGTTTTTGCTCCAGGACGCCGCGGGGGCCGGTGAGGGCTCGCCGATGATGCGGAATGTGGTGGTGGGGCGCGACATGCGGAAGAGCTCGCCGAGCCTGACCGAGGCGCTGATCCGTGGGATCACCGATCAGGGCGGGCACGTGCTGGATGTGGGGATGGTGGACACCCCGTTTGTCTACTTCGCGGTCAACCACTTTGATTGCGCCGGCGGGGTGATGTGTACCGCGAGCCATAACCCGCCGCAGTACAACGGGTTTAAGGTGAGCAAGCGCAAGGCCAAGCCCGTCGGCGAGAGCACCGGGCTGGGCGACGTTCGCAAGTTCGCGGCGACGGTGGACTTCGTGAACAACTTTCAGACCGCCGGCGGGCGCGTTGAGAAGCGCGAGCTGTGGGACGCGTACAAGGCGCACGTGCTGAGCTTCCTGGATCTGTCGGCCCGCAAGGGAAAGAAGCCGCTCAAGTGCGTGATTGACGCGAGCAACGGCATGGCCGGCACGATGGTGCCCAAGGTCTTCGGCAACAAGAAGCACGCGGTCGATGGGCTTGAGATCATCGAGATCAACTTTGACAACTCCAAGGGCGAGTTCGTTCACGAGCCGAACCCGCTGGTGGCCAGCAACGTGAAGCAGACGTGCGACGCGGTGGTGGCGCAGAAGGCGGATGTCGGCTTCTGCTACGACGGCGACGCGGACCGTTGCGTGGTGGTTGACGAGAAGGGCCACATCATCGGCTGCGACCATCTCACCGGCGCGCTGTGCCGGCATTTCCTTGAGCAGCAGCCGGGCAGCGCCGTGGTCTATGACCTTCGGAGCACCAAGGCGGTTCAGGAAGAGATCACGAAGCTCGGGGGCAAGCCGGTGCGCAGCCGCGTGGGCCATGTGTTCATGAAGGCGGCGCTGGCGGAGCACAAGGGGAGCTTCGGCGGCGAGCTTTCGGGGCACTTCTACTTTGCGAAGAACTTCAACGCCGACAGCGGCGCGATCGCGATGGCGGTGGTATTGACGGTGCTGGCTCGAACGGGCAAGAAGATGAGCGAGCTGGTGGCGCCGATGCAGAAGTACTACCAGTCGGGCGAGATCAACTTCCAGATCGAGGACAAGGACGCCGCGATCGCGAATCTGAAGGACGAGTTCGCGGGTCAGGGCACGATGGACGAACTCGACGGCGTGACGATCGACTGCTTCACGAAGAACGGCTGGTGGTGCAACGTGCGCAAGAGCAACACCGAGCCGCTGCTGCGGCTGAACCTTGAGGCCAAGGACAAGAAGACGCTGGACGCGATGATGGCCAAGATCGCGCCGATGCTGGGGCACAAGGTCGATCACTGAGTCTCTGGGTGGCCCGCCACTCCGTGGCGGGTCTGCCTTGTTCCACCGACCTCGTCGCGAGGTCGGTGTCTCGCGATCTGCAATCGTCCAAGTGCGTCGACCTGAGGACAGGTCGGTGGCACGTTCATCACATCGCGCTTGATCCGGTGATCACGATCATCGTGCGGTCGTCCGCGGGCGGCTGGCCGCTCGAGAACGTGTCCAGCTCGCTGAGCACGGTCTGGAGCAGGCCTTGCGCGCCGGAGTGGCGACGGGCCAGGATCTCGTCGAGACGGTCGGTTCCGAACATCTCTCTGGACTTTGGTGTGACGGCGGACGCCGGGCTCGCGCTGGCGTCGGGGGCGAAGGTCTCGGTCACGCCGTCGGTGTAGAGCACCAGGGCGTCGCCGGGATCGATTCGGATCTCGGAGGACTCGTACTCAGCATCATCGATGACGCCCAGCGGCAGGCCGCGGGCACCGTCGATGCTCAGCACCGGCCCGTGGTCACCCACGAACCCGACGCGCAGGCGGGGCGGGTTGTGACCGGCGCTGCAGTACGTCATCATTCGAGACTTGGGGTCGTAGACCGCGTAGAACGCAGTGACAAACATCGAGCCCGAGCCAGATGAGAGCGTGTAGCGCCGGCTGAGTTCCTGGTTGAGCGACGTCACGAACTTCGCCGGATCGTGCCGGTCGGTCGGGGTCACGTGGGCGATCGCGTGCATGATCGCCATGAGGACCGCGGCGGGCGTGCCGTGGCCCGAGACGTCGGCGATCAACATGCCGACGCGACCGCCTTCGAGGTCGAAGAAGTCGTAGTAATCGCCGCCGGCGTTCTTGCTGGTCTGGTAGTGGGCGGCGAAGTCGAGGCCCGGAAGCGAGGGGAGTGCGGTGGGCAGGAGCGAGCGCTGGATCTCGGCGACGGTGCGCATCTCGCGGTCGAGCGCCTCGTTGCTCTCGGCCAGTTTCTGCGACAGCACGAGCGAACTGGTCGCACGTCCGAACATGCTGCTGAGCCACACGGCCTCGGGCACGCGATCGTGGACAAAGCCGTTGCGCCGCTTGATGAGCGAGCAGACCATGTTGATGACCTGGCCGTTCTCGTAGTGGGGGATCGCCAGAAGCGAGCCCATTCCGGCGAGATACGGAGCGCTGGGGTCATCGGCGTCAACAGTCAGATCGTTGATGAGCACCGGCTTGCCCTCATAGAGCAGGCGCCCGAGCAGCCCGCGATCGAGCACCGGGAGTTTGTGGGGCTCCTTCCAAGGGTCCGGCTGCTCTTTCCAGGTGCTGGAGCGGGTGATACGAAACTTCGGCGAGGGCATGTTCCGGCGGGACATGGACACGACCCCGTCGTTGCCAAAGAGCTTGCGGACGCGCTGGCCGTAGGCGGCGACCATTTTTTGCGGGTCCGAGTGCATGGACATTTCGCGCATGAGCTCGTCAACCTCGCCGAGGCGCTCGTGCCAAGTGCCGCCCATTGCGCCGGTGGCGCCGGCCGGAGTGGGGGGCGCGGGGGTGTCGTTGGATGAAGCGGGGCCGGGAACAGAGCCAGCGTTGTCATCAGCCATGGGCGAGCGTATTCGCGCTCGGCCCAGTGGGCATCGAGGAGTGTGACACGCTTACGTGCGACGGCCCTGATCGCGATCAGTCGTCGGACTTTGCGGGGCGCTCGTGCGTTCCTGAAATCGCTCGACGATCACTTCTGTCGTGTCATCGCGATCCGACGCACCCCCTCGCCGCCCGCTGAGCCACGGGACGCCGACGCCGTATTGGATGCGCCAGTAGAAGAAGACCGCCGCGCCGAAGAGCGGGAAGAGGATGGCGGCGGCGATGATGATCCAAGTGTCGGTCATGTGAACCGTCAGTCCACGCGCGGCCGGGCGCGAACCATGCGACTTACAACTCCACCATCGCCATCGCCGGCTGCTGCTCGACGGTGACGGTCGGCAACGAAACGCTCGTGGCGAACGCCTCCAGGCCCGGTACGCGGCTCATCTCCGTGCGGATCGCTGCGGCGTTGTACGCCGGGGCGAGGTCGGGCTTGCCGGACTTGATCTGGGCGAAGAGATCAGCGCCGATCTGGGCCTCGGGGCGTGCGCCGTCGAGAACGGGGATCGCGCGTTCGAAGGCTTGGATCATGGCGCGAGCGTTCTCGAAGCAACCGGTCTTCTCGACCCACGTCGCGCCGGGGAGCAGCACGTCGGCGCGTGCGGCGAGCTCGCTGGGCAGCGTATCGATGACGACGACGAACGCGTTCTTGAGCGCGTCCATCAGCGCGGGGGTCACCCAATCGCTCGGGAAGTTGCCGGTGACGATCACGCCGCCGATCTCGCCGGAGCGGACCTGGTTGATGAACTGCTCGAAGTTGGCGACGTAGCCGTTGTGCTTGCCCTGCTTGCTGAGGGCTTCGAGCGTGCGGCGGACTCCTCGGCTGTTGGGGCACTTCTCGGCGTAGAGCTTGAAACCGTCGGCGCTGTTGGGCGGGAAGGTCTTGTCCTGGCCATGCACCGGCACGGGCCCGACGGCGAGGAAGGCACGCGGGTCGATGGCGGTGGTGGCTCGGGCGATGGAGAAGGTGTCTTCACAGCTCAGCATGGGGCTGGCGAGGAAGGCGATGTGCTTGCCGCGCGTGGCGACGGCTTTGAGGCCCTCGACACAGTCGGCGATGGCGCGTTCCCAATCGGTCTTGAGCTGGACGCCGAACTGCTTGTGCTTGGGCTCGCAGAGGCGGTCCTCGCGCTGGACGAACTTCCAGCCGTGGCGGACCTCGTCGGTGATCCACCACTTGTTGACGCTCATGTTGGTGCGCGGCTTGATGCGGTAGACCTTGCCGTCATTGTGCTCAACGAGGATGTTGTCGCCGCTGGCGGTGATGCCGTCGATCGACGGCGTGCTCTTGAGGAACCAGACGCGCTGGGCGAAGAGGAAGTCCTTGTCCAGCAGCGCGCCGACGGGGCAGAGGTCAACGACGTTGCCCGAGAGCTCGTTGTCGATGGGCTTGCCGGGGAAGACATCGATCTCTTCGCGGTTGCCGCGTCCGGAGACGAGCAGCTCGCCGGTGCCGGTGACCTCGCGCGTGAAGCGGACGCAGCGGGTACACATGATGCAGCGGTCGGAGTAGAGATAGATGTTGGGGCCGAGGTCCTTCTTGGGGTTCTTGACCTTGGCTTCCTCGAAGCGGGACTCACCGCGACCGTACTCGTAGCTGAAGTCTTGCAGGAGGCACTCACCGGCCTGATCGCAGACGGGGCAATCCAGCGGGTGGTTGATGAGCAGGTACTCCATCACCGCCTTCTGGTTCGCGACGGCCTTGGGGCTGTCGGTGTAGACGACCATGCCGTCGATGCAGGTGGTCTGGCAGGTGGGCATGAGCTTGCCGCCCATGTAAGGCATGAGCTTGCCGGTGGCCTTGTCGGGCATCCAGATCTCGGCGAGGCAGATGCGGCACGAGGCCACGATCGACAGCCCGTCGTGGTAGCAGTACTGCGGGATCTCGATCACCGGCGCAGCCTGATTGGCCACCTGGATGATGACCTGACCGGGTTTGAACTCGAGCTCGCGACCGTTGAGCGTGATCTTGGGCATAGGAGGCCCATGGTAGCGCCGATGGAGCGCCCGGTGGAGGTTCACACTGCGGTGAAATCGCCAAGATCGGCGCGAGCGGGTTGGCGATGGGCCGCGGCGGCGGCCGGGGGTGTTACCGGTGGCGTGTGTTTATCGGAAGCGAGACGAGCGACGCAATCTCGCCCTGTTTCCCCAACCGGCGCGGGCACCTCGTGCGGCGTGTCAAGAGTGGTGCCGTGCGTGGTGGCGATCGTGCGTGTGTTGCACAGTGAGTGTGCGAGAAGCGAGTGCGACTCGCAATCACACGCAGAGCCCACGCACGCCATACTTCGAAAGAGAGACGAAAATGAAGACCCTTGCGACCCTTGTTCTGACGACGGCGGCGCTGACCGCTGGTGCCAGCGCGGACATCGTCGGCAGCTATTACGTGCTGCCGAACAACATCCCCGGCACGCCCCGCCACATCGATGTGCAGAGCGGCATCGACGGCGGCATCGTCACCGGCCTCGTGCAATCCACGCTCGGCCCGAACGGGCTTCCCGTCGCCACCAACTTCGCCAAGACGCGCAGCTCTGGCAGCGGCAACATCCAGGACATCGATGCGACCACCAGCGAGATCCTGTGGTGGACGCCCGGCCGCACCGGCAACCGCACCGTCCTCTTCGAGAAGACCCAGTCGGACCCGACGCCGTTCACGATGCGGCAGAACTTCTTCCCCGATGGGCAGACCAGCAACGCCTGGGGCTTCCGCGCGGTGCGCTGGTCCGGCTCGTTCTTCATGAACCAGGCTGACATCGCGTCGCTCACGATGTCGCTTGAGGCCGACGACGACGCGTGGATCTTCATCAACAACACCCTCGCGGTGGACAACGGCGGCGTCAAGGCGATCGGCCACGTCTCAAATCTCTTGGGCACCGGCATGGTCAACGCCGGCTGGAACACGATCGACATCTTCTTCGCCGATCGCAATCAGGTGCAGTCGGGCATCGGCTTCCGCACCAATGCCAGCATCATCCCCACGCCTGGAGCCGCGGCCCTGATCGGCCTTTGCGGGCTCTGTGCCTCACGCCGCCGTCGCGTCTGAGTCCTTCTTGATCTCGAAGAAGTGCTCGCCGATTTGACAAACCGCAGGCACCGCGCATCGCGCGGTGCCTGCGTGTCGTTATCGGAGGCTTCGCCCCCCTTTGATTGGGGTGCTTGCGAGCGTAGCTGTGGCGTAGAAGTTACCCATCTTTACCACAGTTACCCCCAAAATGGCTGAGATTTTCGATCGCACGTTGTTCGTACCGCTTCCGTGGGCATGATGTACTTGTGGCGCGATGGTCGCGCCGGCGGATGGAAGAGAGAGACTTTCCACCGATCACGTTGGATGTGCTGGGCGATCCGGCTGCGGAGCGAACGCGTGTTCGCCGCGCTGTCTGGTGGCCAGGGCGATCACTGTTTCGAGGAGAGAGAGATGAAGAACTGGACTTCTTTGGCGGCGGTCGCTAGCGCGTTGTCCCTGACCATGATCTCGGGCGCCAGCGCCTCAGTCGTCACGGCGACATTCAACAACGTTGGCCCGAGCGAGGTCGTCACCGTGACGCTCGACGCGGGCGCCAACACGCGGCAGGTCCACTCGGGCCTCATGAACTGGACCCGCACCGGCGGCGATTACACCGGCGTCGGCACGACGTTCTGGACATTCTGCACCGAGATCACCGAGACCGTCAGCGGCGGTGCCTCGATCACCTATAACGTCATGGCCCCCGAGTTTGCGCCCAACACCGCGCCGATGGGTCCGGCTCGGGCCGCGCTGCTCTCGGAGCTGTTCGGTCGCTACATCGGTGTCGTCAACTTCGGCAGCGCGACGGACATGTCCGCGTTCCAGATGGCGGTCTGGGAGATCGCGTACGACGACGGCGTCGATCTCTCCGGTGGCGATTTCCGCGTCACTGCGGGCCCGAACCCCTCTCGCAACCTCGCGCAATCGTTCCTCAACGCACTGGACGGCACCGGCCCGCGGGTCAATGTTGACGCGCTGGTCAACGTTGGTCGTCAAGATCAGCTCGTGCCCACTCCGGGCGCCTTCGCTCTGCTCGGTCTGGCTGGGCTCGCGGGCTCGCGCCGCCGCCGCTAAGACATTCGAACGTCTCGATCTCGCGTGCGAGAATCGCGACGACATCACCCGCCCCTTTCTCACGAATGCCACGGGTCGTCCCCGTGGTGTTCGACGTTTTGGCGTCGCGTGTCGCGAGTGCCTAGTGCCTAGTGCCCCAAGTACGCCTTGCGCACCGCGTCGCTCCTGGCCAGGTCCGAAGCGGGGCCTTGCATCGCGACGCCGCCGGTCTCGAGCACCACGGCGGTGTGCGCGACTTGCAACGCCATGTGGGCGTTCTGCTCCACGAGCAGGATGCTGACGCCCTGCTGGTTGATCTCGCGGATGATGCGGAAGATCGTCTGCACAAGCTGCGGCGCCAAGCCCAGCGAGGGCTCGTCGAGCAGCAGCAGTTGCGGGCGGCTGAGCAGCGCGCGTCCGATCGCGAGCATCTGCTGCTCACCGCCGCTGAGTGTGCCGGCGTTCTGCTTCAGGCGTTCTTTGATCCGCGGGAAGAGGGTGAAGACGCGCTGGCGATCGCTCTCGATCGCGTCGCGATCGTTGCGGGTGAAGGCACCGAGGCTGAGGTTCTCTTCGACGCTCATGTTGGCGAAGATGCCGCGTCCTTCGGGGCAGTGGCAGAGCCCGCGCCTGACGAGCGTCTCGGGGCGTTCGCCGGCGGTGCTGCTGCCGTTGAAGGTCACGTCACCTGAGACGCGGACCATCGAGCTGATGGCGCGGAGCGTGGTCGTCTTGCCCGCGCCGTTGCAGCCGATGAGCGTGAGGATCTCGCCACGCTTCACGCTGAACGAGACGTTATTGATCGCGCGGATCGCGCCGTACTTAACGCTGATGTCGCGGAGCTCCAGGATGTTCGCGGCTTCGGGCATGATGATTCAAAGGACGGCGCCGGGCTCCCCGAGATACGCCTCTTGGACTTTGGGGTTGTTCTGGACCTCGCGCGGCGCGCCGGCGGCGATGGGCGTGCCGTGGTCCAGCACGGTGATGTGCTCGCAGATGTCCATGACCAGACCCATGTCATGCTCGATCAGCAGGATCGCGAGGTTGAAGCGATCGCGGATCTGGCGGATCGTTGCCGCCAGCGCGACTTTCTCGCTGGGGTTCATGCCCGCCGCGGGCTCGTCCAGGAGCAAGACCTTGGGCTCGGTCGCTAGCGCGCGGCAGATTTCGAGCCGTCGCTGGTTGCCATAAGGCAAGCTCCGCGCTTGTTCATCGGCGAGGTCGGCAAGGTCGAAAACATCGAGCATCTTGAGCGCTCGCTCGCGGATGGCGCGCTCCTGCGCGACGAACATGGGCGTGCGGAAGAGCGTGCCGATCAGTGTGTGCGTGCCGCGCAGGTGGCACGCGAGGCGCACGTTGTCGAGCACCGAGAGATCGCCGAAGAGACGGATGTTCTGAAACGTGCGCGACATGCCGGCTTTGGCGATCTGGTGCGGGGCCAGGTGGTGTACGTGTACGCCATCGAGCGAGACGCTGCCGGTCTGGGTTTGGTAGACGCCGGTGATGAGGTTGAAGGCGGTGGTCTTTCCGGCGCCGTTGGGCCCGATGAGCCCGTGCAGCCCGCGCGCGGGAACCTGCAGCGTGAGCTGCTGGCAAGCCTTGAGCCCGCCGAAGCTGATGCCGATCTCGCGTACATCGAGCAGGAACTCGCTCATGGGCGGCTCCCCTCTGTGGGCGCCGCCGCGGCTGCTTGCGACGCGGTGGGGGGCGTAGTTGGCGGCTTCTTGGCACGCTCGGGGCCGAAGTACTCCCAGATCTCGGTGAGCCCGAAGAGCCCGTTGGGGCGCACGAGCATCACGACGATCAACAGCAGCGCGTAGACGACCATCCGGTAGTCGGCGAGGTTGATACCGGTGGCATCGGTGAAGAACTTGCTGGCGAGGCCGAGCAGCAGGATGCTCAGCGGCGTGACGGCCATGAGCAGGGTGATGCGCCAGCCGCGGTTGCCGACGGCGCGAAGGATGGCCGCGACGATCGAGATCACAGCCGTGAGAATCAGGAGGGCGATCCAGTTTTCGAGGATGGGCTCGGGCCCGCGCAGGGCCTCGGTCATGATGCTCAGCGCCACCGCCGCCAGGGCGGCACCGCTGATCGAGCCCAGCCCGCCGAGCACGACGAAGATGATGCAGTCGAACGATCGTTGGAACCCGGCGTCGCGAGGTTGCAGGACGTTGCCCGAGTGGGCGTAGAGCGCGCCGGCGATGCCGGCCAGAGCGGCGGCGAGGACGAAGGCGCGGACCTTGTACTTTGTGATGTTCACGCCCATGGCGCGCGCGGCGATCTCGTCCTCGCGGATCGAGAGCAACGCCCGCCCGGTGCTGCTGACCTTCACGCGATAGGCGAAGAAGACGACGACCGCGACGAAGAGCCACACCCACCAGAGGTTCGCGTACTTCGGGATACTCGAAAAGCCCGTCGCGCCGCCCAAAGGCGGGATGACCAGCTCGCCGGCGCTCATCTCGCGAAGCTCCGCGCCGTCAAAGACCTGCGGGCGGGTCTGTTGCAGGAGCACTCGCACGATTTCCCCAAAGCCCAGCGTGACGATCGCCAGGTAATCGCCTCGCAATCGCAACGAGGGGAGCCCCACGATGTAGCCGAACGCGGCGGCGACGCACGCGCCGAGTATCGCGCCGCCGATCATGAGCCACTCGCCAGCGCCAAAGAGCCACGACTTGGAGTTGTTCCAGACCAGCGGCGCGCCGTGCGCCATCGCGCTGGCGTCGTTCCAGATCAGCAGCGCGCCGTAGTACGACACGCCTGCGCCGATGTACGCGCCGATCGCAAAGAACCCCGCGTGCCCGATGGAGAACTGGCCCGTGAAGCCGTTCACGATGTTCAGCGAGACCGCGAGCATCACCGCGATGCCCACCTGCACGCCGACGCTCGTCCAGTAATCACCCAGCACCGGCCCGACGCCGAACTGCATGAGGGTGCCGACACCGATCGCGCACAGCGACGGGACCACAACGCCTGCGAACAAGCTCTGCGCAAGCGAGGGTCGGTGGGCCGGGATGAGGTCGGTCAGGGCGCTCATGGCGTTTGACGGATCAGACTTTCTCCCGCACGGGCGTGCCGAGTAGCCCGCTGGGTTTGACAAGCAGCACAACGATCAGCACGCTGAAGACGTAGACGTCACGCAGGTTGGTCCCCATGTTGGTGCCCATCAGCGGGTCCAGGTACTTGGAGAACAGGTACATGCCCATGAACTCGATCAGCGCGATGAGGAACCCGCCGAGGACCGCCCCGCGCACGTTGCCGATGCCGCCGACCACCGCGGCGACGAAGGCCTTCAGCCCCAGGAGCACCCAGATCTCGTGCGCCGGCTGGTTCAGCCCCGGGTACTTCAGCGCGTAGAGGAACCCCGCCGCGGCGGCCAGGACCGCGCCGGTGACGAACGTGAACGACATCACGCGATCCACCGGCACGCCCATCAGCGACGCGGTCTCGGTGTTGAACGACACCGCCCGCATCGCGGCCCCCAGCTTGGTGCGGTACACCAGGTGCTGCAAGCCGAACATCAGCACCATCGCGCTGACAAAGATGAACACGTCCACGAGGTTCACCTGCACGCTTGCAGCCGGGATGGTCGGATCGCCGGAGGGGAACGGCACGCTGATCAGCGATGTGTCCGGCAGCAGGCTCGGCATCCGGCTCGGTGAGGGGCCAAACGGCACCGTCGCCAGCGAGCGCCCGTCTTTCTCTGCGGCGGTGAAGCCCGGGAGCTGCCCGACGTTCTGCAGCAGGAGCGAGACGCCGATCGCGGTGATGAGCACGTTCAGTCGGGCGGACTTGCGGAGCGGCTTGTACGCCAGACGTTCGACAAGGAACGCCACGCCGCCGCAGACGACCATCGCGCACAGCAGCACCACCGGTGCCAGCCACAGGGGCGGCTGCTGGGTGTCGAGCTTCAGCCAGGTGATGACGCAGACGCTGGCGGTCAGGCTCGTCCACGCGCCCAGCACGAAGATGTCGCTGTGGGCGAAGTTGATGAACTTCAGGATGCCGTAGACCATCGTGTAGCCCAGCGCGATCAGCGCGTACAGGCTCCCGACAGCGATCGCGGTGATCAGGATTTGAAGAAAGTCAGCCACGCGCGATGATGAACCCGTCAATCCTCTGGAACTCTCACAGATCGAGCTTGAACCGGACGCCCAGTGTAGCAAAACACCCCGCGAGCGTCGGGCTCGCGGGGTGCAAATGGAATCACTGATCGTGCGTGAGGCTCGGTCGCGTCAGGGTTTGGCCGTTCCGCACTCGATCAAGGCGTCACGGTCGCGCGATACTTCGGGCCCAGCGGCGAGCCCTTCATCTCGACGATGACGGCGCTCTTGACCGCGTCGCGATTGGCATCGATGGTGATGACGCCGGTGACGCCCTTGAAGTCCTTGGTCGCTGCGATCGCGTCGCGGAGCTTCTTGCCGTCGAGGCTGCCGGCCCGCTTCATCGAATCGGCCAGGATCATCGCGGCGTCATAGCCCAGCGCAGCCAGACCGTCGGGCGTCTTGCCCTTGTAGTCGGCCTTGTACTTGGCGATGAACGTCTGCACCTGCTCATCGGGCTGATCGGGCGCGTAGTGGTTGGAGTAGAACGAGCCTTCGATCGCCTTGCCGGCGACTTCCGCGAGCTTCTCGCTGTCCCAGCCGTCGCCGCCGAGCATCGGGCAGGTGATGCCGAGCTTGCGGGCCTGAAGGGCGATGTTGCCGACATCGGTGTAGTAGCCCGGGACGAAGAGGACGTCGGGCTTGCGAGCGCGGATGGAGGTGAGCTGGGTGGTGAAGTCACCATCGCCGCCGGTGTAGGTCTGCTCGATGACGACGTCGCCGCCGAGCTTCTTGAAGGCTCGCTTGAACTCCTTGGCTAGGTCCACCGAGTACGGCGCCTTCTGGTCGTAGAGCATCGCGGCGGTCTTGGCCTTCAGCTCGCCAGTGGCGAACTTGGCGCACGCGCTGCCCTGGAACGGATCGATGAAGCAGACGCGGAAGATCATGTCGCCGACCTTGGTGACACGCACGTTCGTCGACGAGGGCGAGATCATCGGCACGCCCGCTTCCTGGCAGACCGGCCCGCCGGCGAGCGAAAGCCCCGAGGCGACCTCGCCCAGGACCGCGACGACTTTGTCGCTCTTGATCAATCGCGTCACCGCGAGCGTCGCCTCTTTGGGCTCGCCCTTGGTGTCATACTCGCGAAGCTCGATCGGTCGCCCGTCGATCCCGCCCGCGGCGTTGATTTCCTTGAACGCGAGTCGAATGCCCTCGCTGGTGCTCTGGCCGAACGTCGCTTCCGGACCGGTGAGCGAGCCGTAGTGCCCGACCAGGATCGGCGCGCCGGATGCAGGTTTCGGGGCCATCGAGTCGCCGGGTGTCGATGGCATGATGGACTTGGGGGCCATGCCCAGCGCCAGAGCGCAGGCGCCCAGGGCCGCGACAGAGGCGAGCACGTTGCGTGCGCCGCGTGATGCGGGCGAACGCTCCGAGCGTGGGCCGGAGAGCGAGCGGGAGAACCATGTCATGCGTGTGCTCCGTGAATCAAGAGAGGGACGACCGTTGGCGACGCGATGCGAGCGGCCCGAAGACGCCGGGCCCCCTGCCGCCGACCCGAGGCGCGATGATACCACAAGGCCCGGCGACGGATGTGCATTCGTCCGAGCGGGCGGTGCCGATTCACACGTTTGTTGGCCGCGCCGGCCGAAGTCGGGCCCGCGACGCCACGGATCGACCGCCGGTGCCGCATCGGATTCTCGCGCGGCGGCTAGCGATTCAGCACCCCTTCGATTTTGCTCCGCATCTCCGCGGCGCTCTCTCTGGCCATCGCACGAGACTTCTTCAAGCCCCACCACATCGTCAGCGGGAGGCTCGCGATCGTCAGCGGCAGGTACCAGTACGCGGTGTACGTCCACCACATCGCAGGGAAGATCTGGTCGATCAGTAGTTCTGTCAGCGGCAGCCCGGGCCAGATCGTCACCAGCAGAATCACCAGCCACACCAGCGGCATGCGCCACAGCATCCGCTGCTCAAACCGCACCACCGAACCTGACCCTCCATTCTCGCCCGCGTCAACGCCGCTGTCGGGCCCCACGCCAAAGACGGTCCCCACGAGCGAGTGCTCGAACGGCACCGCGAATGCCTCGACTTCGAACATCGCTGCGCCCGTGGCGTGAAACCCCGCCAGTTTTCCTCGGCGGGCCGCTTCGTCGAGCTTGGCGATCACCTCCGGGCCGGTGCGATCGGTTCGAAGTTCGCGAAGCGAACAGTCCCGTGCGCCCGCGGGTTGTTGATCGACGCCCTGTTTCGCCGTGCCGCCGCCCATGCATCGGACTCCTTGACGCTCTGGGTGTGCCGCGAAGTTCTGACACCGTTCGCGCCCGCTCACACTCCAATGTGCGCCGAACACATCGACTCATTGCCGCCCAGCGTACCGGAGATACGGCTCGTGTGCGGGAGACGTTCGCAAGATCGAGTGGCTTGCCCAGAGAGCGTCCACGTCCGCTGAAGGTTATCGGCCTCGGACGAGTCTCTGGCACACCGCTCGCTCGTATGCTCTGAAGCCTTCTATGCGACCCGGGACGGCCCATTCTGTGCTGAGACTGGTGCGAGACGCCGACAACGCGCTCGCTCCGGGCGCCGGCGCGTCGCCGGGAAGCGACACACACCGGTCCGCCGCCAGGGCAGAGGGGGCTCAGCCAGCCGCCATGTCGGCGCAGACCCTGCGGCAGCGATTGTCGTCTGGCCGGGTGCAGCCGGTCTCGCCGGAGGCCCACGCCGAGCGGTCGGAGGTGATGTCGATCGGGCAGGCGATCCGGCGGCACGGCGCGGCTTCAGGAGCGAGCGCCCCCCATGCACCAACGCAGAGTTCGAACTCGCGGTCGGCGCGGGTGAGCACGCGTTCGTCGCTCGTGCTGGACCCGGGCGGTGTGTCGCCCATGAGCTTTCAGAGCGGCGCGGCCGCGGGCGATGCCACACCGTCGGGGCAACGCGCGGCACGGCGCGAAGTCGCTCGGGAGAATCTGCTCGCCAGCGCCCTGCCGGCGATGGACGTGCGCTGGATGCTCGCCTTGAAGGTGCAGCACGCGCTGGAGGGTGGCGTCGCGGCGATGCTGCGACCTGAGGTGCGGCGTCGGCTGATCGACGATGCGGGCTCGATGGGGCTTCGCCCGTTTGATGCCAACCTGATCATCGCGATCGTGCAGGATCGCGCCCGCAGCCGGCTGCCGATCGGCGGTGCCGAGACCGACGCGCGCCTCGCGATGGTCGGAGTGCCCGACGTGCCGCCTGCCACAACGCAGAATGCCCGAGCGTTTCACATGCTGATGCTCGCGGCGTCGCTCGGGCTGCTCGTCGCGGCGTATGTCGTGAACTGGATCCTCACGGCGCGCTGAGCAACTGCACCGCCGCCGACATGCGGCCGCCGGATCGGCGTTCGAGAGCGAGGCTGGCTCAGCGCCAGTGGATTCCGTCGGATCGCGCGGCGTTGGCACTATGCTCAGCGCGTTGGACACCACGTCGATCATTCTCGCGATCGTTGTGATCGCCGCCAGCGCCGCGGCACGCCTGGGCTACTACCTCTGGTGGCGCGGCGCTGTCGGCGGGCGACCCGTCACATTTCGAAAGCCCACGGCCAGCACCGAGGTCACGATCGTGCGCTGGCCGGATCGCGCAGCGGCTCCGTCGCCTCACTCTGGCGTGGGCGGTCCGGAGGCGGGCGGTGTCGGCAGGGATGGTGGCGGCGGCACCGCCGGCGTCGCGACGGGCCGGCGTGATTCGGCCGACCTCTGAGCGCCCGGCAACTCGGGCACGATCGCGATGAGCACCCGCGCCCCGCCCGCGCCACCCCGCGCCGTCAGCATCTCCTCGCCCAGTGACCGCACCGGCCCGTCGTCCGGGCCGCGACGAACTTCGGCTCGCGAGCTGGTCGATGGCGAAGCGCTGGCGTTGCCAGCGATTGGACCACCGGCTTCGCTCGTACGCCGGACTTCGCCGAGGCGGGCGATCGGAGCCGTTGCGTCAGGCGCGTTCATCGTGTCGGTGACGGCGGCTGGCTCCTCTGGCGGGCGATCGAGCACCTCCTGCCACGATCGCGAGGGCGACTCGGGCACGATCAGCACCGCCTCGCCGGGCTTCAGCGTGAGCGTCAGCAGCAGCCGCCTGAACACCTGCCCCTGAAGTGTGACGTCCGCAGTGGTGGTGCGGGGTGCCAGCAGGTCGGCCGTTTCCTGACGACCCGAATCGTGCTGCGGCACGAGCTGGACGCGCATGTCGGCCTCAACGCCGCTGTCGCCCGGCACCGGCACCGGCCAGCATCGCGCAAGCAGCCGCAGCGCACCGGGCGGCACCGCGACGCGGCTGTCATTCAGCGCGATCACGCCGCCTTGGGCCAGCTCCGGCCCGCGCGCGGCGATGTTCCAGCGGGAGCCCTGTTCCAGCCACTGACGCTGCACCGCCACCGGCACGCTGCTGACACGCTGACCGGCATCGAACTTGTCCAGCGAGAAGACGCCGACGCGCGGCGAGAGCTCCGCCTGAACGCGGATCAGATCGGCGCGATTCACACGCAGCACGCGCAGCCCGGCACGCTTCCACGCGTCCAGATCGCTCGCGCCCGATGCTTGCGCGCCCGTGCCGACAGGTTGCTCGATCTCCAGCGGGCGCAGGGCGCGGGCGATGTCGCCCTCACGGTCATTGACGACCCAGGAGCGGATCTCGACGCCGACCCGATTGGTCACTGCGGGCTCGTCGGGCAGGACGCCCGGTGGCGCTGCCGACGGAGGGTTCGGGGCGGCCGCTGGAACTGAGGAGCTTTCGGATCCTGGACCGTCTGGCGTGCTCGAACAGCCCGCAACGCCGAACGCCAGGAGCACGAGTGTCGCCACGACGCAACCGTCGACCGCGAGAGTGCGGGCGGCTTTGAGCTTGCTGCTCTGGCGATCGCCGGATGGGCTGGGGGTGTGAGCCATGGCTAGACAGAGCGTAACCCTGCCCCAAGCCCCGCGGCCACCCAGCTTCACCCGGGCGAGTGGTGGTTTCGAGCGCAGATTGCTCGACTCTGGCGGCGGCGCGTGTATTCTGAACCCGGAGTGTCGTGGCCTCGCGCCCGGTGGGCGTGTGGGCTGTTGGCTTTGAACTGGGAGGTTTCTCGTGCAGAAGCTGTCAAGCGTCGCTGTGGTCGGTGCGTCCTTTCTGATCGCCGGAGCTGCGATGGCGCAGCCCGGGAGCCTTGCGGTGGTTCGCGTGGGTGCCGCGGGCGGCTCGGCCCCGCTGACCAGCGCCGCGGCGCCGGTCTTCATCGATCACTTTGGCGCGACAACAGTCGGCCAGGCTGCGCCGTCGCTGACTTGGGCCCTGCCCACGACGACAGCTGGCGTGCAGCGCCGCTTGACGATCTCCGGGTCGCAGGTCGCTGAGGGCGGGCTGCAACTGTCCAGCAACGGGCAGTATCTCGTGCTGGGTGGTTACGACGCGGGCGTGGGTACCGCCGCGGGCACCGGTGCTGGCCTCTTGAATAACGCCGGCACCCCACGCGTCGTGGCGCGGATTGACTCCAGCGGCAACATCGACACCTCCACCGCTTACGCCAATGGCGAGTTCAGCGGCGGCGCGGGCACCGGTCTCCGTGGTGTCTACTCCGCCGACGGCACGTCGTTCTACGGCGTCGGTAACGGCACCGGCACGCTCCCGGCCACCAGCGGCGGCATCCGACGCGTCGCTTTCGGGAGCGTGACCTCGGCGGGCTCGCCTTCAACGCTCATCTCGCCCGGCAACTCCGGCACCGGCACCGCCAACGTCCGGCGTGCCATCGCGTTCAATGGCCAGCTCTTTGCGGCCACCAACTCCTCGCCTTTCACAGGCGTCAACAGCGTCGGCACCGGCGTGCCGGTCACCAGCGGCAACTCGCAGACGAATCTCTTCGGTGCTGGCGGCAGTTCCTACGACTTCTTCTTCGCCTCCACCACCGTCGCGTACCTCACGGACACCCGCGCCATCGCCAGCGGCGGCGGACTGCAACGCTGGAACTTCGACGGCAGCGCCTGGGCCCTGGCGTACACGATCAACCTCGGCCTCGATCCCGCCAGCGGCCTCTCGGGCCTGACGGGATTGAGCCTCGCCGGCGGCAACGTCTACCTCGCGGGCGTCAGCGCCGATGGTCGCCGCCTGGTGACGACCACCGACAATCTCAGCAACGTCACTGCGTCGGCGGCCTTCTCCGTGCTGGCGACAGCCCCGGACAACACGTTCTTCCGTGGCGTGGCCATCCCCGCGCCCGGCGCCGCGGCGGCGATGGTCCTGGGTTCACTCCTGGCATCGCGTCGTCGTCGCCAGGTGTAAGGCGACAGGGGTCGGTGGGCGGACGGGTCGGCGAGATCGAATCGCGCGCCGGCGGCGTGCGAATACGCTTCTGAAGCACCTTGCTCAGGAGCCCAACGTGTCCGAGAACCTTGCCACCAGCTTCGCCCGGTCCGGTACCGCCTCGGGTTCGTTGATCGGGTTGCGCGCACTTGCTCACTTGGCCCGATTGTCGGGCGGGGTGATGTGCGTGCGCCCCGCACGGGTGGTGTGGCTCGCCCTCGCGGCACTGGCTCTGGCCGGTCCTGCGCTCGCGAGCCAGCCCGAGCCAACTCCAGCGCCGGCTCCGGCGGATCCCGCGCCGACTGCGCCGGCTGCCCCGGCCAAGCCCGAGTCACCGGCACCGGTGGTGCCTGCTCCTTTGCGCCCGGGCTTGAAGAACGAGCAGCCCAGTGCCGCGGGGATGGTCGGGCGCGATCAAACGATCACCGACCTGCAAGAAGCGCACGCCCTCGCGACATCTGTGATTGCCCAGAGCGAGCGATTCGCCAAGCAGGCCGACGACGAGGGCCAGGGGCAGGTCGCGTCGCTGTTTCGTGCGGTGAAGCGGTCGACCGAGATCCGCCAGAGGACGATCGCGACAGTCTTGCAGAAGCTCAGCGCTCCGGAGAAGGCGCCTGCGTCGGCCCCGGCAAGCCAGGCCAAGACCGCCGACAACATCAAGGCGCTGATCCAGACGATCGACCAGGAGAAGGACAAGCAGATCCCGCTGTACGTCTCTCGCGTGAAGACCGAGATGAACCGCGACGTGACGCAGGCCCTGCGCTACACGCGAGACGCCCTGCGCGAGCAGAGCGCGCTCCTGGGCGAGGCGCGCGACAACGCGAGCCAGTTCAAGGCCGGCGCGAAGGAGTATTACGTCTCGCGGACCTGCGGCTTCATGGTCGACAAGCTCGATTTCAAGAAGTGCCCGGTCTGCCTCGCCGCTCGCGACGACTTCGAACTCGTCAAGTGACGTCACAGGCCAGCGGCATCGACGCAATCGACACGGCTGAAGCCCTTTAGTGTTTCCCCGAAGTTGCGTGAATCTCCCCGCGCGCCGGGAACCGATCGCCATCGATCCGCGAATTTGGCCGAGCGACACTCGTCGCGATCCTGCGCTTTTCGCGAAAGTTCAACGTCGGCGCGAACCTGTTTCTCCATTTGGTGCCTCTACTGGAATTCCCAGCCGGGATGAACTTTCCCGCGCATCTTCGAGGGATGTCGTTCCGCTGGCTCGTGGGCCCGCGCTTCGGCCCAGCGCTCGCTTGAGGGCCAGGAGATTGCCATGCTCGGTTCAGCTCTTCATCAACGCCCCACCATGACGACCTCATCTGCGAACGACCCGTTGCCTCGCTCGGACCAGAGACCCCCCGCGGACAGCTCGCTCCTCAGCGGCAACGCGGCTCTCACCGGCGTCACGACGCTCTACGTCGTCAATCCCAGCGGCGGCGAACGCCGTCGCCTCGCGTCGGTGCTCGAGTCGCACGGCGCGTCCATCCGCGAGCTTTCCAGCGCCAGCGACATGCTCTCGCACGTCGACTCGGGCACGTTGGGCTGTCTCATCTGCGACTCGGACCTTGGCGGCTCCAGCGGGCTGCACCTGCTGGCGCAGCTTCACGCCACGGGCGTTGTCATGCCCACGGTGATGCTCATCTCGCCGGGCGACGTTCACGGCGCCGTCGCCGCGATGAAGGCCGGCGTTGGCGAGATCGTTGTCAAGCCGGCGGATCCGGGCGAGCTGTTGCACGCGGTCCGCAGCGTGATCGAGCGTGCTCGCACGGGCGTCTCGCAGAGGGAGTCGGTTGGTGAGCTGCTTCGGTTGCAGTCCAGGCTCACCTCGCGAGAGCTGATGGTGATGCGGCTGATCTGCCGCGGCAGTTCGAACAAGCAGGCGGCATCGGAGATGCAGTTGGCGGTGAAGACGATCGAGATCCATCGGGCCAACGTGATGCGGAAGATGGGTTGCAAGAGTTTCGCGCAGCTCGTTCGCCAGGCGGTCATGCTGGAGAACACGCTGACGCCGCTGAACCACCCGATCGTGGTCGGCGGGCGTCGCTAAGGCGACGGTTCGAACGCGACCTTGCCCAGCGCGCTGAGATCAATGCCGACGAGGTTCGCATTCCGAAGCTCGTTGAGGCGGCGCCGGAGCTCGGTCGCGTCGGGAGCGACGACGTTCAGGTGGCCGACCTTGCGCCCGGCCCGGGGCTTCTTGGCGTAGTCGTGAACTCGCAGGAACGGGATCGCGCAGCTCGCGCCGGCTTCGGGCATCTGTGCGATGACGTTCACCATCGCGCTGTGCCCGGTACACGCACAATCGCCCAGCGGCAAGCCGACGACCGCGCGCAGGTGGTTCTCAAACTGGCTCGTCACCGCCCCGTCGATTGTCCAGTGCCCACTGTTGTGGACGCGCGGCGCGATCTCGTTGGCGATGAGTGACCCGCCGAGCCCGCCGGCGCTGTCGGCGGACTCGAACAGCTCCAGGGCCATCACGCCGACGTAGTCTAGCTCGCTCATCACCTTTCGCACCAGAGACTCTGCGTGCGACTGAAGCTCCGGCGACACGCGCGGCGCCGGCGCGATCGACAGGCGCAGGATGCCCGCGGCGTGGTGGTTCTCGGTGAGCGTGTAGCACCGCACCTCGCCCTGGCTGGAACGCACGCCGAGGATCGAGAGCTCGCGCGAGAACGCGATGAACTGTTCGTAGATCAGGGCCGCGTTCGAGGCTGGCGCGTTGAGTGCGGCCCAGGCCTCATCGACCTGTGACGCGGACTTGATCACGCACTGGCCCTTGCCGTCGTAGCCGAAGCGGCGCGTCTTCAACACACCGGGGGCGCCGATCAACTCGACCGCCGCCCGCAGGTCTGCCATCGAGTCCACCTTCGCAAAGCGCGGCGTTGGGATTCCCAGCCGCTGAAAGAGCGTCTTTTCGCTCAGTCGGTCCTGGGCGACGCTGAGGGCGGTTGCCGATGGACGCATCGGGACGCCGAGGGCCGCGATGGACTCAGCGAGCGCGGCGGGCACGTTCTCGAACTCGAGCGTGCATGAATCGAGATTGCGGACGAAGTTGGTTAGCGCGTAGGCGTCGTCGAACGGCGCGTGGATGGTGGGGGCGATCTCGGTGGTGCCGGCGTCCGGAGATGGCTCCCAGACGCGGAAGCGCAGGCCCAGGCGTGTGCCGGCGAGCACGAGCATCCGGGCCAGTTGCCCGCCGCCGAGGATGCCGACGATCATCGGCGCGGCTCCTTTGGATGTGCTCCGTCGCTGGCGGGCCCCGGAAGGTTGGGCGGCGGCACGATGCTGTCGAGGGCTTGCTGCGTTTGCGCGAGCCGGAAGGCTTCGAGCGCTTCGAGGATGTGCGGGTGTTTGCCAACGAGGATCGATGCGGCCAGAAGCGCGGCGTTGATCGCGCCGGCTCGCCCGATGGCGAGCGTGCCGACGGGAACTCCGGCGGGCATCTGGACGATCGAGAGCAGGCTGTCGACACCTTGCAGGGCTTTGGATTCGACGGGCACGCCGAGGATCGGCAGGGAGGTCTTGCTGGCGCACATGCCCGGCAGGTGGGCGGCGCCGCCGGCGCCGGCGATGATCACTTCGATGCCGCGGGCGCGAGCGCCCGCGGCGTACTCGAAGAGCAGATCCGGTGTGCGATGAGCGGAGACGACACGGGTCTCATGCGGGATCGACAAGCGCTCCAGCGTCGCGGCGCTATGTTGCATCGTCTCCCAATCGGACGAGGAACCCATGATGACGCCGACCAGCGGGGGCATGTTCGCAGTGTAGCGAGCGGCGTGGTTGACCGGCGCGGGGTCACTCGGCGATCGGTGCCCACGCGCGCCCCGCGAGTTCGCGAAGACGCGCGATCGCGGCGGCGACCAAACGCCCCTCACGAACAGCGTCGCGGCTGGATTCGATCCCCAGGAAGGCGGTGACCGTGATTGGCTCGGGCGGCAGAACAGTGACGTCCGGTCCGGCGGCGGCGGGCGAGCCGCCGCGGGTCGGGGCAGGGGACGGGCGCTCGAAGCGCAGCGTCCCCTCGTCGGCGGCGATGCTTCGAAGGTTGAAGACGACCGTCTGCGAGTTGGGGCGCTCGGTGGTGAGAATCGCGCATTCGCCGGCGGTCAAGGCATGAAACGCGGCGGGTTCGACGTCGTCCCAATCGGCAAGAATCGTGGACGGGTTGGGAGCAACGGGTGGCCGGACGAGCCCGCAACCCGAAAGTGTTGCCGTGAACGCAATCGCGGCAATAGGAAGCAAAATCGAATAATATCGCTTCAAAATGATGGTACAATCGTGCATTTTCGGTCGTTCGAAAAGTTCCATCGGTACGGTGTTCACGGCCGGTGGGTCATGCGGTTGCATTTCTGCGGCGGTCGGAGGCGTGGATCATTGCCGTTTGATCGGGGTCATGGCGGCAGAGGTGATAGCATCCGTGCGACGGGCGGGAGGGGTATTGGGCGAAATCGCGGCGGTTGTCGTCGGCGTTGGCCGGCCCCGCTGGGGCGATGCAGGGAGTAGCAGACGCGTGGACGTGTTCATTCAAGTGCCTCGTGGGGCCGAGCCGGTGAGCATCTTTGGCCCCGCGGATCGTAACGTAAAGATGATGCGCGAGGCGCTGGGCGTGCGCATTTCCATGCGAGACGGCAAGATCAAGCTCAGCGGCGAGTCGCCGGAGCTCGGGATCGCCCGGCGCGTGCTGGAGCAACTGACCAAAGCCGCGGCGAACCGGGATGAACGCTTCGGCGAGCGGCGCGAGGTGATGGCGCTGATCGCGCAGGCGTCGGCGGAGGCCAGCGACGACGGCGTGCAGACCTCGCACATGGCCCGCGACGGGTGGGAAGTCGGAGATCCCAGCGCGCCGGCGTGGGGTGCGCAGCTCAATGTCTACGTCGGCGGAAAGCCTGTCAAGGCCCAGACGGTCAACCAGCAGCATTACCTCGACGCCATTCGCGATCATGATGTCGTGTTCGGCATCGGCCCCGCCGGCACGGGCAAGACGTATCTGGCGGTCGCGGCGGCGGTTCACCTGCTGAAGATGGGGCGCTGCCGCAAGGTGATCCTGGCGCGGCCGGCGGTTGAGGCGGGCGAGAAACTCGGGTTCCTGCCCGGCGATTTGCAGCAGAAGGTGAACCCGTATCTGCGGCCGCTGCTGGATGCGCTGCACGAGATGATGGACTTCAACACGATCCGGCGGTTCATCGAGACGGACGTGGTGGAGATTGTGCCGCTGGCGTATATGCGCGGGCGGACGCTGAACCGCGCCGTGATCATCCTGGATGAGGCGCAGAACACCACGCGCGGGCAGATGCGGATGTTCCTGACACGCATGGGCCATGGGTCCAAGATCATCGTGACCGGGGACGTCACGCAGGTCGACCTTGAAGACCCGACGCAGAGCGGGCTGATCGACGCGGTGCGGACGCTGAAGCGTGTGCCGGGGCTCGCGTTCTCGGGCCTTGATCAGACGGACATTGTTCGGCATCCGATGGTGCAGCGGATCGTCGACGCGTACGAAAAGACCGATAAGCCCAAGTCCGGGACAAGACGCACCGGCGGCGGGTCGATGCAACGTGAGCCGGGGGCGTGAGGCTCTCGGACGTGAACACAGCGAGCGGCTCGGGCCGCGATGCGATAGCGAGTTTGACAGCCTGAACAGCGGGCACCATGACACGGGCGGCAAGCGGCAATCTGAGCACTCGAGACCGGGCGGACGGGCAGGGCGTCGGTGCGCGCCGGCGCGATGCGCTGCGCGAGGCGGGCGAGCGATGGCTGGTCAACTCGCCGGAGCGCGGCTGGACGGTCCTGATCGCGGCGCTGATGGCGATCCTGATCGCCGGCACGCTCGTGTTCATGCAGCGCCAGATCTTGCTGGCACCGGGGCAGGTGATGAGCGAGGCTCGGGCGGCGCGCGTCGAGCTTCGATTGACGGATGAACTGGCCACCGCGCGCTCCAAAGAGAGCGCTCGCGAGCGAGCGGCCCGCGTGTATGCGCCGGATGAAAAGGTGCTGTCGGGCGTCCTGGCGTCGTTGCTTGAGCTGCCGTCGGCGGTGCGGTCGAGCGACACGGTGGAGTCTCTGCCGTCGTCAGTGTCGCGTGACTTTTCGCTCACGCCTGAAGAGCTGAGCGCGTTGCGTGAGGTGCCGATGTCGGGCCCCGGTGCGGCGCGCTGGGCGGAGATGGCGACGGCGTTTGTCGATCGTGTCCGGCGCGTGCCGGTCGTGAGCACTGATGTGCTGGCCGACGAGCGTCGCGGCATCAACCGCGCCGTCGAGCTGCGACTGGCCGGTGAGGGGTACTCGGTGACTCTGGCGACCGGCGAGGTCCTGGGCGTCAGCAGTGGCGAGTGGGCGCGAAAGGCAACGGAGCTCGCGGCGGATGCGGGCTTTGGCGTGGATGTGCGCGCGGCGGTCGCGCGTCGCGTGACCCTCGGTCTCAAAGTGACGCCGCCCACGACGCTGGACACCGAAGCGACCAGGATCAATCGAGAGGCCGCGGCGGCGGGGGCCGAGACTGTCACCACGACGTTCCGACCCGGGCACCTGATCTATGCGCGGGGCGACGTGCTTTCGGGCGAGCAGCTCCGCCTGGCAACGATCGAGAACAACGAGTACTGGGAGAGCAACCGCAATCCCGTCAGCCGGTTGCACGACGCGGCGGCGGTGGTGCTCGCGGCGGTGTTCTCGCTGGGCGTGGTGCTCTCGATCGCGACGTTTGCGCCGCAGATCTCCGCGTCGCAGCGGAAGCTGGGCGTGGTGTGCGGGATGATCGTGGCGGCGCTGGTGACGGGCTGTGCGCTGGCGATTGCCGAGCCGCGGCTGGTGATGATGGCCAGCGTGGCACCGGCGGTGTTCGTGGCGATGGTGCTGGCGATCGCGTATGACCGTCGGGTGGCGCTGGCGATCGGCGCGGTGCTTGTCGTGCTGTCGTGCGTGGCGCTCGATCAGGGCGCGGTGCAGTCGGTCGTCGGCCTCGTGGGTGTCGTGGTGAGCGTCCGATCGCTGCGCGAGGTGCGCGTCCGGCCGACGCTGGTGATCGCGGCCCTCTGGGCCGGGGCGGCGGTGATGGTCGTGGGGCCGGGCGTCGGCCTGCTGGCCAGGCCGGTGATGTGGGACGCGGTGCGCCAGTCGATGCTCGAATCGGCCGTCGCGAGTGTCGCTGTGATGCTCTGCGGGTTTGTGATCCTGGGCTTGGTGCCGGTGATCGAGCGTGTCTTCGGCGTGACCACAGGGCTGACATTGATCGAGCTGCGCGACCCGAGCCATCCGCTGCTGCGCCAGCTTCAGCAGCGTGCGCCGGGAACGTACAACCACTCGTTGAATGTCGCGGCGCTGGCGGAAGCGGCGGCGACGGCGATCCACGCGGACTCGTTGCTGGCGTTCGTCGGCGCGCTGTACCACGACGTGGGCAAGATGAACAAGCCCGAGTACTTCGTCGAGAATCAGACGCCGGGCTTCAATCGGCACGAGCGACTGACCCCGGCGATGAGCCTGCTGGTGATCGTCGGGCATGTGAAGGACGGTGTTGAGCTTTCGCGCGAGCACCGGCTGCCAGCGTCGATCGAGCATTTTATCGAGAGCCACCACGGCACCACGCTGGTGGAGTATTTCTTCCATCGCGCGCGGAAGCAGGCGGAGACGGCGCGGCTGAACGCCACCGACGAACCGGGCATGGAGCCGGCGACGCCGCAGGAGATCGAGTACCGGTATCCGGGCCCGAAGCCGCGCTCGCGCGAGGCGGCGATCCTGATGGTGTGCGACGCGTCCGAGAGCGCGGCGCGGGCGATGAGCGATCCGTCGCCGATGCGGATTGATGCGCTGGTGCGGGCGATTGCGCACAAGCGATTGATGGATGGGCAGTTTGATCAGAGCGACCTGACGCTGAGCGAGCTGACGACGGTGATCGAGGCGGTGTCGCGCAGCCTGTCATCGATTCACCATCAGCGGATCCAGTATCCGGAACCGGTCAAGCCGGTCAGCGCGGTGGCAACCTCGGGCGCGGCGGCGCGAGCCTGACGGAGTGCCCGGACCTGAGCATTCATCCATCCAGCTTCGGTTTTCTGAAACTCGTCCGATGTCGGCGCGGACACCGGCTGGCGGCGCGCGGTCGCGCTCATTGTGCGCATACGACGGCCCGGGACGAACGCCGTGGCGTCGGTCCCGGGTGTCGAAAGGAGGACGGGGAGAGTCTTGCGTGCGCCAGCGTCGGGGGGCTCAGGCGCGGGCGACGGTGTGAGCGCCGCGAGCCCGGAGCTGCGTCCGGACCTGGAAGCCGATGCGGAGGGTGTGAACGACGATCGCGACGATGACGAGGGTGATGAGCGAGACGATCATCGCACCGGCGACGAGGCCGCCGGTCTGGGTGCCGGCGAAGCGATCGAACTCAGCGGTGCCCATGGCTTGGCTGGACATCGCGGTCGCGCCGGGCATGAGCATGCTGATGAGCCAGGCCTGGGTGAACATGGTGATGAAGAGGCCGGCCATCATGCTGCAGGAGACGGCGATCTGCTTCCAGCGCTTGGGGCAGCCCTGGCCGCGGACGGTGCGGTGCGCTTCGCGCACGGGCATCCAGATGGTGAGGATGAGGTAGAAAAGTCCGCCGAGGCCGGTGACAGGGAGACCGAAGATCATGGCAAGGTCCTTTGGGGGTTGGAAGTCGCGAGTCGCGAGTTTCGAGTCGCGAGAGGGGCGGGTGAAATGCTCAAAGCTCAAATGTTCAAAGCAGCAAATCTGATGACTGACGGCTGAGGGCTGAAAGCTGGCGGCTTTCCGCTCAGTGTCCCTTTTCAAACGTCCGAAGGCGTTTGCGGGCGATGACTTCGTTGTAGAAGGTCTTGAGGGAGTAGTAGAAGTTGACGAAGCGGAGGACGTAGAAGGCGGGGATGCTGGTGATGGCCTTCCACTTTTCGCCGCGCTGGTGGGCGCCGTAGAGGACGGGGATGGCGATGGCGGGCATGTCCATCAGGTAGCCGAGGATGAACAGGGGATGCACGAAGATGGCCAGCAGCGGGATGAGCAGGAAGTAGACGGTGGCAGCGACGACGGCGTCCCAGAGCGCCACGGCGACGATCATCCGCAAGTACGGCACCTTGAGCAGGTCCTGCCAGTGGACGCTGACGCACTGCCAGAAGCCGCTGCTCCAGCGCGTGAGCTGCTTGCGCATGAAGTCGAAGTTCGGCGGCTCGATCGGGTAGCAGATTGCGTCGGCGACGTAGCGGACCTCGTAGCCCTCGGCGTACAGCACCCAGGTCAGGTCCATGTCCTCGCCGACGGTGCGTGTCGGCCAGCCGCCGAGGCGCACGAGTTCATCGGTGCGGTAGACGCTGAAGCAGCCCGAGGCGATCATCGGACGCCCGTAGTAGTCCTGGATGGGCTTGTAGAACGTGAAGGCGTAGAGGTACTCGATGTATCGCCCGCGCTCCCACATCGTCCGCACGTGCCGCGGCAGGACGAAGCCGCACGCGGCGCCGACCTTCTCGTCGTCCATCGCCGGCAGGAGCTTCTCGACGGCGTCATCGGCCAGCGTGGTGTCGGCATCGATCGCGAGGCAGAACTCGTCGGGCACGAACGGCAGGCCGAAGTTGAGCGCGCTGGCCTTGCAGCCGCGGTTCTTAGCGGGGCGGATGACGCTGGCGCCGTGGGCGCGGGCGATCTCGCCGGTGCGGTCTGACGAGCAGTCGTCAACCACGATGATGTGGTCAACCTTGCGGGTCTGGCGCTTGAGGCTCTCGATGGTGGCGCCGATGTTCTCGGCCTCGTTGTACGCCGGGATGAGGACGGTGAGCGAGCCGGGCTTGCGAGAGCCGCGATGCTCGGTGAGCGGTGCGGGCGTGGTGATCTGGTCACCCTGCGTGCCGACCATTTCTGGCCGCATCGACGGGGCGATGGTGGTTGAGGGGGTGATGGAGGGGAGTGGGGGGGCGTCGAGAACGGATGAGGCAACCATGGTCAGCGTGTCCTACACAAACTCGCGGCGGCGTTGCCCCGGGCACATCTCGACCCGAGGGCCGAATCGTGCGTGACGCGCGAACGGGTTCGCGCTGGTGGCAAGGCCGCCGACCTCCTTTGTGTTCACGCCGCGAGCGTGAACCGGCAAACGACCTCGCGACTGACTTCGCGGAGTCCGGGCTTTGGATTCAGACGCAGCGGCATGATCGCAGATCGCCGCGAGCGGTCGGAGTGGGTGATGGTCCGAGAATGTCGGAGCTTTGTCCGCATCCTGTTCGGTATTTACTTGGACAGCAATCGCGCTAGGCTCATACGGGGTTGTTTCGGCGCTCGCGCCGCGACCCGCGCAGAAGGAGCAATCTCATGGTCATGAACCGTCTGAACGAGGTGCTCACCGAACTCGACGCCGCGATCTCCACGCCCAAGGCGCCCGAGCTTTGGCGCAACGCCCACAACCTTCTCAAGCGGACGACCGCAGACCAGATGAAAGTCGGACGGTTGATCGCCGAGCGGAACGTGCCCGGCCTTCGAGCCCTGATCGAGAGCGGCATCGGCGAGCAGCAGCGTGTGCCCGGGCTTTCGCGTCCGGCCCAGCCGCCGATCCCCGTGCAGTCGGCGGTCGTCACTGAGGCGGTCGCGGCGGCCATGAGCGCCGACACCGCGAGCGCCACGGCGACTGCGGTCCTCACGCCGCCGACGTTTGACCAGCTCAAGAGCGGGCTGCGTGCGTTCAAGAAGAAGCTGCGCGTCTCGCAGCTTGACGCCGATAGCAAGCTGACGAATCGGGCCCTGACCGGCGGCAGCCGCGGCACCATCTCGGCGATCACGCCACCCAGCGAGTTCCCGCGTCAGGTGTGGGAGCAGTTGGCGACCGAGGGCAAGCTGAAGCGTGCCGGGCACGGGCTGTACGCGCTCGGGACGGACTGAAAGATCGAGCCCGCGGCGGTTGAGCGTCGCGACGCGGGCGCTGATCGGGGTGTGCGTTGCGGTGATGCCACGCTTGGCGGGGGCTGATCGCGTAGACTGCCATCTGCAATGACGCCGAGCGCATTCTTTGAACACTGGGGCCTGATCGAGAACCCGTTCCGCGGCGAGGAGGCGCGTCAGGACAGCGTCTTTGCGCGCCTGGTCTCGGCGGCGGCCCCGGGCGCGAGTGTCGGCTCGCTGGCGGCCTCGATGGCCTCGGGGCAGCCTTCTGTCACCGGTGTGGCGGCGATCTCACCATCGCTGGCGAGTCGCGCGCAGCACAACGACTTCGAGAAGGTCGTCGGCGATATGGCCAGGGCGAGCTCGTCCGTTGCGTTCGGCGAGAAGGGCAGCGGAAAGACTGCGCTGCGGCTGCAGATCCAGCACGCCGCGGCGTTGCACAACGCCGCGAACCCGACGGAGAAGGTGTTGCTGGTTGCTCACGATGATCTCACGGCGTTTCTTGAGCGGCTGCACGCGCGGCTCGTGCGCCAGACGCGCAAGGGCGAGACGACACCGAGCGATTCGTTCAAGCAGACGCGATTGGTTGACCATGCCGATGCGGTGCTGCACTCGGTTGTGCCGCGACTGGTGGATGCGTTGATCGAGAACGGAGCGGGGCTCGCGACGGTGCCGGGGGCGCTGCCGGATCCTGCGACGCTGGACCTTGGGCCCGAGCCGCGCCGCACGGCGCGGGCACAGGAGAAGGTGTGGCGGCGTGATTTGTTGTTGCTGCAATCGATCTACGACCGGGGCGAGGGCGCGGGCGATCGGGCCAAGTCGCTGCGCCGTGGCGTGGGCGTGCGCCGCCCGCTTGGCGAGTATGTTGGCTATGTGATCGCGCGCATCGGCTGGCTGGTGCCGGTGGTCACGCTGCTGTGGATTTATCAATCGCGGCGGACCGCGACGGGGCTGGATCTGCCGGATTCGACGACGGGTTTCCTTGGCTGGCGCGAGTGGCTGGGTCTGACCGGCACGCCGGATGGCAACGCGGTGGGTTGGGCGACGTTTTTCTTTGGCAGCACGCTGGTGTGGGTGCTCTTTGTGATCAAGCGGTGGTGGACGCATCGCGTGATGTTCAATCGCGTGACGCGGCGCGTGTACAAGCAGGTGCGGATCACCGGGCGCGGGGAGCACAGCTTTGCCCAGAGCCTGCACGAGTTGCCGACGGGCTGGCGTGGTGGCGGTGTCATGCCGGTGACCGATGCCGACGCGACGCGCATGGCGATGATCCAGCGTTTGCGGCGCGTGCTCAAGCCGTTTGGCTACTCGACGCTGCTGGTGGTTGTTGATCGCGTGGACGAGCCGGCGCTGATCGCCGGCGATGTCGAGCGCATGCGCACGGTGGTGTGGCCGCTGTTCAACAACGCGTTTCTCCAGCAGGAGGGCGTCGCGGTCAAGATGCTCCTGCCCATCGAGCTGCGCCACGCGCTCATGCGTGAGTCCGCGGCGTTCTTCCAGCAGGCCCGAATGGACAAGCAGAACATGGTCGAGCAGCTCGGCTGGACCGGGCCGATGCTCTACGACATCTGCGACACGCGCATCGCGGCGTGCCGCCTGGCGAGCGCCACGGGGCGATCGCTGACGCTTTGCGATCTGTTCGCTCCTGAGATCACACGCGATGCATTGATCGAAGCCCTGGAGCAGATGCGCCAGCCTCGCGACGCGTTCAAGTTCGTGTACGCGTGCATCATCGACCACTGCGCGCGCACGGTCGAGGCCCGCGTGCGGCCGACCGAGAGCGAGGACGCGCTGACGGCCAGCGGGGCCGATGGCGCGCCCGCGCACGACGCGCACGCGGGGTATCGCGTGTCGAAGCAGGTCTTTGATGAAACCCGCAAGGCGCAGGCGGAGCGGCTGCGTCAACTGGCCATGGGCGTTCGGCCCGCGTGAACGGAGGCTGAGGCGTGCTGAAGCTCAAACGTGGTTCGCTGATCGGCATGATTCACGTGCGGGCCCTGCCGGGCACGCCGGCCTCGAAGGTCGAGGTCGCGCGGATCGCGGTGCTGGCGGCGATGGAGGCCCGCGCGCTGGCCGAGGCGGGCTTTGATGCCATGCTGATCGAGAACATGCATGACGCGCCGTACGTCATGGCGCCGCACGACCCGGTGATCGTCAGCGCGATGACCGCGGCGGCGCTTGCGGTGCGGGCGGCGGTGCCGGAGCTGCCGCTGGGCGTGCAGGTCTTGGCGCGGGGCGAGCGCGAGGCCTTGGCGGTCGCGCTGGCGTCGGGCGCGAGCTTCATCCGCTGCGAGAACTTTGTGTTCTCGCATGTCGCTGATGAGGGTTTGATGGTCGAGGCGGCGGCGGGGCCGCTGCTGCGGTATCGGCGGTCCATTGGTGCCGAGGACATCGCGATCTACGCCGACATTCAGAAGAAGCACGCGTCGCACGCGATCACCGGCGACCTGCCGATCGATGAGCACGCGCGCGGGGCGGAGTTCAGCGGCGCCGACGGCGTGATCGTCACCGGGCAGTCCACCGGGCGACCGGCGAGCGTGAGCGATCTTGAGCTTGTGCGCGGCGCGACGAAACTCCCGCTGCTGGTCGGATCTGGCGTGGACGCCGAGAGTGTTGGTGAGCTGCTGCGGATCGCCGATGGCGTGATCGTGGGGTCCTCGATCAAGCTCGGTGGTGAGTGGGCCAACTCGATCGACCCGAAACGGGCCGCGGCCCTGGTCAAGAGCGCCCGCGCCAAGCGGAAACGCGGGCGCGTCTGAGCGCGCGGTGCTCAGCTCTATGGGCGTGCGAGGCTCGCCCGCGGGGTGGGGGGGGCGGTGGTACGCTTCGGTGTCGTGGTGGAGCGGGCGTCGCGAAGTTGGTCATCGGAGGGCTCATCATGCTGTGGCGAATGCTGTGCGTGCTGGTGGTGGCGGTGTCGATGCTGAACCTTGGTGGCTGCCAGACGAACGCCGCCACGGGGCGGTCGCAGTTCCAGCTTTTCTCGCGTGCCGAGGAGATCTCGCTGGGGACGCAGAGCCAGCCGCAACTCGTCAAGGAGTTCGGTGGGACGGTGCCGGATCAGCAGCTCCAGGCGTATGTCACCGACATCGGCAAGCGGCTGGCGAGTGTGACCGAGGGGGACAACCCGTCGCTGCCGTGGGAGTTCACGTTTCTGAACAGCGACGTGATCAACGCCTTCGCGCTGCCCGGCGGCAAGGTCTTTGTCTCGCGGGGGTTGGTGAAGCAGATGAAGGACGAGTCCGAGCTTGCGCACGTGCTGGGGCACGAGGTCGGGCACGTCACCGCTCGGCACGCGAACGATCGCATGGCCCAGGCGCTCGGGGCGCAGCTCATCGCGGGGGTGGCGGGGGCCGCGGCGCGGAATCAGGCGATCGCCGAGGTCGCGGCGAACGCGGCGCAGGTCGCGGTGCTGGGTTTCAGCCGCGAGCAGGAGAACGAGGCCGACGCGCTGGGCATGCGGTACATGACGCGACTGAACTACGACCCGCGCGGCGCGCTGGGGGTGATGCAGATTTTGCTGGCCGCCAGCGACGGCCCGCGCCCGCCGCAGATGCTCGCGACGCATCCGTATCCGGAGGAACGCATCAAGCGTGTGCAGCGAGAGCTCGATACGACCTACGCGAGCATGGTGAACAACCCGCAGTATCAGCGCCATGAGGAGCGATTCCGCACGCGGATGCTGGGCCGATTGGCGATGCTGCCGCCGGCACCGGATGCGGTTGATCGCACCGCCCTGGCCGATGGTGGCGTGGTGTGGTCAATGCCCGAGACGTGGTGCGGGCACTGTCGCGCCGGCGCCGCGTTGAGTGAGCTGGAGCGGATCGAGAACGCGGTCGCCGCGATGTACTGATCAGCGTCTGTCGCCGCAGCCGCCGCAGGGCGTGGTGAGGTGGGCCAGCGCGTGCTCGGGCAGGCGGTGCGCCTGGCGGCAGAGCTCGGTGTGCAGCACATGCCGGTAGTGCGCAAGCCGAACGTGCGGGTTGTCCAGCCCGTTGCCAAACTGTCGTGTGTGGTCAAGATAGATGAGCTTGACGGGGATCTCGCGGACGCGAAGGCCCAGTGCGGCGCACTGCACCCAGAACTGCATCGGGAACGCATAGCCGGTTTCGGTGAGCCGGAGCGAGGCGAGCGACGAGACGCGATGCGCCTTGAAGCCGCAGAACGAATCGGTGAGCGACCAGTCGAGCCGGTCGTTGAGCTCGGTGGTCAGCGAAACGTTGATGGCGCGCCGGTCGGCGGGCGGCTCGGTGGATTCGTCCATCGACGCGATGTATCGCGAGCCGCTGATGATGTCGGCGTCGTCCGCCGCGGCGGCGCGGATGAACGCGGGGATCGAAGCCGGCTCGTGCTGCTCGTCGCAGTCCATCGTGATGATCCAGTCGTACCCGTGCCCCTCGGCGAAGGTGAACGCGTCGCGGAGAGCGCGCCCGTACCCCATGTTCGTCGGGTGACGGAGGACGTAGACCGGGTGCTGGGCGAGCATCTGCGGCGTGCGATCGGTGCTGCCGTCGTCGATCACCAGCACGTCTTTGGTGTACTGAAGCACTCGCGAGAGCACGCGATCGATGTAGCGTTCCTCGTTGTACACAGGGATCGCCACGAGCACGCGCAGGTCGCCCCAAGCGTCGTATGTCGGTGCCGCGGCGTTGGCATCTTTGTTGTCCTGGGGCATCGGAGGCTCCGAGCGTGCGAAGTAGAGAGTGGAACTGATGAACCTGACGCGCGGCAGAGATGTCAATGCGGCGAGGGCCGTCGGTCGCCGCTCGTGAACCCGGGGCGATTCACAACTCGCCGAGCTTTGATGATTCGGCTCCGATCACGTTGCAGATTCCGGGAGATTTACGCGAGCCCAAAGTCGGCGTCCGTACGGACAGGTTCCCTTGATCAGGTGCTCGTCGATGTGAACTGGGGGAAGCTGCGGAGGCCGGTCCGCTCAACGCTTCGGCTTGGCCTTGCGAGCAACGGGAGTCGCACGCGGCATGGGTTGTTCGAGGTCGTCGGCACGTCGGGCCGATTCGTTGCCCGGATTCGACGGCCCACGCATGCTCTCGGCATCGACCGCGCGCTGCTTGGATGTCTCGGCGAACGCCGCGAAGCCGAAGGGCTCGCCGGTCCCGCTTTCGACACCGCCCATCTCCTCTTGAATGCGGCGCTGCAGTTCCTCGCTCACAGCGTGGAACGCCCGCACCTCGCTCAGCGGGAGCGTGAACGCCTCGCCCGAGGGCGTCACGACGCGATAGACCGAGCACTGAACCGCGGCCGAGAGGTCGCGGTCGGCGTCTGTGCCGGGGATGCTGCACGCAAAGAGCGGGTGAACCTCGGCGATCGGGATGCGCTCACCGGCGTGCGTGAGGATCGAGAGCCGGCCGTCCAGAGCGCTCGGCTCCTTCTGGACGGTGAGCATGGCGCTGAGAGAGTTGAGCATCTCCTGCGCGACGTTGGTCCAGAAGAGCTGGCGCAGCGAGTGCGTCAGATCCGGGTTCGAACGCGTTGGATGGCGCTCGACCGCCTGAGATCGCTTGCCGGAGGAAACACGCTGAGCGCGACGCGGCGTTCGGTTTTTCAACGTCGGGATCTCCTTGAGCGTTCGCCACCCCGGATCAATGTGATGCTCAGCTCGCTGGCGTGGTGGCGGTCCCGGGCGGCGTATCCGGGCGCGCGGCACCGGGCGCGGGAATGGACGGTGCCTGGGCGGGCGACATCGATGCGTCGGGCCTGCGGCGCTCCGGCGCGCCCTGGCGTCCTTCGCCCCCGCCGCCCGGGGCGGTGTTGGGGTTGGCAGGGTTGGGCGCGGTAGGGGGGGAGCCGGGGCCAGCCGTAGGAGTGCCGGGCCCTCCGCCGCGAGTTCGTGCCAGCGGCTCAATGCGTCCATCGGGGAGCAGGTTCATACCCACCACCGCCAGTTGTTCCTTCGACCAGGGGCGCTCGATCTGCTCGCCGGGCAGGGCTGAGCGAAGCAGCACGCGCTGGCCATCGCTGATGCCGGCGACGACCTCGGCCAGGCGATCGCTGCGGCGTCCGATGCGGACCGGCACTCGGGCGAAGTTTGCACCCTCGGGCACCAGCACGTACCGAACCATGCCTTCAACGAAGACCGATTGGATCGGCACCGCCAGCGTGTTCTCAGCGCGGTCGAGCATGATCTCCGCCTCGCAGCGCATCGAGGGCTTCAGCGGGATGTCCACTGCGTTCATGTCGAGCTTGATCTTGACGGTGTACTCGCGCAGGTTCGGATCGCGCATGCCGCCACTCTCGGCGATCACGCCCACCGACAGCACGCTGGCGCTGACGGTCTTTCCCGCCAGAGCGTCGATCCGCACGTTGGCCTTCATCCCCTCGCGGATGCGCCCGCTGATCGACTCGTGAACCCGCACCGACGCCACCATCTCGCTGGTGTCCGGCAGCACGATCAGCGGCGTGTTCCGCTTCACCACGCGACCGACATCCAGCGTGCCCTCGCTGTTGCCGCCCCAGCGATCGCGGTTCAGGCTCGTCGCGTAGACCACCAGCCCGTCGCTGGGCGCCTTGATCGTCGCGGCGTCGAACTGCTCGCGCAGCTTCGTCAGCTTCGTTGTTCGCAGCGAGAGCTGCTGGCGCTTGTTGTTGCGCTCGGCTTCCTTCGTGCCGATCAGCGACGCGTTCTGGCGGCCGGTGCGGTCCAGCTCCGCCTTGGCCTGATCGACCGCGGATTGCTTGGTCTTCTGGTCCTTGGGGAACTGGAACTCGTTGTAGACGGTGCGATCGAGCTCGGCGGTCTTCAGGGCCGCGTCGGCCTCGAGGAACTGCACCTCGTCACGCTTGAGCTCGTCGCGCGAGAGGAAGCCCTGCTTCTCAAGCGTCAGCGACCGCTCGTACTTGTCCTTCAAGCGGTCCAGCTCGCGCACGGCGCGCTCGTACGCCAGGTCGTTGGCCTGACGTTTACTCTTGACATCGCCCTCGAGCCACTGGAGCAGATCCAGCTCGGCGAGTTCAACTTCGAGCTTCTTCTTGGCCATCGACGATTCGTTGTCCGAGAGCTGGATCAGGTAGTTGTTCTCGGCGGTGGCGAGCTCGGCCCGAGCGGTCTCGACGCGCAGCGACTCTTCGTCGATCTGCGTCTGGATCGAGTCGGAGTTCAGCCGCAGCAGCACATCGCCCTGCTTGACGAGCGTGCCCTCGCGGACGATCTCGGTGATGGCGGTGTCCTGCTCGATCTGGCTGCGCAGGTCCACCTGCCGCAGTGCCTCGAGCTCGCCAGTGGCGGTGGTGGTGATGTCGAACGTGACAACCTTCGCGGCGCCGATGTCCGGCGCGTCGTTCGGTTCGTCGGCCCGCTGGGCGGGCCGGACGCCGAGCATGGCGCCCAGCGCGACGCCGGCGAACGCCAGCCCGCAGACGGCCAAGAGGATGCGCGGGGCGTGGCGTGCCCAGGATCGAGCGGGTTTCACGATCTGGTCGCTCATGGAAACAACATCCTTCGCGTGCTGTGGCCGGACGCTCGCACGAATCGTCGGGGTTCGGTGATCGCCGCGGATCACTCCCTGGAGCGGGAATCGCCCTGAGAACTCGCCATTGTAGATGGCTCCCGTTCGGATGGGTTGCGTCGGTGGAGCCATAATCTCATGCCATGGCCGGAATGTCGCCCACGCTCACCACCCTGATCGGTTCCAAGCACGTTCTGCTGGTGTTCGCGACGCCGATGGAGGCCCGTGGGGCGCTGGTGCCCGCCGGGCTCGCGACCGCAGCGGCGATCGACGCGCTCGAACCGTGGACTCGCACCCAGATCGCCCCACGCCTCGATCTGGCGATCAGCGGCGTCGGCAAAGCTAACGCCGCGGCGTGCGTTGCGCGGGTGGCCGATCGGGATCGCCATTCGTTGATCGTGAGCACTGGCATCGCCGGGTCGCTCGCTCTGGCCAGCAGTCCCGCACCGGCCATCGGCACGATCATCATCGCCGACTCGTGTACGTTCGCCGATGAGGGCATCGCGACGCCCAAGGGCTTCACGAATCTCAGCCACGCGGGCTTTCCGATTCGTGTGAAGGGCACCGGTGTCGATGCCTCTCATTGGGGTGGAGTGTCGTACGCGGTTGATCTGTATCTTGTTGACGCGTTGAGCGCGGTGATCAGGTCGCCCGCGTCGTGGCTCGTCGGCGAGATCGCGACGGTCTCGACCTGTTCGGGTACGGATGCACAGGCCGCGGAGATCGGCACCCGAACATACGCGATCGCCGAGGCGATGGAGGGGGCGGCGGTGGCGCTGGTCGGTGACATGCTCGGCATCCGCGTCGCGGAGATCCGCAGCATCAGCAACACCACGGGCGACCGGGATCGGCAGGAGTGGAACATCCGCCTGGCGCTCGAACAGCTCTCAAAGGTTCTCGGGCCTGCGTTCACGTTCTGAGCGTTGGCTCGCGCGTGGGTGCTGCACCGGCGGCGACACTGTTCGGGTTGCGCCGTTTGTGTCGCTTCGGCAATGCCTGAATCCAACGGCTTGACGCGCTGATCGCTCGTATCGCGCCGCCTTCGGCTCGATGTATCTCCGTGCGACCACGCAACGGGGCTTCATCCCCCGGCGCGGTCGACGGAGGCACCCACGGATGTTTGGTCGCTCGCTCAGTCGATTCGCGCTCGGGGGCTTTCTCGGCTCGGCCAAACGGCCGGTCGCGATCGACTTCGGCACAACCAGTCTGAAGGTGCTCCAGCTCAGCGATGACACGCCGGCGACGATCCTCGCGGCCGTCTCGCTCCCGACGCCTTCGAACCTGATCAACGACGGCCCGAAGCGCTTCGCGTTCCAGGCCGAGCAGCTCCCGGGGCTGCTCAAGTCCGCGGGCATCAGCGGGCAGCGAGCTGTCGCGTCGATCCCCCACTGGGCGTGCAGCGTGCGACACCTGCAAGTCGGCGGCGTGGATCAGTACAACGCCGCGTCGATGACCGCCAGCATGCTCGCCGGCGAGCTGAACTGTGACCCCG